>JAYZVO010000200.1:0-14361 GCA_036155555.1 Myxococcota bacterium
TTAGTTGTCTTCTAAGTCGTCGTGCTCGTTGGGTCAATTGTCGAGTATGTCGAGCAAGACGTCATCGTCGTTGTCTGGCTCGGGTCAACAGTCCTCGTACTGCCACTGATCGAAGTCCTCGGGCTCGAGCGGGCACTTGTCGTCGACATCCAGGATCGTGTCCTGATCGTTGTCGTAGTCGGGGCAGCCATCCTCGTCCTCGAACTTGTCGAAGTCTTCTGGTTCTGCGGGGCAGGCGTCCACGTCATCGAGGATGCCATCGCCATCGGTGTCACCAGGGCCGGGCGCTGGAGAGTCTTGCGCAGGCGCAGGCGCGTAGCCGATGCCGCCGACGACGCGAAAGTCTGGCGCGCCGACGCCTTGCGTCACGCCAGCGCCGCCACCGAGCGATGCGACGATCGTGCGGGTGATGCCGTACTCGATCGCGCCGAGCATCTCGATGGGGCGCGATTTGTTGAGCTCGTCAGGATCGACGCCCTGGATCTCTTGCGCTTCCTGGAAGGAGATGTTGCCAAAGACCGAGCCAGTGACAGCGAGGCGATCGACCACAGGGATCGGAATCCTTGTGCCGAGGCCCCAACGCAAGATGTCGTCGTTGGTGAAGTTGTAGACCGCGCGCTCACCGCGCAACAACTGGTAGGCCACGTTGGCCGAGACGAGCAGTCCCTTCGGGGTGCTCCAGTCGACGACGAGCCTTGGCTCGAGGCGGAACTTCCCATCCGAGTTAAACGAGCCCTCGTCGCCGATGGGGACGTACATCGGGATCAAGGCCGCCACACCGAGCCCGCCGTTCTTCGCGGGCAGGATGGTGACCTTGGGGATGACGCGGAAGTCGGCCACAGCGAGCGTGTTGATCGTCTCGCCGGAGCGCCCGAACGAGGCGAGGTCATCGCCGTTTTGGTAGAGAATCACTGGCGCGACGAGGCCGATCTCTGCCAGGTCGAACAGGCCGAGCGCGGCGCTGAGTTCGGACTTGAACTGATTGCGGATCACCTTCTCGGCGTCGGAGCCATCAGGGTCCGAGAGCTGGATCGGGTCGTTGACCAGGTGCATCATCAAGCCAAAGCTTGGCTCCAGGTGGCGGAGCGTCTTCGAACTCGAGATGTTCATCACGTTCTTGGTTTGCGTTGGCAGCGGCTCGAAGTGCTCGACCTGGAAAGAGGTCAGCTCTTGCTGTGCCTGTGCCTCAGCGGGTGCGACGAGCGTTGCCGTGGCGAGTGCCATCGCCGCCGTCGCGAGGATCGCGCGACGGCGTTGGCCAAAAAAACCAAGTCCTCCCAACACCAAAAGCATCAGACCGAGCGGCCCGAGCGGCGCGCCCTGTTGGTTTGGCGTGCTCGAGCATGCGCCGCCGCGAGCGATCTTGCCCGCTGCGAACCCGAGCGTGACCTCGACCGAATCGGTGACGCCGCCGTTGGAGGCTTCGATGATGTAGCCACCCGGAGGAAGCGGCTCCTCTGGTGTGTAGCTCCAGTTGCCGTTCTCGTCCGCCGTGACCACGCCGATCGGCTCGCCGTTGGCGCTGATCACGATGGTCGCGCCAGGGTTTGCCGTGCCGGTGATCGTGGGTGGGTTGCCCGTCGTGGAGCCATCTTCTGGGGTGATGATGGTGACCATCGGGTCGGTGCCGTTGCCATTGTTCGCGCCATTGTTTGGCGGGTTGTTGGTGCCGTTGTTTGTCCCGTTGTTCGTCCCATTGTTCGCACCACCAGAGGTGTCGACCGTGAAGGTCACGGAATCACTGGCCTCGCCGTTGGTGACCTCGACGGTGTTGACGCCGTCCTGGAGGCCGTTTGCTGGCGTGTAGCTCCAGTTGCCGTTCTCATCTGCGGTGACGGTGACGACCTGACCGCCGTTGATGACGATCTCGACCTGCGCGCCAGGGTTCGCGGTCCCTGTGATGGTCGGCATGTCCGTGGTGACGGTGGCATTGTCTGTGGGCGATGTGATCGCGACCTCATCGTTGGAGACGGTGAAGGTCACCGAGTCCATCGCGTTCGCGCCTGGGATCGTCGCCGTGACGGTGTTCGACCCGAGCGGCTGATCGCTCGTTGGCGTGTGGGACCAGTCGCCGTTCGCGTCTGCGGTGACGGTGACGGTGGTGCCATCGCCGAGCGTGAGCTCGACGGTCGCGCCAGGAGTTGCCTTGCCCGTGATGGTGGGGCGCACGTCGGTGACCTGACCATCGGTCGGCGAGGTGATCTCGACGCCGCTGTCTTCGACGGTGAAGGTCACGCTGTCGGAGACGCTGGTGCCCTGGACCGTCGCCGTGACGGTGTTCGAGCCGAGCGGGAGGTCGCTCGTGGGGGTGTAAGACCAGTTGCCGTTGTTATCGACGGGAACAGTGACGGTCATGCCATTGATATCGAGCGTGAGCTGCGAGTTTGGCGTCGCCGTACCCGAGATGGTGGGGCGACGGTTGAGCGTCGATGCGCCATCGCCTGGGTTGGTGATGGTGACCGCGCCGGTTCCCTCGTCGACGATGATCACGGTGCCATCGGAGCCGGGAGAGAGAGGATCGCCATCGGAGAGCGCGTTGCTCGGGATGTTGAGCGTCTCGGTGGTGAAGTTCACGAGCGCCTGGTTCTCGACCCTGGCACCTGCGGTGAGGATCTCGTCGATGCGAACCTGGAACACCACGACGGTCGACGCGCCTGGTCCGAGGCGTCCACCAGAGTTGTTGCTCGCGCCCGTGCCGAGGCGAACCGTCAGCGTGTCCGAAGGGCTGTCGAAGGTGTAGTTGTCGCCATCGAGGCTGTCGGTCCTGGTCGAGTTGTCGACCAACCCGCTGCCCGGGACGTAGGTCGTGTTGCGTGGGATCACGTCGAGCAAGGTGACATCGAGCGCGCCATCCTGACCATCGTTGCTGACGGTGATGGTGTACTCGAGGATGTCTCCGGCGACGACGTCACCGCCGTTGATGTCTTCGACTTCTTTGAAGACCTTGACGTCGGGCGCATACAGCGTCGTGCCGAAGGTGACGACGCCAGGGAAGTAGTTATCCCCGGAGGTGTCGAGCTTGAGCGTCGCGGTGGTCGAGTTGTTGGCCAGAAGGTTGGTCACTTCGACTGTCTTCAGGTCGAACCCGAAGTTGTTGAAGTAAGAGGGGCTGCGGCTGGTGAACTCGGAGCCAAGTTGCGAGAGGCCCGCGTTGAAGAAGTTCGCCGAGTCATTGAACGCATCGCCGACGGCGGTGCCGTTGACGCGGAAGCTGTCGCCAGCTGCGCCGCGATCGCCCTCGTAGCTGATGGCGCCGATGCGCGTGATGATGTCACCGGTCGCTGGCGAGCGGAAGCCGCTCAGGTTGATGTTGACCGAACCCATCATCTGGTCGCTGAACACGAGCCCGAAGCCGTCATAGACCACGAGGTTGCGCAGAGGTTGCGAGGGGTCTTCGTAGACAACTACGAGGCCCCAACCTGCGAAGCGGTTATTACCTGTGCCTGATTGCACGTTGGCCACCGTGTAGACGCCATCGCCGATCGATGGCAACCGCGAGGTGACCTCGGCAAAGCACTGGTAGACGCCAGTGGTGATGGTCGGGTCCCCTTCGCCGGTGGCGTCATCACATTGCGAGCTGTTGATGGTGACGTAGCCGTTGGTCGTGGGGGTCTTGAGGAGCACCTGACCTGTCTTGCTGGTGTCAGGAGCAGCGGCGCCGCCGACACCCTGTGCCGTACGTCCGCCCCAGTAGAGGCCCGCCCAGAGCACGGTCGCGTTCAAGGGGAGCGCGATCGTCGCCGAGCTCGAGTTGAACGTGTTCGGGTCGTTATCCACGTCGATGTAAGTCATCACGTGGGCGTTGTTGTTGGTGATGTCACCGATCGAGATCGTTCCATCACGAACCGCCGTGCAATCGGGCCCCGCGCTGGGACAGGTCATCACGCTGTTCCCCACGAGCTCGATATCACCGGGGGAGTTGCGGCTAAAGCGCGACGAGAAGCTGCGGATGATCTGAGCATCCGCAGGTGCGCTCGTCAAAAGCGTTGCGGTCAGGATCATCCACCCTGACAGGATCATGGCGAACCGTTTCATCATTCAAGTATCTCCACTATGTGCGAATGCGGGGCGAGACCACACGCCAAGACATATACGACGTGCGCCGTGTCGAGCCCATCTCAAGGCAATCCCCGATTTGTACTTCAGTCGTTAGAGTTTACAACGCATGGGAAGGTCACAGTTTTTCGGACACTTTGCGAGGTAACTCGGGGTCTGGACCCGGTTAACTACCCACTTTTCATGCTGTTTTCAAGGATGAGTTTGACCCTCGCGCGGGGATGCCGAGGATTCGTTGCACCAAACCACTGTTTGGGGCATATGGCATTGAGGTTACCGCAGGTTGCTTGCGGCAGTTTAAGGAGAGGCGATGAGCCGTGAAGTTTTGGGATGGGATTCGATTCACTCTGGCGCGCGTGGCACCATCGAGGGTTTTCACAAGGATATCCTCGACGAGGTGACGACAGCCGTCGCGCGTGACGCGATCGTGGTGGTGGGGATGGCGCAGAACCCCTTCTGCAAGAAGGCGCGCAAGTCGCTCCAGGCCGCAGGCAAGGAGTTCACCTACCTCGAGTATGGGAGCTACCTGAGCGCATGGAAGCAGCGCCTTCGGCTCAAGATGTGGTCGGGGTGGCCCACGCTCCCGATGGTCTTTGTCAACGGGACACTCGTGGGCGGCGCATCCGAGCTCGCCAAACTGATCGAGAGCGGCGAGCTCGACGAGCTGCTCGCTGCCTGAGTCGAGGCGAACAAGAAAGAGAAGAAGGGCAAGGATTCATCGCGAACCCTTGCCCTTCTTCTCTTTCTTGTCACCGATCGCGGACGTTCAGCCTGCGTCCTGTGCGAGCAAGCCGCGCTCGGCGAGCGCGGTGAAGATCACGGTCTCGAAGCGCGCGGCATCCTCGATCTCGAGCTTGCCCTTCTTGGCGAGGATCGCGTTGAGCTCTTTTTGGTTCTCGCGGAGGATCTTTTGCCAGGTCTGCTGGTCGAGCTCGACGGCGTAGGTCGAGAAGTAGGCGGCGAGGTCGTCCGATGCGCCGCCGTGGCCGAGCGCGAGGGTTTGCTGGACCTCGGGGCGGTTGTCATCGAGGTAGTATGCCAGCGCGGTTTGCTTGCTCTTGGAGCTGCGCACGGCGAGGACGATACCACCGATGGTCAGGCCGAGGGTTGTCGTCGGTCCCGTGGTCGTGGAGGAGGTCGAGAGGAAACCACCAGCACCACCGCCGCCGCCGCTCGGCGTGTCTTGAGCAGAGGCTGTCAACGGCGCGAGCAAGCAAAGAGAGAGCGTCGTGATGAGCGTGAGCGCGATGCGAGAACGATTTGTCATTGGATAAAATGCCTTTGTAAGTCCCTGAGTATAGGACGTTTGATGGAAATGTGCCGCATTAGACGGCGGGCGTAACATCTTTATTCAAAGAGTCCGTGCTTTTCTTGTTTGTCAGGAGCATACATCGCTCTACGAGCGCTGTCATCAGAACCATGGCAAACTCTGCCCCACCTCGTTTTTCTATAGGACGCGCGCACGTGGCTTTGCTCACCACATGTACGCACGAGCGAGCCTCGGCGATCATGTGAGATAGGAGCAGTGGAATACAGGATGTATCCTGCCTCAGCTCACGCTGCCTCCATCACGCTCCGACCCACTCTGCAAGGTGCCTTCCTTCTTGGTCTGCTGCACGTCTCCAAACAGCATCCGCTGCTCGCGGCGGTTGCGCAGCGCCTCGTAGAAGTCTTGCAAGAATCCTCTGGGGTCAGCGCGCCAGTTGTCTTCCTGCCACCCGATCTTGACCGTGATTTTCTCTGCGACCGCTTCCATGGCAAAGATCGTGGGGCTCTGGCGCAAGAAGCTCTCGAGCACCTGGAGCTCGTAGACGCCATACATGTCGAGCTGTGCGCTCGAGAAGTTGAAGCTCTTGATGCGTCTGTTCCAGGGGTTCGCGCGCCCCACGTCTTCGTAGAGGTAGACCTTGGGCTGGGTCATCACCATCGTCCCGCCCATCAGATCCCCGATGCGCAGGCGATCGCTGTTTAGAAATGGCATCACCAGCAAGAGCAGCGACCATGACGCGGCGAAGAACTGCGCGGCGAATGGGGCGCCGGGCCAGAATTGATCCGGCGCGAACAGGATCACGATCGGCAAGAATAACTCGATCTCACGCGTGAGGTTGCGCACGAGGATCTGACTCGGCACCAGCGAGCCACCGCGCCCATCCACCACTCGCAACTTCGCGAGCTTCTTGCCCGGCGTCTGTCCCCTCCAACGAAGCTCGAAGAAGGTGAAGTAGAAGTTGCGCAACAGGAACAGGCTGAGCGTCGCGATGATCTCGGCCCACTCCTCGACCGCAGAGACCGAAGCCACGAGCGCCGCGATCACCATCACCCCGACCAACATCGCCAGGATCACGCACATATCGACAAAAAACGCCATCGCGCGCGATGACACAGGCGCGAGCGTCATATGCAGCGGGACACCCTCGGGTGTCACCACGCGGCGCATGTTCCCTGGAAGCTTTGGCTCTTCGATAAGCGAGGTCGGCGCCTGGCTCATGGCAACTCCTCGCGGCGAGTTCTTCCGACGAGCGATCCCCAAACACCCAGGTAAAGCATCCAAAAGATTGCCGTCCCTGTGGCCACCGTGTAACGCACCGAGATGCTCTGCACCGTCTGTCTAAAGATCCCCTCGATCAATCCCGCGATGACAAACATCAACACCGCCCCGAGCGCGACCGCGCCAGCGATCTTTCCTCGTCTGGCGAGGTTGCCAAGCCTCGAGTGCTCACCGGGGAAGACCACTGATTCTGCGATGTAGAGCCCTGCCGCGCCGCAGACAAGCACCGCCAGGATCTCGGTGATTCCATGTGGCAGCAGCCAGGAGTAGAGCTCGACGCCAAGATCGCGCGAGACATAGAGCGCGGAGAACGCGCCGAGCACCGCGCCGTTTTGAAAGAGCAGGTAAATCACCGGGACGCCAAAGACGATCCCCAACATGAAACAGAGCAACCCGATTCGCGCGTTGTGCGTCATCAGAAAGCTCGCGAAGTTCCCGAGCTCGCTCCCCGAGAACTGCGCGCCGTCAAAGAGCACCGCGCGCAATTCCTCGGTCGTGCTCTCCGGGCCGCGACCGCTGGCGTATGCCTTGGAGACAAACGCGTGGAACATCTCGGGCTCGTCGAGCACCATTCCCATCGCCGCCAGGACCCCCAACGACATGATCGCTGTCGCCACGAGCAGGTGCCAGCGCATCGCAAAGATCGCCAGCGGGAACTGGTGCGTGAAGAACTCGAGGAAGACCTGCCATGGCTTTCGGCGCGTGGTGTAGACGCAGAAGTATGCGCGCGAACAGAGCGCCTCGAGGTAGGCCAACAGGTTGCGATCGAGCGAGATGGTGCGCGCCACACTCAATGACGAGAGGGTCGCGCGGTAGAGGTGTGGCAGGCGGCTAAGTTCCTCGGCGCTCGCGGCGCCGATGCCCTGTGCTTCGATCTTGTCCACGATCGACTCGAGCTCGAACCATGTCCCCTCGCGCTCGCGTCGGAAGAGGACGCTCTTTGGCGTTTGCTGGCTCATACCAACTCCCTCCGGTGGATCTCGAGGTAGCGGTTGATCAACTCCACCGAGATCTCGCTGGGCGCGCCGTCGATGCAAAAGATCCCGCGCCTGCGAAGCTTCGTGATCACGATCTCGCGGTCGCGTCGCATATCACCGGCGACCACCGCGCGGTTGACCGCCTCGAGTGATTCCGGGTCGCTGTTGGCGATCTCGTCGAGCGTCGGGTCGCGGATGGCGGCAAAGATCACCAGGTGGCGCTTTGCCAACCAGGTGAGGTTCTCGACCATCAGCTCCGCGCCGATCGGATCATTGAAGTCCGTCAAGACCACGACGATGGCGCGTCTGCGCAGCTTGTTCGCCAGGTCAGCGAGCGCCAGCGTGAAGTTTGTCTCGTGCGTGGAGTACTCCATCCGCGCGCTCTGCTCGAGCAACCGCTGCATCGTGCGCACGCCCGGCTGAGGTTCGAGGTAACCACGCGGTTCGGAGTCAAAGCCAAACATCCCGACCTGATCGCCGACCTTGAGCGACATGTAGCCGAGCAAGAGCCCGACGTTGATGGCGTGGTCGAGCTTCGGGACACCCTCGAGCGGCTCGCGCATCAGGTGCCCGGTGTCGATGGCCAGGACGACGCGGTGATTTCGCTCGCATCGGTTCTCGCGACAGAGCAACTTCCTGTGACGCGCGCTCGCGCGCCAGTTGATGTCGCGGATGTTTAACCCTGGGATGTACTCGCGCAGCGCGTCGAACTCGGTGCCATCCCCGATAAACTTCTGCTGCTTCATGCCGTGCAGGAACGTGTTGTGGCTCGCCAGACGGATCGCCGCGCGCCGCACCGCGATGATGTTCGGGACGACCGAGACCTCGCGGTCAACATCGACGCTCGTCGTCTGCGTGAACAGTCCCATCGGTCCGGGCCATCGCAGGTGGATCTTGCCGACCTCGAAGGTGCCTCGGCGCTCTGGCTCGAGCTCGAGCTCACAGAATGCGCTCCCTGCGCCATCGAACCGGAGCTGAGTGATCGGCACCGGGCGCACAGCTCCGTCGACCTCGACGTTTGCCTCCACCGGTGTCTTCGCGCGCCAACCTGGCGCCTCGAGCGTCAGGTCGATCTTTGCGGGTTCTCCGAGGTGCAAGATGCGCGGCGCTTCGACCGCGACCTTCATTTGCTTCCTGGAGAGCGCGAGGATCACGTCCAGCCCGCCGAGCAAGAAGACAAGCGCCACATACCCCACCCACGCCATCCAAAAGTCGGCGTGGAAAATCACCCCGAGTGATACGGGGAGTCCTGCCAGCATGGCGAGCAGGTAATTTCGTGTGGGGCGTAGCTGCGACAAGTGCGTTCTCCTCTTCTTTTGCTCGAGTGCTTCGTGGGTTAGCGCGGCGCTGGCGTCTCCTGGACAATGCGCGTCAAGATCTGGACGCCGGTCTCTCCATCGATCTCAGCGGCGGGCGACAGCATCAATCGGTGCGCGATGGCCGGGCCGATCAATGCCTGGACATCATCCGGGATCACGTAGGCGCGACCATGCAGCGCCGCGTAAGCGCGCGATGCGGTCGCGAGCATGTTGCAGGCGCGCGGCGAGGCGCCTGACATCAACGAGGGGTGCGATCGCGTGGCGCGGATGATGTCCACGATGTAGTCGATCATCGGGTCGCTCAGTTCGATCTGGCGCACGAGCTTCCTCGCCGCCGAGATGATCTCGAGGTCGACCACCGGGCGAAGATCGAACTCGTCGAGCTCCGGCATCCCGCCCGAGTGTCCATGCCTTCGGACCAACGCGCGCTCCTGATCACGCGTGGGATAGCCCACGATGACCTTGAAGAGGAAGCGGTCGAGCTGTGCCTCGGGCAGCGGATACGTGCCCTCTTGCTCGAGCGGGTTTTGCGTGGCGACGACCATGAAGCCCTCGCCGAGATCATGCGTCTCGCCGTCGATGGTGACGCGGCGCTCCTGCATCGCCTCGAGCAAGGCGGCCTGCGTCTTTGGCGGCGTGCGGTTGATCTCGTCCGCGAGCAACAGCTCGGTGAAGATCGGACCTCGCGTCAGCTTGAACTCACTGGTCGAGAAGTCGAACAGGTTGGTGCCGAGCAAATCACCCGGCAACAGGTCGGGCGTGAACTGGATGCGCTTGAAGGTCAACGAGACGAGCTTGGCGAAGGTGCGCGCGAGCAGCGTCTTTGCCGTCCCCGGCACACCTTCAAAGAGGATGTGCCCCTCGGCGAGCAGGGAGACGAGCAGGAGCGTGACGGCTTCCTCCTGGCCGACGACCACGCGCTCGATCCCGGCGCGGATGCTGTTGTTGACCTGTTGGAGTTGTTCAAGATTCATCGATCATCGCCTTGTGAAAGCGGTAGGTTTGGCGCGCGAGCACGAGCAGCCGCTGCGGCCGCACGCGCTTTTCTTCGACCGTCATGATCATGACCGTCTGTGTGAGCTTGTGCAGGTCGATCTCGACCCCCTTGCGATCTGCCTGTTGCTGCAACCACACCACCAACTGCGTCTTCTCCAGGTGCGATGGTGCGTTGAGCTTGAAGGCGACCTCGCCGAGCATCATCCAAACATAACGCTCGAGCATGTAGGTGGAGTGGCCTCCGAGCGTGAGGAGCTCCGCGGTGTTGTCGATAAAGAAGCGCTTGCCCGGTCGGTGCACCTCTTCCTCGCGTCTTGCAGGACCGAATCGCAAAACACCCGCCCACAAGATGAAGAAGAGCAGGATGGCCACCTGCGCGGTGCCGAGCACCATCGGGAAGCGGAGCAGTTGTTGCCAGAGCGTCGGGATCTGCTCGTGGCCATGCAACACCTCGTCGATGACGATGCGACCTCTGGCGCGCCTGGCGCGCTCGATGATGTTGATGGCGAGGGTCGCGTTCTCGGGCTCGTGCAACCCGTGGTTGGCGATGATGTCAGGATCAGAGAGGACGTAGAGCTCACCGCCGCTGCTGCCACCATCCTTGACGCGCGCGAAGAGGATGCCGTGCTCGTTCCAGATCAATGGCTCGAGCTTGGCGCTTTGCCTGAGCAACTGCATATCAGGCATATTCGGGGTCGTGCCGAGCGCGGTCGAGCTCGCGTTCCACTGCACCTCGGAGGCGTCCTTCCAGACGCGCTTGGGGGTCGTCGTGATCTTTGCCATGTCGAGCACCAACTGCACGTCGTACTCGGGGACATGCATCACCGCGCCGATCCACTCCTCTTCCCAGCTATTGTCCGAGGGGAGCCCGTCACGCTTTGGCAAGACGAGCAAGGTCTGCGGTGAGGCCGCGAGCGTGGCGCGCATCTTCTTGTGCAGCTCCTTGTCGCCGCCCCGCATGACGTGAGGTTCGGCCAGGATAAGGAGGCTCGCGAAGCGCGCTTCATCACCGCTCTCCCAGCGCGAGATCTTTGTCCAGTAACCCTGGTCGTCGAGCAAATCTGCGAGCGCGCCATGCCCGATGGCAGACTTGGAGAAGGTGTCCGTGTCGATCGATTTGACGTCCGCGCGAGGATCGGTCAACCACCCGAGCAAGACGGCAAAGAGCAAGGAGACAGCGCCGTAGCCAAAGATGAGCACCAGCGCTGGTTTTTTGAAGGGTTGGCGTCGCTCGTTCATGCCTCCACCTCCCCATCAGCGCCCGGAACGTAGGCGTCGACCGCCCTGGATACCTCGGCGTGTGCGCGCACGCAGCGCTCGTACATCGAGGCGCTCGCTTCACGCTTCGCGAAGATGCAGAGCTCGACGGCTTGAATCAGGATCTCGAGCTCGCGCCTTGGCTCCTCGTCGAGGACGACATCCGCCAGGATCTTTCGGCTCGTCAGGCTCGGCGTGTCGAGCTCGGGTTGCGTTGACAGGATGCCTGTGAGCGCCGAGAGCAAGAGCGCGTGGATCGCCTCTTCGTAGTGGAGCTCGGCGGCGAGCGTGTCGTGGGCGCGACCATCGGTCTTCTCGCGCAAGGACTCGAGGAGATCGCTCTCTTCGGGTGTCTCGTCCTCGCCCTGCGTCGGGCTCGAACCGCCCGCCCTGTTCACGCGCTTTGCCAGGTTTGCCAGGAGCAAGAGGATCAGGACCATGGCGAGGGTGCCCGCCAGGATTTTGAAGATGTCGCTCGCCTGCGTCTCGGGCTGTTCCTCGATCTCGGGTTCTTCGACCTCGACAGGATCGGGAGGATCGACCTCGGGAGGAGTGGTTTGGCTCGGCGTGGTTTGCTTGGGTGTAGGCTTCTGGGTGGTGTCCTGGCCTGCGGGCTGATTTTGCGTGTTGGGAGAACCGCCGCTTGCCGTGTTGCTCCCTCCGCTGTTTCCACCAGATGCTCCCGAGCCACCACTTCCGCCCGATCCTCCGCTACCTCCAGAACCACCACTTCCGCCTGATCCTCCGCTGCCACCTGAACCGCCGCTTCCGCCAGTTCCGCCCGAGCCGCCAGATCCACCAGCGCCACCGCTTCCGCCCGAGCCGTTGCCATTCCCGGAGCCGCTGCCAGAACCGCTCCCCGAGCCGTTTCCAGAGCCACTACCTGTTCCCGATCCTCCGCCCGAGACACCAAACTCACCTGACCCGGAGCCCGAGCCAGAGATGCTAAACTCGCCATCGCTCTGGAATCCACCAGCGCCACCGCCGCCACTGCCGATGCCCCTGCCGCTCACGCCATCGAGCGAGAAGCGCACGCCACCGCCGCGGCCTCCTATGATTTCCTTTTGCCCGCCATTTCGTGCGTAAACGCGGAGCGCGTCATCGGAGGTGTATCCCGGCTCGCCCTGCCGCTCGATATCCCACGCAAATTCGCCGCCACCACCGCCACCGCCGCTTCCATCTCCGCCGTCTCCATCTCCAGGGGGGTAGCTCCCATGGATCGATCCATTTCCTGGGCTGTGAGAGCCAAAGCCTGGTCCGGCGTCGCTGTCGGCGCCGCGGGCGCGACCATTGGCGAAGTGATCCTTGTTTGTGGTGGGCGCGCCTGTGCAGTCGGCGCCATCGCATCCCTTGGGAGGGATCGGGAGGTCTTGTTGGTAGTTGGTGTCGTCGTAGATTTGATCGATGGCTTCAGAGAGGCTCCCCCATCCCCAGGCGATCGAGGGGATCACGAGGACGGAGAGGAGGGCGCACGCGATGCGCCTTTTATGCAACCTCGCTTCGCTCAACGTGTCTTGCTCCTGGGTCGAATTACTCGACGAAAACCAAACCATCGTTCATTCGCACGAACACTGTACACTTGCTGCCAATCTGGGACGCAGCGCAGCTTATCATATTCGAATATCCAACACAGCGAATCCTTCGAGAGATTCCTGAAACCGCGCCAGTGATACGCGCCAGGGTATCCTCGATGCATCGATCGCTGGCATGGATGCTCGGGTGAAGGGCGCGCGTCAGGCGCTCGCTTTTCTTTTGCTCCTTCATCTGCCGCGGTTGTCTTCTGCAAAATCGTTCATATAGTTGGCGCCGATTCACGACCGACCCTCTGGCTCGAACGGGGGCGAGGTCCACGCGATTCACGCCTGTCGCCTGGGATGAACCGGCGCCTGGCGCATTCGACTTTCTCAAGAGTTCAAGGAGCAACGATGGCGATCCGACTTGGCGATACCGCACCGAACTTCACCGCGAAGACCACCCACGGCGAGCTTGATTTTCACGAGTGGGCAGGGGACTCCTGGGTCGTGCTCTTCTCGCACCCCAAGGACTACACGCCAGTTTGCACGACCGAGCTTGGCACGGTCGCCAAATACCGCGATCAGTTCGAGGCGCGCGGCGTCAAGACGATGGCTGTCTCCGTCGACAGCGTCGAGGACCACAACGGCTGGATCAAGGACATCAACGAGACGCAATCGACCGAGGTCGATTACCCGATCGTCGCGGACTCGGATCGCAAGGTCGCCGAGCTCTACGACATGATCCACCCCAACGCCGACAACACCCTCACGGTGCGCTCGGTCTTTGTTATCGACCCCAACAAGAAGGTCCGCCTGACGTTGACCTATCCTGCCGCCACGGGTCGTAACTTCGACGAGATCATCCGCGTCATCGACGCCCTCCAGCTGACCGATAACCACAAGGTCGCCACGCCCGCCAACTGGAAGGATGGCCAGGACGTCATCATCGTCCCATCGCTCCAGGACGAGGCGCAGATGAACAAGCTCTTCCCCAAGGGCTACACCGTCATTCGCCCCTACCTCCGCGTGACGCCTCAGCCAAACAAGTGAGCCTCTTGTTTGCTGGCGCCTGAGCGGCGCGCAAAAAAATGCCGCGAAACATTTTCCCGACCTGGGTGGCGTCTTGCACCAGGTTGGGAAAATGTTTCGCGGCATTTTTTTGCTCAGGCACCGACGCTTCGGTTGTGTGAGGGGAGGTTCCCTCACACAACCGAAGCGCTCGAAGAATCACTGCGCTCGGTTGGTGGAGTGCACCACGATCTTGATATCGCTCAATGTCCCGAGGTCCACATCTGGCTCGATGGCCAACTCCCAGGTGGAGTTTGCCAGAGGTTGTTCAGCGAGCGCGCGTCCCTGCATCTGCGCACCCGTGGTGATGGCCGATGGGGCGCTCTCGAAGGCGTTATATGCGGTCGTGCCGTCGGCGCGCCGAGTGATGCTGATGCCCCTGGCGCGAAGCGCTCCGGCGATGGACGTTGTGCTGGAGCCTTCGATTTCGATCTCGAACCCGGCGATACGATCGTCATGCGTCGTGCCCACGAGCGATGTCATCGGAGGATCGATGGAGAACGGGATCACGATCCTCCCCGAAGCATCCCGGCGCGGGGGGTGCCCGAGGAGTACCCCCCGGGGCGCGGCGCGGCGCTAGAAGCTGGTGGCGTCACCAACAGACAACATACAGGGGGGGGCGAGGG
>JAYZVO010000201.1:0-13001 GCA_036155555.1 Myxococcota bacterium
CGCTGCGCGACGCGAGAGGCGGATCTTGCCGCGCTCGACGTCGAGCACCGTGACCATGCACTCGTCCCCTTCGCGCAACACGTCGTGGACGCTGTTGTCGCGGCCCTCGGTGAGCTCCGAGATGTGGCAGAGGCCGTCCTTGCCAGGAAGGATCTCGATGAAGGCGCCGAAGTCGACGATCTTCTTGACCGTGCCGAGGTAGACCTTGCCAACCTCTGGCTCTGCCGTCAGACCTTCGATGATCTCGATGACCTGCTGGGTCGAGGTCTTGTCCGAGGAGCTGATGGAGACAACGCCCATGCCGCCTTCTTCCTCGATCTTGATCGTGGTGTTGGTCGCGTCTTGGATCGACTTGATCGTCTTGCCGCCCTGACCGATGACGAGACCGATGGTGTCGCCAGGGATCTTGACGGTGGTGATGCGAGGCGCGTTCTCGGAGAGCTCCGCGCGAGGCGTGTCGAGCACCTTGGCCATCTCGCCGAGGATGTGGTCGATGCCGTCACGCGCTTGCGTCAACGCAGCGGTCATCGTCTCCTTGGTGATGCCAGCGATCTTGGTGTCGAGCTGGAACGCCGTGATCCCCTTGGAGGTTCCGCAGACCTTGAAGTCCATGTCGCCCAGGTGATCCTCGTCACCGAGGATGTCGCTCAGGACAGTGAGGTCATCCCCTTCCTTGATAAGGCCCATGGCGATACCAGCGGTCGGGCGCGTGACAGGAATGCCTGCGTCCATCATCGCGAGCGAGCCGCCACACACCGACGCCATCGACGACGAGCCGTTCGAGCCCATGATGTCCGAGACGACGCGGATGGTGTAAGGGAAGGTGTTCTCGAGATCTGGCACCACTGGCACGAGCGCGCGCTCTGCCAACATGCCGTGGCCCTTCTCGCGGCGGCCAGTGCCCATGCGGAAGTTCACTTCGCCAACGCAGAAGGGAGGGAAGTTGTAGTGGAGCATGAAGCGACGCTCCTCCTGACGACCCTCGAGGTGCTCGACGCGCTGCGCGTCACGGTCGGAACCGAGCGTCGCGGTCACGAGCGCCTGCGTCTCACCACGGGTGAACAACGCCGAGCCGTGCGCCGATGGGATAAGACCCACCTCGATCGAGATGTTGCGGATCTCATCGGGCCTGCGGCCGTCGATGCGCTTCTTGTCCTTGGCGACCAGGCCACGGACGATCTTCTTCTTGAGCGACTCGAACGCTTCCTTGACCTCTCCCTCGGCCTTCTTGCGAGCTTCCTTGGCCGTGGTGTCCTCGTCCTGGACGATGAACTTCTCGGCGAGCTTCTCGACCATCTCGGCCTTGAGCGCGTCGACAGCGGCGTAGCGCTCGAGCTTGTCCTTGATGGTGACGGCCTTGGTCAGCTTCTTGCGAGCTGCCTTATCGACAGCAGCCGCGATGTCCGCGTTTGCCGTCTTTGGAGAGACCTTCATCTTCTCCTTGCCGAGCTTCTCCGCCATCTCGTGCTGGAGCTTGAGCAGAGGCTTGGCGGCCTCACGCGCGAACTCGAGCGCGTCGAGCATGATCGAAAGCTCGACCTCGTCAGCCTCACCCTCGACCATCGCGATCGCTTCGTCAGTGACGGCGACGACGATGTCCATCTCGCTCTTCTCGCGCTGCTCGAAGGTCGGGTTCGCGATGAACTCGCCGTCGATGCGGCCGACGCGGACGCCGACGAGAGGACCTTCCCAGGGGATGTCGCTGATGATGAGCGCTGCCGAAGCTGCCGTGATGCCGAGGACATCAGGATCGTTGACCTTGTCCGCCGAAAGAACCCACGCGATGACCTGCGTCTCGTTCTCGTAGCCATCTGCGAACAGAGGGCGGACAGGACGGTCGATCAAACGGCTCGTCAAGGTCGCCTTGTCCGAAGGACGGCCCTCGCGACGGAAGTAGTTGCCAGGGATGGTGCCCGAGGCCCACATGTTCTCCTGGTAGTTCACCGTCAGCGGGAAGTAAGGGAGATCGATGATCTTCCCTGCGACCGCGGTGCAGAGCACCTGGGTCTTGCCGTACTGGACCACCACCGAGCCGTTGGCCTGGAGCGCCATGCGCCCCGTTTCGATGATGAATTCCTGGTCGCCGAGCATGGCGCTTTCACGAATGATACCCATTCTTCTTTTCCTTTTCGTGCGCCTCGCTGGCGCAACGCAATTTTGCAAGACCACGTCGCTTTAAAATCAGTGCGTGCGCGCTCGAGTAAGAGGAGCACACAACCGTGGCCTTCGCATCACCACGACGCGCATACAATGATGCGCCATGGGGATGCCATGATTTGTCGCCCACCGTTTCGGGCTCGACGCAAAACCGATCTTCGAAAGGATCTGGAGCATCAGGGAGCACACGACACGTCCACTTCGTGGACGCTTGTTGTCAACGCTCGCGACGCCCGGAGAGGTTCCGATGCAAACAAGCGCTGCCCCTGATTTGAAGAGAGGAAGTCGAGGAGAGTTGATTCGTGGCCGGGGGGCGACGGTCGACCTGTTGCCAGCGCCGATCTCCGCTCCCCGATCACCAATCACTACTCATGCTCTCCGGACAACCTGTCGCCTTGACTCCATGGACCTTCGCGAGAACTGCTGCGATGGCATGGATGGTGGAGCATGTTTTCAACGATGACCTCCCCGACTACCGGGAAAACCACCACCGAGCGTGCCTTCACGCTCGACGCGCACCTTCTACATGTTCTCTTTGAGAATTGCCAGCCGAGCGCGCAAAAAAGAAAACCGCCCCTGCAAAAACAGGGGCGGTTCTCGAATACGCCATCCAAACATGTGGGTAGCGTGAAGCTCTCAGTCGCGCATCACTTACGCAGACCAAGTTCCTTGATCAGCACGCGGTAGCGCTCGACGTCGATCTTACGCAGGTAAGCCTGGAGGCGACGACGACGACCGATCATCTTGAGCAGACCACGGTAGGAGTGGTGATCGTGCTTGTGATCCTTGAAGTGCTCCTGGAGGCGGTTGATGCGTGCAGTGAGCAACGCGATCTGGACCTCGGGGCTGCCGGTGTCGCCTTCGCTGCGAGCGAACTTGTCGACGATTTCTTTCTTCTGATCGGGATGCAAAGACATCTTTCTTCCTGTTGGGCCTCTTCGAAAATCCATTCTCCGCGTCCGTGGACAACCGCTGCCCGCAGACACGCGGCATGCCCCGAAGAGGTGGAGCATGCCATCCTTCACGCTTTCATCCGCGCAAGGGAGGCGGTTTATAGCCCCCTCTCCCCATCACGTCAACAGGATTGCGACAACGAGGTCACTCGAGCGGCAAGATACGCTGGAGATAGGCGCGATTGCGCGGGCTAAACTTCGCGGGGCCTTGCCCTCCAAGCTCCGCCCTCTCCTGGAAGGGGCGATCTGATCCCGCGTCCATGATGAACGCCTCGTCGAGTGGTTCGTTATGATAAACCACATCCTCCGGGTCCTCGCCCGCGACAAACGGTAGCCCGAGCGAGTGCCCGACCTCGTGCGATGCCGTGTGACCGGCGAGTCGCCCGATCAACGAGATCGCGCCCCGGATCTTGTCCGCGCGAGGTCCATCAGGCCACTCTGTCGCCATCACCGGCGTCCCACCAAGCTCTGGCATCACCTCGCCCATGATGGAGTCGAAAATCACCGTCGTCTCGGGGCTGTCCTTTGCCAGCGCCGGGCTAAAGACAATGAAGCTCTCGATGAAAATGCCGCCGTATGGCGAGTAGTTGGCGTCCTGGCTCTGGCGATTGTATCCGCCAAGGTAATCGCGCAAGAACAGGTTCCCCGTATCCTTTGGCACCCCATTAAAGGAGTTGTCATAGCCGAGCAGGTTCTGCCCTGTCGGATCAGGCCCACCGACCTCGATCGTCATAAAGTCCTGAAAGTTATCCGGTGGCGCGTCCACGAACTGGATATTGATCCCATTGTAATCGCGCCGCAGCACCTCGAAGATCAGCGCGCGAATGTCCGACTCGACGTTGGTGAGGCCGAATCGCTCGAGCGATTCGGAAAAGCTCGGGAGAAACCGCAGGTACACGATCTGCTTCGTCGGCAGCACCCGGAAAGTCATCGGCAAGCCCTGCCCGACCTCTTGCTCGGCGCCATACAAAAGCACCGGGATAACGCGCCCCTCGAACTTTCCTGGCATCGCGCCGAGACCCGAGAGCGTGAAGGTGTCTTGATCGACGGTGTACCAGACATCCTGCTCGATGAGCGCCTCGCTCGCGACGCGCAGCGGCGAGCGCTCGATGGCGCGCTGTGCGCGGTAGTCGATCGTGCGCTCGGGATCTGCGTCAGGCGTGAAGCCCCCCTCGTAGCGCAAATACATCCCGTAACCAGACTCGCTGTTGTTCGGGAGAAACCCCCTCCCCTCGATGGACACGATCTGGCTCCTGCTCCCACTCAGAGGATTCATTCGCGAGATCTTTGGCCTGGCCATCTGACCGCTGAACGTGACCCGGTTCTCCCCCTTTAACGCGACGCTGCTCCCGCGCAGCTCGCTCTCGAACCGAAAGGTCGCCTCGAAGCGACCGGGGTGAATCCCGAACACCTGCGGCAACGCGGGGAGGATCGCCTTCGTGCGAGAATCACTCCAGCGAACTGCGACGCGCCGACCGCTCACATCGCGAGGTTCCGCCTCGCCATCGACCGCGACGCTGCCGCTATCGACGATGGCGTAGGTGGTGCCCTCTTCAGGACGCAAAAAATGACGCCCGGTGATTTCGAGGTGTTGGCCAGGATAAATGGTCGCCGAGCGCTCGATCGCGCTCACGACAGGCTCTGGTTCGGAGACAAACTCGATGGTCGCGTTCTCGATCTCGCCGCTCGCCAGCGGCCCCAACAGGTCGAGCACCTCGATGGTGATATCCCCCTGGAAGATCGCGACCGGCGATGGCGAAATGTCCGCCCAGAGGCCCGCAGAGACGTCGAGTTCGAGGTAGGTCTTTGCCGCGTCCTCATCACGCCTCGCGATGGCGACATACTCTCCCGTGAAGTCGCCCCCTTCGAGCAGGCGTCCGGAGAAACGCACCACCGCGCTTTGTGAAGCAAAGCGCGCGTCGTGTGGGATGTCGAATCGAATCCTGGAGGTCGAGGTCACGAAGGAGAACGAGGTCGAGACGTCGATTTGCTGCACAGGTCGTTCTCGAACCTGCTCCTCGTCGGGTTCCCTGCTGCAAGAGATAAACGCAGTGAGGGAGAACGCGCAGACGAACCACGCGATGTAGCGGATGCGTCGGCTCGTCATGACCACCTCAGTTGCTCTTTGGCAAGATCTCGCCGAGGTACTTCGCGTTCGTCATATTGAACGTCGCCGCGGGCACCCCATTGATATTCGCGCGCTCGTTGAACGGACGCGCGTTGCCAGAGTCCATGAGCGCGCCATCATCCGCGGAGCCGTTTGCGTTGTGGAAGCGCGTGCCGGGGCTAAAGCGATCGGTTGGCTCGAAGGCCATCCCCATCGAGTGCCCGACCTCGTGCGCGACCGTGTTTCCGATAACCGATCCCACCATATGAATCGCCTCCTCGATCTGCGAGGCGCGAGGACCGTCAGGCCACTCCGTCCCGCGAACAGGCGATCCATCGAGCGATGGCATGAACGGCCCGAGGATGCGGTCGAAGTCTTGAGAGGCATCGGGCACGGGGTTGCCGTCGTTGCGCTCCGAGCTCAGGCGGTAGCTGAAGTAATCGAAGGACTCGATGTAGATGCCCCCGAACGGGTTGTCGAACTCCTCCTTGCTCCCCTGGCTCCAACCGCCGATGTAGTCGGCGAGGAAGAGGTTGTCGGTGTCCTTGGCGACGTCGTTAAAGGAGTTGTCGTAGCCAAACGCGTTGCGACCATAGGGGTCCGGGCCGCTAAGTTCGATCGTCGCGTAGTCGACAAAATCACTCGGGGGCTCGTCCACGAACACCACGTTGAAGTCTTTGTAGGGCGCCTGCGCGACCTCCATGATCTTGGCGCGGATTTCGTTCTCGACGTTGCGCAACCCATACTTCTCCAACCCGCGCGAGAAGCGAGGCAGGTACTTCAGGTAAACCACCTGGCGCGTGGGCAAGACGCGGAACGCGCCTTGCCAGGCGAACCCTTCCTGCACGCCGCCAAAGTCATCGTTCAGGATCGGCGTGATGGTCCCATCAAACGTTCCTCGCACCGCGCCGAGTCCTGTCAAAAAGGGTCGACCGCCATCATTGACGACCGAGTACCACACGGCCAACTCGACCCCCTGATCGCTGATGTAACGATCTGGCGATCGCTCGAGCGCGTTGACGCCGGTGAAATCGATCGTGGCCTCGTCCCCGTCAGGCGTGAACACACCGTCGAAGCGAAGCGTCATCCTCACGTTTTGACGTGTGTCCACCAAACCTCGGCCACGGATCTCGATGCGTTGCCCGCGCGCGCCACCTGGGCAAGGATCGAGATCACCGCAAGCGAGCGTCGAGATAAACGATTGCTGCACATCGAGCGTGAGCTGCTCTTGCAGGTTGCCCTCGATAACGGTCCCATCGCGCAGCTCGTTCACAAAGCGCACGTTCCCCTCAAAGATCCCTTCTCGAACACCGATCACGGTAGGATCGACGCGGAACCTCGCGCGCTCGCGCGAGCCATCCCAGGCGAGCGCGATGCGCTGACCGCTCAGGTCCCGCTCGCTGTTGTCTTGCTTGTGAGTGATTTTCCCCTGATCGACGATCGCGTAGGTGACGCCCTCCTCGGGTCGAAGGAAGCCAGAACCCGCGACCTCGATGCGCTCGTCGAGGTAAACCTCGACGCCAGGGATCTGTACGACTTGTGGCGCGAGCGTCCCTTTGAAAGAGAGCTTGATCCCATCGAGCTTGCTCTCGGCGGTGACCTCGTCAAAGAAGTTCACGACCGTGATGGTGATCGTACCGTCGAAGTTCTTTTGGCCGCTTGGCGATGGCGCGATCGCTCCCCAGAGCCCTTCACTGACAGGAATGCCAATAAGCAACTCGCCAGTGTCTCCATCGGTTCGCGTCAAGCCCCCCATGGCGCCGGGAGCATCCGCGGGGCCTTCCATCGCCATCAACTCGTTCGTCTCGGCGGCGTAGCTCCAGTTAAACGGCGCGCCACCATCGAGCGTCCCTTCGAAATCGACCAACACAGACTTCGCGACGATGCGCTCGGTGCCGCGAAGTTGAAACTGGAGGACCGAGGTGGAGATCACTGTGCTCTGATCGAAGTCGACCGCGATCTGTTGGATGGGCGCCTCGACGGCGGTGTTGTTCTCGAGGTTGTTCTCGTTTGGACAACCTGTGAACAGCAGCGCGGCGGCTGTCACTAACACGAGCGCGCACGCGCTGCCTGTCATCGAGGTCAGGGTTGTATTCGTCTCTCGCATCTTTGCCTCTCGCAGCTCACACGACTCGCATACGTGCGCTCGTGATACATCGATCACAGTGGAACACGCGATTCAGGTCAAGCGCCTCCTGAAAATCGGTCGATCGTGCAACAATTGACGTGGTTTAAAACGTCCCGCGTCTGACGTCGAGGGGAAGATCGCCGAGTTCGATAAAGTCACCCTGCCCATGACGCACCGCGCGCTCCATCGTCAGGATAAGCTCATCGAGGTTTCCTGGCCAATCATACCCCAGCATCGCCTTGAACGCTGCGGGAGAGAGGTCGACGACGTCGCGCTGCGCGAACCAGGAGATCTCCTGAAGCCAGTGGCCGATGATGATCTCCTTGACCGCGTGGCGATGCTCGAAGCCAGGGATAAGCAGCTCGCGCGGCTCGAGGATCTCGCGCGCCTCCTCGCTCGTCGCGGCCAGCGGAGAGCCACCCTGGAGATCGCGCACATCGAAGCAAATATAGAGGCGCACATCATACGCCTCGGCTTGCTCGATCAATTCATCGAATAGCTCCGGAGGCAACCACTCGGCGCGCTGGATAATAAGCGTGCCCTGACGGCACGCCTCGAACACCACGGGCTCATCTGATGGAGGCACGTCAGACTCCTCTTCCGGGAGCACGCGCGCGTGCCCGAGCAAGTTCGGGCCATGATCCTCGGGCGCGAACAGCGCCGCGTCATAGAGCACACAAGGAGATGGCGCCCTCCCCTCGAGCCAGTGCCCTGCGCTCGAAGTGAAGGTCTTGCCAGCAGCCTTCGGCCCCGTGAAGACGATCGGAGCGGCGGAGTCGAAGAGTTGCTCGAGTGAATCGAGCAACTCTTTCTCGAGCAACTCCTCGAAGTTTGGAGGCAAGGCGGGCGCAGGTTGGAGCCAGCGCGTGAGGCTCGCGACCTGTGTGGCGAGTTCGAGGCGATCCTTGCGAAGCATCTTGGATTCTTGCTCGAGCTCGGTGAGCGCCTCGCGCGTCTGCTCGAGTTCGGAGCTCGCGCGCTGGAGCTGCTCGCTCGGCGCGGGTTGCGCAGCAACCCGCGCGGCCTCTTCATCTCGCGCCTGTTGCCTGACCTCGGCGAGCAAGGTGGGCATCTTGTTAAGCGCCAGCATGGTCAGCTCGACCATGGCCGCGCCCCACACCGTGACGCTCATGCGATGTTGCGCGAAGTCGAGCTCCTGCACGGGGACAGGCGGCATCCCATCACGCTGATACCCGAGCAGCACGATCGCCGCGTCCTCGATCTCCATCCCGTGCACAGGTCTCAACATCTGCATCGCGAGCCCGATCCCCATCGTCTTGGCGATGCCTGCCATCGGATCGGTTTGCTCGGGGACATCGAGTGATGCGGGGACGCGCGCTCGCTCCTGGAGCAAGATCGCGATGGCATCCGAGAGCGGCTCCTCGGCGCGATCGAAGATGATGTCCTTTTCAGGATCGAAAACAAACACGCTCTCTTCGTGTGATACCGCCAACACGGGGCGCACTTGCGGGTAGAGCTGGGCGACCTCTTCAAGGAAGTACACGAGGCGCTCGCGACGAGCTTGCCTCGACGCGATCTCTGCGAACGGGGTCGCGGGCAAGCCTCGAAAACAGAGCAAGATGTCGCCAAACCAGACCATCGCAAGCACGATCGCGGCGAACCAACGCCAGCGCTCCTCGCGAAACGCCACTGGCTCGATCGAGTAAGAGACCACACACGCCAAAATCACAAACAACAAGATCCCGGCGAGGTACACGCTGCGCTCTCCGAGCAATGTGCCCGATCCCTCGTTCAAGCCGGTGAGGACGATCTCGAAGATCACGAACAATCCAGCGAGCACTGCGGCGAACTGGAGCGCGACCTCGGCGTTGGGGAGCTTCCCTGCGGCGAGCGTGCCAGCGACAAACACAGCGCCAACCACGCCGAGCGCGAGCGCGCCCCACTTGTTCGCGCCGCCATCCTCTGCGCTCGCGGTGCGCGCGAAGATCCCCAATGAACGCGTCAGCACGAGCGCGATGATGGCGCCATAAGCGAGCGCGTAGTCAGCAATGGCCCATTGATACTCGAACACGAGCAAGGACCACCACGCGAACGCCACCGTCTCGGCAGCGATCGCCAGCGCGGTCCAGCGCGAGAGCGTCGCGTGATGAAAACGCCACACCGCGAGCATCAACAGGATCGCGATCCCGAAACACACCACCACGCCCCAGGGCATCGTCTCCTTGCCGAGCACGAGCTCGCCATCGAAGACGGCCTGCTCGCGCTCGAGCACGAGCAGCGCCTCGGGCCTGCTCGAGATGATGCTGCGCAACCCTTCGGTGCCGACCTTGGGCTTCATCGGGCGCCCGTCCAATTCGACGAGCTTGTCCCCTTCATGAACCCCTGGCGGCAACGCGGTCGGATCGAGAGGTTCACCCTGAAGCAAGAGATCGAAGCGATGCAGCGGTCGCACCAACTGGTAGTTGACCACAGGTCCGACGATAGGCTCGACCGATGGTGAGGTCGCGTTGCTGCCATCTGCGCTGGCGCCTCCCTTCTCGGCGCCCGTGTCGATCAAACGCAACGTCTGGCGCAAATCGCGCAGGTCTTCTGTGGATCGGCCGTCGAGCGCGACGAGTCGGTCACCGCGCTTGAGCGCGATGACCGAGCCTGCTGGCGCCTCGCTCATCTTGACCTCGCGCACGCGCATGTCAGGACCGATCGTGACGGGCAGCTGAGGCATGCCTCCCAACCGCTGGATGGCAAAGCCGACGCTCGAGAGCGAGACGACAATCAAAAGGAGCCAGAGGATTGAGAATCGACGCATGGTTGGGAAGTGTCAGCAAGAGCAAAGCGGAGAGGGCGGCGCACCATCCATGACGCGCGCAAGAACAGTCCTTTCAACACGATGCAGCCCCCACGTCAAGATTGTGTTTCGCGCGCGCCTCGCTACACATCCACAGCGCAAAACGCCAAGAATGTGCGCACCTGCGTTCCCTCTGCTAGAATAAGTTCGCGGCGACAAGGAGTTGCCTGAACAAGCGAAAACCTTCGCATGATGCGAAGTACAGCAGGAGCGAGAACCATGAACCGCGCGCGTACCCTGGCGAGTATCCTCTGCCTCCTCTCGACCATGATCACGCTCGAGGCTTGCGCCCAGCCTCAGACGAGCCTTCCCCCAACAAGGCTCGCTGATGTTGCAGAGCAACCCTCGCGAGCAGCACCCACACCTGTGGATTTTTCGAGCAGCGCCGAGGCCATCGACATGGCACACGCGGCCGCGCTCGAGGCGGCGAACGCCGAGGCAGCAAAGCCCGCCTTTGCCCAGGCAACGCTCGCGCTCGATGCCGCCATCTCCGCCACGGATGCGAGGATCGGCTCGGTCTGGAGACAGGACCCCGCCCCGCTCGATTATCACTCCGTCCTCGAGTCATGGAAAAAACCGAGCGGCTCGCTCTCGGCTGGCTCGACCAGCCGGGGCTTGCTCCTTGGCTCGCAAGAGCTCGCCTTCGACGGCGACCACCACACCATCATCCCTCGCGCTCGCCCCAGAAACACGCGCTTTGGTCACCCGACCATGCTCGCCATCCTGAAGGACTCCGGCGAAGCGGTCGCCAGGCAGTTCCCAGGCTCGAAGATCGCGATCGGCAACATCGCCTACAAGAATGGCGGAGATATTCGCTGGAGCGTCTCCCACAACTCGGGGCGAGACGCCGACATCGCCTTTTACGTCAAGGACGCGAAGACCGGGACGCCGCTCGAGGCGGCGCCCGACCTCGTCACCTTCGAGGAGAACGGCGTCTCGATGGGGGGCGGCGAGTATTTGTTCGATGTCGAGCGCAACTGGGCGCTCGCCAAGGCGCTGCTCACGCACGACAAGGCGCAAATCCAGTACATCTTCATCAGCGCTGGCCTGAAACAAATGCTGCTCGATCACGCCCGTGAACTCGGGGAGCCCGCAGAGATCCGCGCGCGCGCCGAGGACGCGCTCAAGCAACCGACCGACTCCTCGCCACACAATGATCACTTCCACCTGAGGTTGACCTGTGATCTCGAGGACAGGTTGCGCGGTTGCGTCGATCGAGGTCCTCGCTGGGAGTGGGTCGACTGGCATGACCGCGAGCTCCTCGAGCGCACCATCGCGATGCTCCCTGGACTGCAAGATCCTGATCCTGCCACACGCCTCGAGGTGCTCGCCTACATCGACGCCATCCAGAGCCCGGCAGCGCCCGAAGTCGCGCTGTTGATCGCCGCCTACAATGATGACCCCGAGGTGCGCGAGCGCGCCGTCGGGATGGCGCGCGGCTACTACGCTTTCGATGGCGCCGCGATCGTGGGGATGCAACGCCTTATTCGCTCCGGCAGCATCGACGACTCCTCACGCGCCAAGCTCTATGCGCTCCTGCGACGAAGCCTCGACCCGTGGACCATCCCGTTCGTCAAGGAACAACTCGCCGACCGCGCGCTCTCGCCAGCAGAGAAAGCATGGGCAGCGCGCGCGCTGTCACATCAGATGGAGCCTGAGCTCGTCCCCTACATCCTCGAGCAGCTGATGATTCAACCTCCCGAGGTCAAACAAGAGCTCGCCCTGGTGCTGCGTCGAATCACGAATCACTCCGAAGCGATCGTATGGGATAAGGCCAGCGTGGATGAGCTGGAGAAGGCGCACGCGAAGTGGACGGGCTGGTGGGAAAGCAACCGTCAGTTCGAGCGCGAGCGCTGGGTCGCGCAGGGAATGAAAGAGATCGGCGTCGAGCCAAACTTCTTCAAGGCGTACACCGCCGTCGATACGATGCTCACCGCCTTGCCGAGCGCACCGGACCACCTCGTCTACAACATCAACCGCTCGCTGCGCGAGATCACGGGACGTTGGGCGCCGCTCGAACAAACGGATGGAAAGAAGCTGCAAGATTACTGGAAGAAGTGGTGGAGCAAGCACCGAAAACGCCTGCTCTCGACGAGCTGATGAGAACATCAGCTCGAGACACTCACTCGAGCTTCTTGGTGCGCTTGAGGCGCTCCATTACCTTCTGATACTCGATGTCCCAGGCCGCGCTCCCCTCTTCGAGGTTCTTGATCTTGGAGCGGACCTCCTTGTGAACCTCGGACTCCTGCTCCATGTGCTTCTTGAGCACTGGCGTGATGGTGCGACGAAGCTCGTTGTCCTCGCCGTAGACCTCCTCCACGAACGCGGAGTGGAAGAACGCCTCGATCAACTGGCGCACGATGTACTCGAGCGACTCGTCACCGATCTTGAACTTGCGCTCACGCGCCAACTGCTTCTTGAGCTTGTGGACGTTCCCACGGCCACCGCGCTGCGCGGCCATATCCCTCGCGAGGTTGTAGATCTCTCGCTCCTGGCGCACATACTCTTTGAGGACCGCCTGGATATCGAGCTCGAGCTCGGCCATGTTGCGGGGCTCGACCTCGAGGAGCTCCTCCTCTTCTGCGAGCGCGCGGGCGAGCTCTTGTGAGATGGTCGGGATCAATCCTTCGTAAAGGCGCATTCGCAGCTCCGTTGGTGGGTGGGCATCTTGGGCACAGCCTCGACGCGCACATCTTGCCACAATACCCCACAAAAAACACAAGCCAAATCACGCGAAAAACAAGAGAGGCGCGCGACCGGCGGGAGCGCGCCCCACATGTTTATAGCGTCTAGTTTCTAGCGCCCCATCTCAACGCGGGCCGTACCCGGCATCGCAAGGTCCCGTTCGCC
>JAYZVO010000202.1:0-14803 GCA_036155555.1 Myxococcota bacterium
GTGTCTCCACCCCCCCCCCCCCCCCAAAACCGCGTGGGGGGGGGGGGGGTCAAACACCCCCCCCCCGCCTCTCTCGGTTTCTTGCCTGGTGCGAACCTGAAAAGGACTCAGTCGTCGAGCAACGTGAGCTCACCAAAGGAGGTGAGCTTGCGGAACTTCTCGAAGCGACCGTGGATCTTATCGAGGTCGAGGTCCACGAGCGCCTCGTAGCTGAACTTCTCGACATCGAAGCTCGCCATCACGCAGCCCACGATCGTCGCGAGGCGCATCTCGTGGTGGCCAAACTTCTCGTTGCGCGCCAGGTAGCCCATCAGGCCGCCAGCGAACGTGTCCCCTGCCCCGGTCGGGTCAAACACGGCCTCGAGCGGATACGCAGGCGCGAAGAAGACGTCCTCGGGCGTAAACAACAGCGCGCCATACTCGCCGCGCTTGACGACGACAAACTGAGGGCCGAGCTCGCGGATCTTCTGCGCTGCGATGACCACGTTGGACTCGCCAGCGAACATGCGCGCCTCGGTCTCGTTGATGACGACCATATCCACTCTGGACATGACCTTCTCGAGCTCGTCGCGCTTGGTGTTGATCCAGAGGTTCATCGTATCCATCGCGACAAAGCGTGGGTTCTCGACTTGATCGAGGACCTCGAGCTGGAGCGTGGGATCGATGTTCGCGAGGAAGACGACCTCGGATTGACGGTACTCATCGGAGAGGACCGGGTTGAAATCACCGAAGACATTGAGCTGCGTGTCGAGCGTGATCGCCTCGTTGAGATCAAAGCCATACTTCCCTTTCCAACGGAAGGTCTGGCCATCGGTACGGTGGAGACCGCTCAGGTCGACGCCGCGACCTTCCAGAAACTTCACGGGCTCTTCAGGGAAATCCTGACCAACCACGGCGACCAGGCGAACGTCGGTGTAGTAGGAGGCCGAAGCGCTGAAGTACATGGCCGAACCACCCACGGCGTCATCGACTTTGCCAAATGGGGTCTCGACCGAATCGAGCGCGACAGATCCAACAACGAGCAAGCTCATTTCTCTTTCCTCTTTTATGGAGCAACGGGAGCGAATGAATCGCAGTTCACTTATCCCACTGCTCCCCAGATTGCAATGGCGGCGAAAGGATTGCCTTTTCGGGATGTGGAGGGGCGAATCAGCGCGTCAGGAGGAGCGCTGCTCGGCCTCGCGGCGAAAGCGCTCGAGGCGCTTTCGCACGTGTGGAGGTTCTGGACGATCGCCAGGTTTTCCGAGCTGTCCACAGGCCGCCATCTCGTCCTGTCCGCGCGTCTTGCGGCGGAAGCAGGAGACATTCTTGGAGTGCAGGTAGTCGCGGAAATCATCCACGACAGACTCTGCAGGAGGCAAGAATGGCGACTTGGGGTGTGGGTTGAATGGGATAAGGTTGACCTTGCAGGGCAACCCCTTGAGCAACTTCACCAGGCGCGCGGCGTCCTCGAGCGAGTCGTTGAAGTCCTGGATCATGACATACTCGATCGTGATGCGCTGGCGCTTCTCGAGCGGGTACGCGTGAAGACCAGCGATCAGCTCGTCGATGTCCCAGCGATCGTTGACGGGCATGATCCTGCTGCGCTGCTCGTCAGTCGTGGCGTTGAGGCTGATCGCGATGTTGACGTCGGTGTCCTCGCCGAGCTTTGCGAGCGCTGGCACCAACCCGGAGGTCGAGACCGTGATCTTGCGGCGCGAGAAGTCGAGCCCCTTTTGCTCCGTGAGGATATGGATCGCGCGCACGACGTTGTCGTAGTTATGCAGCGGCTCGCCCATTCCCATGAAGACGATGTTTCCGATGTGGCCGTTGACATCGCCCATGCGGCGGCGCGCTTGCACGACCTGCTCGACGATCTCGGCGGTCGTCAGGTTGCGGTGCAGGCCCATCTTGGCCGTCCAACAGAACGTGCAGCCCATGGCGCAGCCAACCTGGCTCGAGATGCAGAGCGTGTTACGCCCCTCGGAGGGGATGTAGACGGTCTCGACGACGGAGTTATCATGACACTTGAAGGTGATCTTCGTGGTGCCATCCGAGGCGGGATACATCCCGGTGAACTCGAGCGGGCTGATGTTCGCCGTGCGCTCGAGCTCGGCGCGGAACGTCTTGGAGAGGTTCGTCATCTCCGGGATCTCGAGCGCGAGGTGCTGATAGAGCCACCCGAAGAGCTGATCGGCGCGAAACTTCTTCTGCCCATAACCCTCGAGCATCAGCTGACGCAACTCGTCGTGCGTGAATGACTTGAGGTCGACGCGCTCGTCACGCATGGGCTCCTCTTCACGAGGCAGCGCCTTCAACCACGCGATGCTTTCTTCGACATGACCCATAACCACAAGCTCCTTCACGTCCTCGCGCCCAGGTCACTCTGGTGACCTGTCGCGCGTCGTGCCCATGCGAACCGTTTCCTCGGAGCGAACCTCCGAGCCACACACAAAAGTGTCCCTGTCACGACCCGAGACAGGGATGACAGGGACACACATCAGTAACATGCAACCCCTTACGGGGAAAGGACTTTCCGAGAACCTCGAGTTTCACTCGAGGCTCTCGTCAAAGACCTCGACTTCAACCGATGGTCGAAGCGGCGAAGAAGTAAGCGATCTCGATCGCTGCGTTCTCCAGAGAGTCCGAACCGTGCACGCTGTTCTCGCCGATGCTCTGAGCGTAGAGCTTGCGGATGGTGCCCTCTGCTGCGTCAGCAGGGTTGGTGGCGCCCATGATCTCGCGGTTGCGCGCGACGGCGTTCTCACCCTCGAGGGCCATGAGGACCACAGGAGAGCGGGTCATGAACTCGACCAACTCGCCAAAGAAGGGGCGCTCGCTGTGGACAGCGTAGAAGCCCTCGGCCTCTGCCTTCGAGAGGTGCTGGCGACGGATCGCCACGGGGCGAAGGCCCTCCTCTTCGAAGCGTGCGATGATCTTACCGACAAGGTCGCGCTCGACGGCGTCGGGCTTGATGATGCTGAAGGTGCGCTCGATGGCCATGACGTCTCCTGCTCTGGCTGAAGTTTGCTCGAAGGTTGCCCTCGAGCGATTGGTCTTTGAAAGAAAATGCGCCGGCTCTCGCATCATTTACAGGAGAGTCGGCGCAGGGTGTGTAACAAGCGCTCCCGAGCGAGTCAATGCCCTGGGAGTTTGTTTTTCGCAGCAAGTGACGCTCGGGTCACATCACTGCTGAATCTGGGGGCGAGGTTTTCAGCCCTTGTAGATCTTTTGCAAGGTGCTCGCGAGCTCGGCGGGCGTGGGCGCGACGAGCATGCCAGCGTCTTCCATCGCGGCGATCTTGTCGTCCGCCGTACCCTTGCCGCCGGAGATGATGGCGCCAGCGTGGCCCATGCGCTTTCCGGGAGGAGCCGTGCGGCCCGCGACAAAGCCGATGATCGGCTTGCTGAAGTTCTCCTTGATCCAGGCCGCAGCCTCTTCCTCAGCCGTGCCACCGATCTCACCGATCATGATGACCGCTTCGGTCTGGTCATCCTTCTCGAAGAGCTCGAGGACGTCGATAAAGCCGGTGCCGTTGATCGGGTCGCCGCCGATGCCGACACAGGTCGACTGGCCGAGACCTGCGACCGAGAGCTGACCGACAGCCTCGTAGGTCAAGGTGCCGGACTTGGAGACGACGCCCACCGAGCCTTGCTTGTGGATGTGTCCTGGCATGATGCCGATCTTGCACTTGCCGGGGCTGATCACGCCCGGGCAGTTCGGGCCGACAAGGCGCGTGTTGGACTTGTTCAAGATCTCGCGGACCTTGATCATGTCCATGACAGGGATGCCCTCGGTGATGGCGACCACGAGCTCGACGCCCGCGTCGATCGCCTCGAGGATGGCGTCCGCTGCAAAGGGTGGTGGGACATAGACGACGGTGGCGTTCGCGCCAGTCGCGGCGACGCCCTCGGCGACCGTGTTGAACACGGGGCGGTCAAGAACCATCTTGCCCCCCTTGCCTGGGGTCACGCCACCGACAATCTTGGTGCCGTATTCGATCATCTGCCCAGCGTGGAACTCACCGGCCGAGCCGGTGATGCCCTGGACAAGAACCTTTGTATTCTCATCGACGATGATGCTCATCTTCTTCCTCGTTGATTCTCTATCATTACGAGCGCAGCGCGCTTACGTATCCGTTGTTGCCTCGAGCGATGGGCCAAAAAATTAGCCGATCGCTGCGATGATTTTCTGAGCGCCATCCGCCATGGAGTCGGCCGAGATGATGTTGAGATCGCTCGCGTTCAAGATCTCCTTGCCGCGCTCGACGTTGGTGCCCTCGAGGCGAACGACGAGAGGAACCGTGAGGCCGACCTCCTTGACAGCGGCGATGACGCCCTCTGCAAGGACGTCGCACTTCATGATGCCGCCGAAGATGTTGATGAAGATCCCTTTCACGTTCTCATCGCGAGTGATGAGCTTGAAAGCGGTCGCCACGCGCGCTGCGTCTGCGCCGCCGCCCACGTCGAGGAAGTTCGCTGGCTCGGCGCCGTAGTGCTTGATGATGTCCATGGTCGCCATGGCAAGACCTGCGCCGTTGACCATGCAGCCGATGTTGCCATCGAGGTTGACGTAGGAGAGCGAGGCGTTCTTTGCCTCGAGCTCTGCTGGATCTTCCTCGGACTCATCGCGAAGCTCTTCGATGTCGGGGTGACGGAAGAGCGCGTTGTCGTCGAAGTTCATCTTGCCATCGAGCGCGATGATCTTGTTGTCGCCAGTGACAACCAGTGGGTTGATCTCGGCGAGCGAGCAGTCGGTTTCGACAAAGCAGTTGTAGAGCGACTTGAAGACCTTGGTCGCGGCGCGGACAGCTTTGCCCTCGAGACCGAGCGCGAAGGCGAGCTTGCGCCCTTGGTAGTCGGTGAACCCGAGCGCGGGCTCGACTGCCACGGTGTGGATGAGCTCGGGGGTCTCTTCTGCGACCTTCTCGATCTCGACGCCACCCTCGGTCGACGCCATCACGGCGACCTTGCCGGTCGCGCGGTCGACGACCATGCCGAAGTAAAGCTCACGCGCGATGTCGACGCCTTCCTCGATGTAGAGGCGGCGGACCTTCTGACCCTCGGGACCAGTCTGGTGAGTGATGAGCTGCATGCCAAGGATCTGGCCTGCGATCTCGCGGACTTCATCGAGGCTCTTGGCGAGCTTGACGCCGCCCCCTTTGCCGCGACCACCAGCGTGGATCTGGGCCTTGACGACGAAGATATCGCCGCCAAGCTTCTCCGCTGCGCTCACTGCCTCGTCGACAGTGTAAGCGACGTGCCCGCGCGGGACGGGGACGTTGTAGTCGCTAAAGATTTTCTTCGCCTGATGCTCGTGAATGTTCATGCCGAGTCACTCCTCAGAGAAATGCGTGAGGTGGGTCGAGAGGATCGGTTTTTGATTGAGAGGCTTGCGCGATGACTCACACGAGGCACCGTGTGCCGCTCCCGACCCATTGTCCATAGGGGTCCCATATAGGTGGGTGGAGTCTATAACCACGCATCCTGAAATGGTCAAGGCGCCTGGGTTCCTTGCTAACCTCAATGAAACCTCTTGTCCTCGGCATCCAGGGCGCACCATTTGGTCGAATGCGATCTTTTGAGAACTTGCAAAAGGTCGCCCCCAAAGACAAGCAGCGCCACGTCATCTTGACATGCCTCTCCCTCCTCCCCACGATGACATCACTTCGATAACACACCAAAAGAGCACGATATGAAGCCCCTTGTGCGCCACCTATCCCTTGCTATCCTCCTGACATCTTCCATCGCGTGCTCCTCCGAACCACAAAGCACCAATACCAACAGCAACGCTCCACCTGGAAGCGAGCAAGACAACTCCACCTCGCCGAGCAAGATGATGTCATGGGGAGAGGTCGTGCAAACTCCCGACGTCACGACCTGCATCGACTTCTCGAAGATGCGCATCGAAAGGGAGTTCACGTACCCGGGCTCTATACTCGAGGTGAGCTTCGGATGCGCGCTGCCGTCGAATGGCCTGGAGGTAGTATTCGGTCAAGACAAGCCGACATTTGCCCATGTCTCCTCGTCGACGATCTCGGTGGTTGTCCCCACCAACACCTCCCCAGGAAGCTACGAACTCCTCGTCCAGGCCGGAACGCTTCAAAACGCAGTGATTGTCGAAATCGCAAGCGCGCCTGCGGCGCCTTCGGATGCACGCTCCTATTTGAGTGAAGCGATCGAGATCCAACGCTCGCGCGCCACACGAATCACAGACCAGGAACTTCGAACATGGTCTGAAGGAGTACTTGATGGTGCGGCGGCAGACTTGCAAAACCTCGATGAAGCAGAGCTTCGCGAAGCGGCGCGCATGCTCAAGGCAAACGAGCAGGCGCTCGGACTTGGAGATACCACACGCTCCGGAGGGAACATCTGGCTCAACTCCAGCATGCGGTGTCAAATCCAGGGTAGCACGCCCGAGCGATGGTGGGACTGCTTTCGAAACCAAGTCGTCCAGAGCATCCGCTACGGGATCGCATCTGCTGCGGTCGCCACAATCGGCCTGTCCTCGAGTTCGACAGGAATCGGCGCGCTCATCGGCGGGATAGGTCTGGTGGGTGTTGCCTACAACCTGCTCGATATCGCCGATGACGTGATCGCCATCACCAGCGCCTACTTCTATGTGGGTGTCATCGAACCACTGGTAAACAGCACCTCGAACATCGCCTCGGGAAGCCAGTTGCAAATCGCCGCGACCGGGAGCTACGCCAACCTCTTTGGCGCTACGCCCGATGAATACGCAACATCGGTGGTCGAGGTCCTGGCGGTGTTGTCAGACCTTCGCGCGTTGGTGGCCAAACTCGACACGATCCTCCCGAAACCTCTGAATGTCCTCCCACAGGCAAGCGCATCCTCGACCACGCTGGATGTCGATTCGATGTATCTATCTCTCGGACTTCCTGAGAACTACGACCTGCCTGATGGAGTCACAGTGTCGTTCACGGGCCTCTCTGCAAGGCCATCGAACATGACAGACTCTGCAGTCACGGTGACGCTCGAGCTGACGTATGACTTCCCAGAGGTTAGCCGCAAGTCATCGATCTTCCAGGTCACGATCCTCCCATCGAAGCGAGGCTGCGGCGATGAAAACCAGGAGTGTTGTGCCGAGGGGCCTGCCTGCAACTCCCCCGAGTTGGCATGCGAAAGTGGCACGTGCCGCTCGATGATATCGATGAACTGCGGGCAAGAAGGCGCAGAATGTTGCCCATCTGGACCCGCATGCCTGGATGGCCTGACATGCCTCGATGGCCTGGAATGCGTCGCGCAGGCACCTTGCGGTGGTCGCTCACAGGAGTGCTGCGATGGGACAACTTGCGACGCTGGGTTGAGTTGCTCCGACAATTCCATCTGTGAGCCCCAACAGACGCCTTGCGATGGCAACGCCGATGGCGCCGCGGACACATTTTGCTCGGCGTTTCAGGTGTGTGGCAATAGAAACGGGCAGGATTACTGTTGGCCAGAAACACATATCCCCTGTGATGGGAACAATGATGGAACGGAGGACACGCTCTGCGCGCCAGGCAACGAGTGCTTAATCGGTGAGATGGGTGAAGACAAGTGCTTTCCAGCAGGGACGACCAACTGTGACGCGAACAATGACGGCACCTTTCGCGCCTGCGACTACCTCGAGACATGCTACGTCAACGCGGGCAACGATCACTGCGGCTTCATCGAACATGGCGTCGGCTGTGACGGCAACGGGGATGGATCGACAGACACGCGCTGCGCACACTCGGCCGAGGTGTGCTTCGCGTTGAACGGGCAGGACGCCTGCGCCCCGAGAGGAAGCATTCCTTGCGACGCCAACGGCGACGGAGTCTTCAACGCCGCCTGCACCCCTGCGCGCCCCAACTGCGTCGCGCTCGCCAGCAACCCCAACGATCCGAACAGCGCAACCAAGGATGAATGCCTGCTCCCCTCGGAAACACCGTGTGATGGTGATGGCAACGGTGTCGCGACGCTCGCCTGCAATTCGAACACGCCGACGTGCGTCGAGCAACGCAACTTCGCCAGAAAGGAGACCTGCCTTCGGCTAAACCAACAGGTCTGTGGCTGCGGCAATGCAGATACCAATTGCCACATCGATAACAGCTGCGTGTGTCAGACGTCAGGCAATCAGGACATCCCAGGTTGTGATGGCCCAAATTCGCAAAGCGAACTGGACTATCTGATTACATGTGTTCACCCCACAAACGGCGTGGAGTACACCTGCCAAAATGAAAAGCCTGGATGCGGCTACGTTGATGGAAACTACACCTGCTTGCGCCCGGAAGAGGCCGAATGTGACGCGAATAACGACGGAAACGCCGAGGCAGCCTGCAATACACTCGATGAACAGTGCGCATTTGTGAACGGTAAGGACGCCTGCATAGGTCTCTTCGATGTTCCTTGCGACGCGAACAACGATGGCAACGCCGAGACCGCCTGTGATGGAGACGCTCAGGCTTGTGTCTTCTACTATGATCGAGACTTCTGCGTGCCCGCAGGTATCGAAGTTTGCAATCAGGACCCGAACAGCCGATTCACACTTTGCGCCGTGGGTCGTTGCACTCCTGACAACCGTTGCATGCTCCCAAACCAGGAACTCTGCGACGGAAACCAGGATGGAAACCCCGAGGCCATCTGCGACTCAACCAGACCGACCTGCGTCAATTTCAATGGCAGCGACCAGTGCATCGAACTCGGCTTCACTCCATGCGATATGGATCAGGATGGCGTCGTCGAACAACAGTGCACACAGGGCACCTCTTGCTTTTTCAATGAAGACCAGAAGAAAACCGTGTGCCGCTAAACCCTAAAGTATCACTCGTGCTTCTTGCCCAAGTCACCAACCTCTGGCGCCCGAGCAAAAAAGAAGCCGCCGAAAAATTATGATGAACGGTCAAAATCGACGGACCCCTCACAGCATAATTTTTCGGCGGCTTCTTTTTTGCGGGCCACCGCGCACAGGTTCACACATCGACCTCACGATGAAGGAGCATCGCGTCACCCTCTGGCGAGCAAACGCGCGTGTCTCTCTCGCCAGGGCTGCTTTAGTGCCTCGGGCAAAAACGGAGCGCTGGCGATCGCCTCGACGACATCCAGCCTGGCGTCGTTGACCAGGCCAAGGTCGAGCTTCTCGAGCCCGGAGAGCCAGGTTGCCTGCGCCAATGCCCTCGCGCCATCAGCGGTCATGCGGTTCCCAGCAAGGCGGAGCTCGCGCAAGCTCTCGAAGCGATCGCACCGGGCGATCCTCGCGATCCCCTCGTCACCGAGCGCGGTGACGCTCAGATCGAGCACCTCGAGTTGTGGGATGACTCCGTCTTCGAGCAAAAACGCGAGGTTTTCGGCGCGCAACCTGTTCCCATGCAAGCGCAGCTCGCGCAACTTCGAGAATCGCTCCAGGCGATGCGCGTTCTCCGAGAGATCCTCGATCGAGGTGCTCGAGAGATCCAGCGATTCGAGTTGCCTCAAGCCATCCCCTCGAGCCAAACGCGCGAGACCTCCCGAGGTGATGTTGCAATACGCGAACGAGAGCGAAACAACCGAAGCCAGACCACGCGCTCGCGCGATCCTCTCGACGCCATCCTCTCCGATCGGATTGTTCGACAGGTCGAGCGTTCTCACCGTCGACCAATGCTCGCCGCGGACGAACCCACCGAGCGCGAAAGCATCCAGGCTGTTTACCCTCGTGCGCAAGGTCTCGAGACGACTCCAGGGCACCGCAGCGAGCGCGTCGAGCCCCTCCTCGCCAATGGCGTTCGAGCTCACATCGAGCGTCTGCAAACCCTTTAGAAAGGGGAGCGAACAAATCACTGCGCTCCCTTCCTCACCTAACCCACAGCCAGAAACATCCAGGTAGCCCAGCGCCTGCAACGCATCCAGCTCGCCGAGCATCTGCCACTGTTCGGCAGAGATCCGAAACCTCGGCAACCCGAGCAGAGACAAACCTCTCGAGTGCTCCGAACCTAGCCAGGAGCGCACGACTTCAAAGCTCGTATCAGAATCAGTGAGCACGAAGGCGTTGCAAAACGAAGCCACCCTTGGCAGCGCTCCGCCATCTTTTGGCAACCACATGTGAGGAATGTAGCGAGGAATGTTTGGTGGCCAGCGCCCGAGGTGTTCGTCGATATAGACAAAGACCTCCTCGGGGCAGGAGCCATCCTCGAAGAGGCCACGCAACCTGAAGAAGGAGCTTAGCGAGGGGGGTTCTTGCAGGATGCTGCGCACTTCCCCGAAAAGATCCATCTCCATCCCCTCCTCCGTCGCCTAACCGAGCTGGATTCCTTCACCGATTTGCGTGACCTCAACGCCAGAAGCCGCCGCGAGCTGTTGCGCGATGACAAACACCTCGCGCTTGTTCGGGGATGCCTCGATGATCGGGACAAGCTCCCCTTCGGCCACCCCGCCCCACCCGGCCACGCGTACGAGCAAGGTATAGACATGAATCCTGGCGTCGGGGCGCGCCGGTGAGACAGGGAAGGAAATCATCGCGAAAACAACCTCGGTGATCTCCTCGAAGGTCGCCACGAGTTGGGGGCCGCTGCTTTCCGAGCGCGAGGACCAGGCGAGCTGGCGGCGATCGAGATCGATGGTGGCGAGCTCGATGAGGCGTTGGTTTCCGCTGGGGCCGTAGCGAAACATCGCCACGGCGATGCCACCGAGGATCACGGCGATGAGGACATCGCGCATGGCGAAGATGCCACCACCAGCGCCTTTCATGGCGACAAAGGCGATAAGTAGCGCGATGGCCGCCGCGCCGCTCCAGAACCCCCATGGGATCGCGCTCTGATCATCACACAACCCGACGATCTCGACCTCGCTCGAGCCTCTGCGGCGGAGCATCGGCGCATGGATCATGGAGGGGGCCGCGGCGCTGGTGAGCGCCTCGTGCTCGCCCTCGACCGGTTCCCAGATGGCATCCTCGGGTTGCTGACTCATCTTATTTCTCCTCGAGCTGATCGAGGTTGGTCTTATGGAGCACCCACTGCCCCCCTTCCTTGATCATGACGATCTTTCGAATCGAGCCATCGGGTTGGAGCGCGAAGAGTTCCTTGCGGCGTTGCGTCTCTTGCTCTTCCTTCCCATCGACCGAGTCCTTGATCTGGGTCAAATCACTGGCGAGCAACATCGCCGCAGGATCGACATCGCGGAGTTGACCGCGAACATTGATCTTGCCCTCGATGAGCGTGGCGAGCGCGGGCTGTTTTGCCTTGGGGCTCGGACTAAGAAACTCGAGCATCGCTTGTGTTTCCTGGCTCATCAGGCCGAGCGACTCCTCGAACCTCTTGCTGCGCAGGTAAGCATTGAGCTGAATCACAGCAGACCTTGCCTGCAAATAATCGCGCTCTGCCTGCCTCGCCTCTTCCCCAGGAATAAGGCTGATGGTCTTGCGCTCCTTCTCTGGCGGAGGGGGCGGGAGCTCATAGAGTGAACGCGCGCTGCACGCCGGGAGCGCCGGAGCAGCGAGGAACAACAAGAGCAAGGCGCCAAGCGGTTGGCGGAGGGAGTGAAAGCGATCGAGGATCATCGACAAAAGCTCCAAAACATCATGAAAAGAGGGCCAGCGAACAAGAACATCCTTCACTAGCCCGTATCAATCTCGACAACAAGCCACCGCGTTCAAGTCTTGCTTTCACTCGACTCGACCGCATCCACAGAGGTCGGGCGCACGATCCCATCGAGAGCGCCGAGGCCAGCCTGCTCGAGGTGTATGGCCTTATCGAGTTCGACGAGTTCCCACGCGGGTGTATTTCCTGGAACATGGCGCAGGTGCGTGATCGAGGTGTTTCGCACCGGCACTTCAAGCACCGTATCTCTGTCCCAGTCAAACAACTCCGAGAGCATGCAGCGGATGCTCAGGCCATGCGAAACGATGGCGATGGCATCATCGGAGCCCTCGTGCATCGCGGCGACGTTTGCCTCGATCCACGAGATCATACGCCGAGCGACGTCGCGCTGTGATTCTCCGCCAGGGTGCACGTACCCCCAGGGGTTAGCCTGGATGGCCGCGACGACCTCCGGCGAGTAGGTCTCCTGGCGAGGTTGCCCCTCGTAGTCCCCCATATTGATCTCGATGAGCTCGGTGGCGACCTCGATCTTCTCGAGCGGGTACAATCCCTGGAGCGCCCACCTCGCGGTTTGTTGCGCGCGGACAGCGCTCGACGAGATCACGCGATCGAACGCTTGCCCCTCTTTTTCGAGCCAAGCCCCGAGCGCGAGGGCTTGTTGTTTTCCACGTGGGCTGAGTTCACACCACTGACTTCGACCGCCAATAAAGCGACGATCCAGGTTTAGTTCACTCTCTGCGTGACGGATCAGATACAGGTCCATGGCGAGGCCCTCCATGTTCGATGAGTTTCGCGCCCTCCCCGTCGGTTTCGGTTCGGTCGCGCGTGGCGCACTCATAACACAACCCAGACGAGGTTGCATTTCTTGCGCGACCCGAGCGCACGTCGAGCGTGGGAGAGCTTTCAAAACTCACTGCCAAATCCGAAAGCTGCCTCACGCATAGCTTCACTGCCAGGTCTGAAGTCTCCCCCTTCGATACCGCGTTCTCGATGTCCCAAAATCCCATGACACACAATATTATGTCAAAATAAAATACCAACCTATACAAGCGAGGAAAACCAGCGTCGACCGCGCCGTACATGCATGCGTCGTTGACCTGATCGCGCGTTGTGCATAAAGTGCGCTCGCACTTTGGCGCGCTGCGTCATAGGCGGCTATTTCGCCAGCCATCGAATCGAGCACGGTGGCTTATGGGCGAGTCGATATCGAGACGTTGATTTGCTCGAAACCAATGGACCATTGGAAGGAGTTGGAACGTGGCCTCATACCTGGACCAGAACAACCGCACCCATATGTGTGGTGATCTTCGCGCGGCCAACGAGGGCGATACGGTGACCCTCTTTGGCTGGGTCGCCAATACTCGTGACCTTGGCGGACTGCTCTTTGCCGACTTGCGTGATCGCACGGGCATCGTCCAGGTTCGCTTTGATCCCGACTACAATACCGACGCGCTCGAGGAGGCCAAGGCGCTCCGCAACGAGTGGTGCGTGGCCATCGAGGGCAAGGTCGTCTCGCGCGGTGAGAACACCTCGGACAAGCTCGCCACGGGCGACATCGAGGTGCTCGCGCACAAGCTCGAGGTCTTCTCGAAGTCCAAGACGCCCCCCTTCCCTATCCGCGACAACACCGACGCGAGCGAGATGCTTCGCCTCGAGTATCGCTACCTGGACTTGCGCCGTGGGCCTCTCCAACAAGCGCTCGTGACGCGCTCGCGCGTGAACATGATCGTGCGCAATTACCTCGAGGAGAACGGCTTCCTCGAGATCGAGACCCCCTTCCTCACGAAATCCACGCCCGAGGGCGCCAGGGATTACCTGGTCCCGAGCCGCGTGCACCCCGGCCAGTTCTACGCGCTCCCGCAGAGCCCGCAGATCTTCAAGCAGTTGCTGATGATCTCTGGCTATGACCGCTACTTCCAGATCGTGCGTTGCTTCCGCGACGAGGATCTTCGAGCGGATCGCCAGCCCGAGTTCACCCAGATCGATATGGAGCTCTCCTTTGTCACCGCCGAAGATGTCATCTCGGTGTGCGAAGGGATGATGCGTCGCGTCTTCAAGAAGATCCTCGACATCGACCTCGACGCGAGCTTCGAGCGCCTCTCCTACGACGAGGCGATGCGTCGCTTTGGCGTGGACAACCCCGACCTTCGCTTCGGGCTCGAGATCACGGACCTCGGCGAGCACGTCAAGGACTCCTCGTTCAAGGTGTTCTCGGACACGATCGCCAACGGCGGTGTCGTGCGCGCCCTCTGCGTCAAGGGGGGCAACGACGCCCTGAGCCGCAAGGACATCGACGCGCTCGAGGACTTCGTCAAGATCTACGGCGCCAAAGGGCTCGCCTGGTCCAAGGTCAACGCCGACGGCTGGAGCGGCGGCGTCTCGAAGTTCTTCTCCGACGACGAGCGCGCGGCCATCGCGACCGCCACCGGCGCAGAAGCTGGCGATCTGTTGCTCATGGTCGCGGCGAAGGAATCGGTCACCTGCGCGAGCCTCGGCCAACTTCGCAAGAAGCTTGGCGCTGACCTCGGCCTCATCGACGAGAGCGAGTTCAAGTTCTGCTGGGTCGTCGACTTCCCCATGTTCGAATACGACGAGGAAGAAGAGCGCTACTACGCCATGCACCACCCCTTCACCTCGCCGCTCCCTCAGTTCTTCGACTCGCTCGAGGAAGATCCTGACGCGGCGCGCGCGCAAGCATATGACCTCGTCCTCAACGGCAACGAGGTCGCCGGTGGATCGATCCGTATCCACCGCGAGGACGTGCAGTGGAAGGTCTTCGGGCTGCTCGGCCTGACCGAAGAGGAGGCGCGCGCCAAGTTCGGCTTCCTCCTCGACGCGCTCACCTACGGCACCCCACCCCACGGTGGCATCGCCTTCGGGATGGACCGCCTGATCATGCTCCTGACCGGCGCACCGAGCTTGCGCGACGTGATCGCGTTCCCGAAAACACAGCGCGCATCCGACCTGATGTGCAAGGCGCCAAGCCCTGTGGATCTCCTGCAACTCGACGAGCTCCACCTTCGCCCACACGGCAAGGCGCTGCTCGCAGCTTCGGAAGAAGAAGCAGCAGAAGGCGAAGACGCCTGAGCCTGACCTTATAATAAGGGCGCAGTAAACCGACGAGCCCGAGCCATACGAGCAAAAAAAGAGATGTCGAAGAAGTCCTGCTTCTCGCGCCAACTCGCTCGTGTCGCTCGGGCTCGTCGTTTGTTTATGGATGCAAACCAGACGTCGCGGCCCCCCCCGCGCCCCGGGAGGCCCCCCCCCCCCCCCGCC
>JAYZVO010000203.1:0-11169 GCA_036155555.1 Myxococcota bacterium
GTGCGGACCCTGGGGACGGGATATCCACGAACGCTGGACCCCCCGAAGTGGCGATGTGCACGCGCACCGCGCCTCTTCGGGTTCTTGCATCTGGGTTTCTGAACGTTATGCTCGTGAGAGATATGCCGGAATCTCTACACAGGTCTACCTGTTCCTCTGGCTGTCGGTCGTTCTCTTTTCTCCTCGAAGAATAACGCAGTATGCTCGAAAGCACTCGACCCCACCTGTTTTTGTCCGCAGCCCTGCTGCTCGTAGGGATGTTTGGGGCAACGCATGCGCGCGCCGCAGAGCCCGCGCTTGTCCCTGTCCCCGAAGGCGCGCGCGCCGAGGGGGCGTTCGATGATCGCGCTGGCGAGGCGCGCGTCGAGAGCAGGCTCTACATCGACTCCAAATCAGTCGCGCCCGGACAAAAGGTCCGCCTCGGCGTGATGATGCTGCCTGACCATCACTGGCATACGTACTGGCGAAACTCCGGTGACTCCGGTCTGGCGACGCGCGTGACCTATCAGGCAAAGGATCTGCCAGAAGCAAAGGCTGGCGCGATGAGCTGGCCTGCGCCAAAGGTGTTTTATCTCGAGAAGGGGGACATCACGACGTTCGGCTACGAGCTGCGCGTGATGCATGTCGGCGTCGTCACACTCCCCGAGAAACTCGACGCCACAGAGGTCACCTTCACCGCCACCGCCGACTACCTCACCTGCCAGGTCGAGTGCATCCCTGGGAACCAGACGATGCAACTCACCGTGCCCGTCGAGCAGGCGCCAGAACCGGCAGACAAGGACGTGCTCGCGCTCTTCGCCGAGCATGACTCGCAGCTCCCCATCACCGCGAAGAAGGCGGGCTTTGGCCTCGAGGTCAAGACATCCCAGGATAAGTTCAGGCCGGGGGATGCGGTCTCGGCCCAGGTCAAGGTCGAGCTCTGTGACAAAACCAAACCTGGCACCTGCAAGCGCTACGAGCTCGATACGGGAGGCAGCGGCGTGACCACGCGCGCGCTGATCCCGGATCTTGCTCCGATGATTGGCTGGAAGGTCGAGCGCGTGCAGATCGCTGATGATGGGGGCGCGGTGACCTTCCTCCTGAAAGGAAGCGTCGCGCCAGGAAAGAAAGCCGACGCCACGCGCGTCGCTGGCGTCATCAAGTTGCGCGCGCTCGAGGACAAAAAACCGCTCGCGGTCACCTTCGAGCATGCGATCCCCACCGCAGACAAGGGCGCCGATATCCTGGCGACGCCGCTCGCGATGGCAGCACCTCCAACAGACTCGAGCCTCGCCAGTTCTACAGTTGATGACCTCTCCAACGCACAACCTCCAGCGCAGGCTCCCACAGAGCCGATCGGGTTCCTGTACGCGATCCTGTTCGCCTTCCTCGGCGGGATGATCCTCAACGTCATGCCCTGTGTGTTTCCGGTGTTGACGCTCAAGATCGCCTCGATCACACAGGTCGCCCACAAGGACCGCAACGCGATGCTCACCCACGGGATCGCCTACGCCGCAGGAATCCTCGTGACGATGGTGGCCATGGCGCTCGTCGTTATCGGGATGCGTTTTGTCGGCGCGACCGTGGGGTGGGGGTTCCAGTTCCAGAACCCTTACTTCTTGCTCGGTCTCGGCGGGATCTTGATCCTGTTTGCGGTCAACCTCTTTGGCGCCTTCGAGTTCGACGTGCCGATGGGGTCGAAGCTTGGCGCCATGGCTGATATCGAGCCAGGGTTAAAGCAGAGCTTCGCCGAAGGCTTGCTCTGCGTGTTGCTCGCCACGCCATGCTCGGCTCCCTTTATGGGGACCGCCATGGGGTTCGCGTTGAGCGCGCCAGCGCTGATGATCCTGTCGATCTTTGTCATGCTCGGCGTCGGCTTGGCGCTCCCCTTCGTGATCCTGTGTGCCTTGCCCGCGTGGACCCGGTTGTTGCCAAAGCCAGGTCCATGGCTCGAGCACCTGAAGCACCTGCTCGCGTTCTCACTGCTCGCGACGACTGTCTGGCTTATTTGGCTTATCGGGCAGAGCTTTGGCTCCAATGGGATGGCGGTATCGTTGGTTTTCCTGATCGCGGTTTCGATCGGCGCGTGGGTGTTTGGCCTCGTTCAATATGGACCGAGCGCGTTCAAGAAGCGGCTCGCGCAGGTCTTTGCCCTGGCGATCGTGGGCGCCACGGGCGCCTGGGCATACCAACTCTTTTCCGATGCGCCAGAAACCTCCGGGGAGGTGGCTGCATCTCATTCAAATGACGGGATCGACTGGAAGCCTTTTGACGAGGAGCATATCCGCGCAGAGCTCGCCAGCGGCAAACCCGTCTTCGTGGACTTCACCGCCGACTGGTGCATCACCTGCAAGGTCAACGAGCGCACCGTGTTGGCAAAAGAGCCCGTGCTCGATGCCATCGACAAGAACGGTGTGGTGATGTTCAAGGCAGACTGGACGCGGCGTGACGAACGCATCCGCGCCATCCTGGCCAAACATGGCAAGGGGGGCGTCCCGATGTATCTCGTCTATTCGCCAACGCAACCCGAGCGACCCGAGGTCTTGCCCGAGCTGCTCACCGAGCAACTGGTGATCGACTCGATGCAAACCGCGCGCGCTCGAACGCCATGAGCCAGACCTCGTCTCGGCGCGGCGAGACGCACAGAGAACAACGTCAAGACCGCGCCTTGTCGGTTGTTTAGTAGAGCTGTAATATTGTACGCCCGCGCACCGATCTAAGAGAGGCGCGCGATAGGCGAAAAGCACGACCTGTTGCGGGGGAGCTGTCGGGTGATTTTCACTCTCTCAGTGTCTCCCCCCGAGCAACTCGCAACATCGACCCTCCAAGGGAGTTAAACATGCGCTCATCGCTCACATTCTTGTTCGTATCCATTATCGCGGGTTTGACGCTCGGCTGCGAGCCCAAGGAAGCCAAGAAAGAGGACGCCTCTGCCAAGGCGCCCGTCGAGGACGCGACCAAGAAAGAAGCTACGGAAGAGGCAAAGGGAGAAGATCCTGGCGCCGCGGCCAAGGCCGACACCGAGAAGGCCGAAGAGGCCAAGCCCACCGAACTCGCCGAGGTTGGCAAGCCCGCCCCTGACTTCACGCTGACCGACGCCTCTGGCAAGGAGCACAAGCTCAGCGATTACAAGGGCAAGCACGTCGTCCTCGAGTGGACCAACCCGACCTGTCCCTACGTCGTGCGTCACTACGACGCCAAGACGATGACCACCACCGCCGACGCGAGCGGGGATGACGTGGTCTGGTTGGCTGTGGATTCGTCCAACTTCGTCAAGGCCGAGGAAGCAACGGCGTGGAAAGAGAAGCACGGCATCGGCTACCCGATCCTGCTCGACCCGAGCGGTGACGTGGGTCGCACCTACGCGGCAAAGACCACGCCGCACATGTACGTCGTCGACAAGGAAGGCACGCTTCGTTACTCGGGCGCCATCGACGATGATCCTCGCGGCGAGAAGAAGGGTGAGGCGACGAACTACATCACGACCACGCTCGAAGCGCTCAAGGCGGGCAAAGAGGTCGAGACGACCCAGACCAAGCCATACGGTTGCTCGGTCAAGTACGGCTCCTGATTTCAACCACTTGCTTCCTCTCTGCACGTCTGCAGATTTGATCACGAGAGCCGAGGGCGCCATCGCAACTGCGATGGCGCCCTCGCTTCGTCTCGGGCGCTTTGAAATGTCCGAGCAAAGATCAAAAAAGAGAGCATCAGGAGGTATATCGTGGAAACTGCAATGTTGGTTCAAGGTCTTCGGGTCGGAGTGGTCGTCGCCGCGCTCGGCGCTATCGGGATCTTATTCTTACGGCTCTCCTGGGCAGAGCGGCACGCGTCCATGTTGCCCGTGGACGTCGATCACACACGCCACACCGAGGCGCCGACGCTCGATCCCTTCGCCAACCCGAGGGCCGCTGGTGTCTGGGCGGTGACGATCGTGCTCTCGATTATTTTCATCGCGGCAGGGATTCCCAAACTGGGCGGCGTCGAGATCGCCATGCACAGGTTCGAGCAGTGGGGATACCCGGAGTGGTTTCGTCAGCTGATCGGCGGCGCGGAGTTCATGGGAGCGATCCTGTTGCTGATTCCGAGGACCGCATTTTATGCGGCGCTCGCGCTGGGTGCGATCATGCTGGGGTCGATATTCACGCACATGGTTCACGCCCAGTACGCGATGGCGCTTATCCCGCTGGTTTGCTTTGGCGCGTTGACCTATATCGCCAGTGAGCGGCGCGAAGCCTTGCCATGAGGGAGACGTGTCTATTTTGGCCTTGAGCCGTGACGGGATTCATGATGGATGATAGAAGGTCCGTCAGCCGTTTTGGGAGCCGCCGCGAGAGTGAATCGCCGGCTTTAGAGTAAGCGAAGAGGAGAGGGCGAGGAATGCAACGCGCACGAGGGCTCTGGGTTTTGATGATCGCGATGGTCGCCTTGGCCATGTTCACTGGTTGCTCGGACGAGCCGGACCAGGAGTGGGCCGAGAAGACCTATGCCGCCGAGAAAGCCTCGATCGACAAGGTCCTCACCAGCATCGAGGCGGACTACAAGAAGTTCGCGCCGGTGCATTACGACAGCCTCCCCGAGGACCCCGCCGCACGCGCCGCCGAAGAGGAGCGCATCGAGAAAGCGCGAGCTGCGTTCGACGAGTCTGCGCTCGGACACCTGAAGGGGTATCCCAAACTCATTGGCTGGGAGATCTCCTACTCGTTCCCCAAAAAGGACAAGACCCCCATCCCGTACAGCTTCGAGAAGGCGTCCTCGCACGTGCCCTCGTACAAGGCTGGCACGGTGCGCGCGGTCAGGCGTGATCTCAAAAAGGATGGTCGCCAGCTCGGCTGGGGCATGTACCAGATCAAGGGCAAGGAGACCAAGGAGACGCTCGGGCTCAAGGCGCTCAATTACTACCCTGGCCTCGAGGTCGATACCTCGGTCGAGACCGAGCAATCCCAGCTCGACATCATCCTCTTTATCGTCCCCGAGCAAGGCGAGAAGTGAACGTCTGAAATGCCTCACGTGAGGCAAAACAAAGAAAGATGGCGAGGATTGTCTCATTTGAGGCAATCCTCGCCATCTTGTTTTCTTGGCGGTTTATGCGAGCCTTATTGTGGCTCGACGCGCGCCAGGACACGGGTGATGTTGTCGACCGGGTGCTTCTCGATCTCCTCGCACAGCGCGATGGTCGCGCTGCGGAGTTGCTCGTTGGCGAACTCCTCGGTCAAGGTCGTGAACTTGTCGATGACCTGTTCCCAGCTCATCGGCTTGGTGTGGTGACCGCTGTAGCTGGTCTTCTCGCACGAGTAGCTCTCACCATCCTTGGTGTGGATCGTGATCTTGCAGCCGAGTTGTTCAGGGAACGCCTCGGTGAGCTCCTTGCTCGAGGAGACCTCGATGAGATCGGTCATCTCCTGCATGTCTTGCTGGCGAATGCGTCGGTGGCGATACTGGCTCGGGTCGAGCTTGCCATCGAGCAAGGCAGCGGAGATGAGGAAGGGGAGGCTTCGCGCCGCCTCTTCGCGGTTCATCACATCTGTGCGATCGTCACCATTGCCGCCCCCGATGAGCTCGTGCGCGAGGTCAAAGGTCTCGACCTCGACGCGCGTGACATTCTCGGGGTTGATGTCATGGTGGGCGCGCAGTTGGATGGTCATTTCGATCGCGGATTGCGCGTGAATGTCTGCGTTGTACTTACGCAGGTTCACATGCGAGACGCGATCGACCACGCCAGGCTCCCAGTCGACATCCAGGCTCACGCCCAAAATCTCGCCGATCCCCTCGCTCCCCTCGAAGACCTGCGAGGGACCCGTGATCCCGCGCATGGCCAAAAACGCCGCGTCCAGCCCACGTCGCACTGCGTCCGGGACGGCCATATGCGTCCAGTCCGAGAGCGAACCCGTGCGCGTCGATCGAAGCGCGAGGCTCGAGGTGGCGCTGATGGCGATCGCATGCGCCAGGCGTTCTTCGTCGAGGTCAAGGATCTTGCCGACCGCAGCAGCGGTCGCCGTCGAGGTGTGAAGGGTGCGGTCGAGCCCGCAAGCTCGAGCCGAGATCTGGTCGCACATTTTGGCGATGATTTGATAGCCAATCGCCATGGCCGTGAGCAGGTCTTTTCCGTCGCCGCCACGATATTCGAGGGCTGCGAGGATTCCTCCAAGAATCATGCTCGGGTGGGCAGACTCATTGCGAGCCATGTACCCGTCCTGGAAGTCGAGGTAACCGATGAGTCCAGCATTGTAGAACGCGGCAATATCCGGTGCGCCGCGCCCATCACCGATTAGTGTGGATGTGCCCGTTGGATTGAAGTCGTTGGCATGAACGCGCAGGGCTCGTAAAGGAGGTGCCTCGATGGCAGCGATCGCGACCCCGAAGGTGTCGAGGAGGCTTCGCTTGAGCGTGAGAATGGTCTCTTCGTCGAGGTGTTTGTACTGGGTTTTCCTGATAAAACGAGCAAGTTCCTGAGCTTTGGTACCCATGCATCTCCTTCGTTCCTAGCCAGGGTCGCCAGATCCTTTGTCTTTGGCACTGAGAGCGACTTGCCATCGAGAAAGTTGGGATGATCCGCGTCCTTTGAGAAGAACTGGGGGTATTGTGACGTGGGGGACCACGGGGTTAGGAATCCCTCCACAGGCTTCGTGTAGAGAATAACTTGCGCACGAAACCATTTATCGGCAAACCACATGGCCGATTATGAATACTGGAAAGTTATACGATTGTCCGCTTGGTGCGCGGGGGAGGGAGGTTGACAAAAAAGTTCAAAAAAAGTCATCTTGACTCCTCTATCCCATCCGAATCGGAGGATCTGTGAAGCGTAGCGAGGTGAGGTTTCTCGAGCCAGTGCGCGAGTTGTCGAGGATGCTTGTCAGGCGGCAATGGGTCTTTGCGCTCGGGTGCTTCTTTTTGCTCCTGTTCGGCACGAGCAAGGTCGCGCTTGCCCAAGGCGAGGTCTCGTCTGCGCAAGCGCGAACCGCCCAGTATGTCTTCGTCATCGATGACTCGGGCAGCATGAGCAAGCAGACGCGAGGCGGCCCCCCGGCAGATCCCGATCGCCTCTCGGTGTTCGCCGTGCGCTCGCTCCTGAGCATGCTCGATGACGCGGATGAAGTCACCGTTGTCCGTCTCAATGGTCCCTCCGATGGCGAGTCGATCGCGCCGATTTCAGCGCTCAGGACAGGACGCGCAGGTCGCGTCAAACAACTCGATCTGAGCAACACGCTGGCCGCCTACCGCGGCCAACACACCCCTTGCAAGGTCGCGCTCGATGCGGTCAAGCAAGAGCTCAACCGCGCCAATCGCAGCAACGTCGCCCAGGTGGTCTTCTTTTTGACCGATGGCGAGTGCACCGGCGAACCTCCCGAGGCCAGTGATTTTCTAAGTGGCCTGAGCTCGCACGAGGCGGGGCTGTTCAAGTTCTTCCTCCTGCGCTTCAAGGGGCGTGAATACTCGCGCTCGCTCGTCTCGATCGCGCGCGCCACCGACGGCGAAGAGACGCTCGTCAGCGCGCAAGATCCGACCACCATCCTCAAGCCTTTCGCCAGCGCGCTCTCTCGCTCGCAAGGTTACGAGGCGTACCTGCTGCAACCCGGAAAGAGCGAGCTCGAGGCCCACCACGCCGCCAGGCGCGTGCGCTTGCTCGCCGTCGCGCCCGATCAAGGTCAGGACCTCTCCTTCAAGATCAGCCCGACGCGCCAGGGCGAAGCGCCACAGGCGCTCGCGGCGCCAAGGAAAGGGGTTCATCAGTACGCCGATGGGAGGCGTTATCGCTACGCGGCGCTCGATTACAAGCCGGGAACCACCCCCATCTCCATCTCGATCGGTGGCGCTGGCAACGACTGGAAGGTCGTCGCCGTGCCCGAGTACCGGCTCTTTGTCGATGTCTCACTGACGGCAGGAAACTGCGGTGAACGCGGGGAGGAGGTGCAGTTTGTCGAGGTCGGTGCCTCCGTTTGTGCCACCGTCTCGCTGGTCAACGAGGATGGCGAGGTCGTCACCGAGTCTGTCGCCGGGCGCAGCACCGAGGCGCTCGTGCGTTACAGCGCTCCGAACAGCACCTCTCCTTCAGAGCTCCCTGGCAATCGCCTCGGTGACAAGGCCAGCTTCACGCTCGAGCGCGTCAACCTCGAGCGCGGCGATCATATCTTTCGGCCAACGCTCAAGCTCGATGTCCCTGGCGCGCCAGGGAAGAAGCTCGTGCTCAAGGGCTCGGCGCGCACGCTCCAGGTCTCCTCGCGAAGCATCCAGGCGGTCCCTCCGAGGTTTGACCTTGGCGAGCTTGTCCCTGGCTCAGAGATTTATAACGAGCTCACCATCAACGGGAACTTCCCCCCGAGCAATGGCCGCATGGTCGTCGAGGGGCGCGATGGTGTGCCCGAGTGCGTGACCTTCGAGTTGAGCGGCGTCGAGGAAGGGAAGTCGCAGAAAATCACCCCGAACCAGACTTATTCGCTGGCCGTCAAGATCGCGTCCTACTGTGGTCATGCCTCGTTCACGCGCGAAGTCGACACGGCGCTGAGGATCGAGTTCGATCGCGCCGCGAGCTCGCGCACCGTGCCTTCGGTGGTGCTCCCGGTGAAGTTCTCGCTGGTGAACAAGATCGGGTTGCCAAAGGCGATCGTCTCCAAAATCGATGGCGGCAAGAGCGAGGACCTGGCCATCGAACTCACTGGAAATCACAAGAAGGCGGTCACGTTCAAGGCGTTGATTCCTCCAAAGAGCGAGCGCGGCGGGTGGCCAGCAGAGGATCTCGACGTGGTCTTCCTCGACGAGGATGGCGACGTGATCGAGGCAAAGGAGGGCGCCGCGCTCACGCGCGAGGTGACCTTTGGTGCAGGCGGGAAGCCCACGCCGCTGCGCTTGCGCGCGATATCGGATGCCTGCTGCGTCGGAGGAAAGTACAAGACCGAGTTGGCACTCGTCCCACTGGCAGGCTCGAAAGAGGTGGTGCGCGTTCCGGTCGAGGTCGAGGTCATCGAGGCTGGCGTCTGGAGCTGCTGGGGACCATTTATCCTCTGGTGCATCTTCGGGTTGCTGCTCCTGCTGCTCCTGCTCTACATCGCCAACATGTTCCGCCAGTCGAGCTTCCTGCGCAGGGACTTGCTCGCCTCTCAGCTGGTGCCCCTGCGTTGGGATGACTGGGGAGAGCCCGAGGCGCAAAGTCGCCAGTCTGATGATGTCAAACGCATGGTGCGCCGTTGCATGCCGTTTTGGCGTCGCGCGCTCAACTGGCTCAAGGCGAACCCGCTCAAGTTCGGGCTCCCTGGCAACGCCTACTACGAGACCGTGCAGCTCTACCTCGAGCCCGCGCGTGATGTGAGCCGCTCGCGCGTCGTGTTGCTCCCCGAGCGCGACCTGTACCAGGACCTTCGCCGGAACCCGAACGTTGGCAAGGGGCGCATGTTTGCTTGCGCGCGTGGCGGTATGCTCTTCTTCGCTGTCCCTGGTTCGGACGGGCGCCTTGGCAGGTTGCAGTTCCTCGATGAATTTGGCGGCGGCTATGATTCGGGGTGGGGGGATGAGGACGAGGCTGGCGAGGATCTCGAGGTCCAGCGCTTGCGCAAGGACGAGCTCCTGACCATCGACTCCGAGCGCGAAGCAGACACGGCGGCGGGTTGGCGCGTGGGCTAGAGCACCACGAGGATCTCTTTCTCCTGATCCAACATGTAGCCGTCGAGGTTCACCAGGAAACCTCGCAGCCCGAGCGAGCGCAGCGTATGGATCGCTGCGCGCACGCGGTTGGTGCCGCTCTCGAGGTCGAGGTTTTCATCTGGCCAGCCGATCTCGATCAATTCGTACATGCTCATCCCCTGTCCGGGCTCGTCCCTGTAGCGTTGGACGAGCTCGGCGAGGATGAAGCGCAGCGCCTTTCTTCGCTTCAAGTCCACGCGCTCCTCTCCGGGGAGTTCGAACCAGAGCGCGTCATGGGCGACTTGAAGGTCGTGCGTGGCCTCGGCGACGTCGAGCGTGCCCTCTTCGATCTCCTCGGAGATGTGCGAGACGAGCTGATGAGCGAGCCTCGAGACCATGTCCGCGCGCGTTGGCTCGAGGAGCTCTTTCAGCCCTTTCGAGCGCTCCTTCGGATCGGGCTGGCGCGTCATCTCGAAGCACTCGATGGCGAGCACGCGAGGTCTGTCCTGCGCGCGCTCCGGGTCGAGCAATCCGCGCGCTTCCTCCAGATCATCGAGCGCGGCGTTCATATCTCCCGACAAGTGATGCGCCACAGAGCGGATGCCGAGCGCGAAGGCGAGCCCGGAGCGCGCGTCATTGGAGCGGTACTCCTCGATCGCCTTGCTGCACTCGAGGTTGCCCTGTTCGGGGTCGAGCGAGAAGAGCGCGTGGAGGCCACGGATAACATGCGCTGGAGCGCGCGCGTAGGTGCTCAGGCTCGGTGAGCTCAGGTCAATTTCGCGATCGAGCAGCGCTCTCGCTTCATCGTGTTGGCCAATGTCCAACATGGCGAGCGCCTGTTGGATCACGATGCTGACCGTGTAGAGTCCCAGGCGCTTGCTGAGTGTGATGTATTCGTGTCCCAGCCGCAGCGCGTCTTCCTGATCGCCGACGCGGATGTTCCAGTAGTGATACTGACGAAGCCAGCGGATCTCATCTCGCGGATCTTCGCGCTCTCTGGCCAGCTCGATGGCGACGCGCGCCCGCGAGATCGCTTCCTGAAGTTGGCCACGGGCGCTCATCAGCAGACCGCGCAGGTAATCGATCTCGCGCTCGAAGACCGGGTGCTCCAAGTGCGCACACAGGCGCTCCGCTTCGGTGAGCAGCGCATCGGCGTCAGGTTCGGTGGTGATGCCCGTTTGCAACGAGGTGATGGAGAAGAGCAGGGCGTCGAGTGTCGCCTGCGCTTCGAGCGTCGGGTTGTCGGCTGCGCGGTAGTGGTCGCGCGCAGCGAGCGCGCGCTCGAGCGCATCGGTGAGTCGAACAGCTTCGGCGGCCTGTCGCGCGCGGAGTTGTTGGCAATCCCCGAGCGCGCGTTGGAAGTCGAGCGCTCGGGCGCTCTCCTCGAGCGCGTCGAGCGAGGAGGCCAACAGGACCCCTCTGGAGAGGTCAGCCCAGGCGCGCTCGAGCGCGATCTCGACAGCGAGAGTGGGGTGTTCATTCAACCTGGGGACGAGGCGTTCGAGGCGCGTGAGCTCGACCTCGAAGTCGCGGCCAAGGACCTTGAGGCGGCGCAAGCCTTGCTGCAAGAGCAGCCCG
>JAYZVO010000204.1:0-11706 GCA_036155555.1 Myxococcota bacterium
GCCACTTCGCCATGCACCCTTTCGAATAAGCGCCAACCTCTGGCGCCTGAGCAAAAAACAAGCCGCCTAAAAATTTTGCTGGAGGGTTCTGTCTATCTGAAACCCATCAGAATAATTTTTGGGCGGCTTATTTTTTGCGCGCTCGAGTGCTTCGCGCCGCGCGCCGCGCCCCCCGCGGCCCTCGCGCCCCCCGCGGCCCTCGCTACCGCTCGTCCGCGGCCCCCCTGTATCTCGCTTCGCTCGGGAGGGGGGCAGACTTGGCGTCGGGTGCTCGGTTGGTGGCTCGCTCTGGGTACTTCGAGATTTGCAGTGAGTTTTGAGAGGGCTTCACTTCTCACGCTTCGCGCTCGGGCGCCCCCCGCAAACGGCGCCTGCTGTCGTGAACCACTGAGCAAAAGGTCGGACTTTGGCGCCATAGCAACAGAGTGACGGCGCGTTTGCTGCCCCCCATCCATCGCTACGCTCGGATAGGGGGCAAACTCGCGCTCCGACTCGAGGTTGGCGTTTCGCGATAAGGAGCCATGGAGCTCGCAATGAGTTCCACGAGGGCACCCAATGCGAACCTGTGAACGAGACTCGAAGCGTAAGTTTGCCCCCTATTTTGAACGCAGTGAGAAATGGGGGGCAGCAAACGCGCCGTCACTCCGTTGCTATGGCGCCAAAGTCCAACCTCTTGCTTGGAGGTTCACGACAGCAGGCGTCGTTTGCGGGGGGCGCCCGAGCGCGAAGCGCGAGAAGGGAGCGCTCGCAAAACTCACCGCAAAATCCGAAAGCTCCCTGCGGGCTAAAAACCGAGCAACCAACGCCAAGTCTGCCCCCCTCCCGAGACCGTAGGTCGAGATTCAGGGGGGCGGCGGCGAACGATAGTGAGGCCGCGGGGGGCGCATCACTCACCACCAGATCCGAAGGCGCCCGAAGCGTCACATCACTTGTGGTACGGCTCGTTACGAATGATTGTCAGCGATCGATAGAGTTGCTCGGCGAGCATCACGCGGGCCATCTCGTGCGGTAGGGTCATGGGGGTGAGTGCGAGGACGAGGTCGGCTTGCTCGCGTACCTCGGGGGCGAGCCCGTTGGCGCTGCCGATCATAAAGGCGACGTGGCGTGTGCCGTAGGTCATCCAATCTTCGACCTTGCTGGCGAGCTCCATGCTCGAGAGCAGTTCCCCGCGCTCGTCCATCGCCACACGGATCGTGTGCGTGTTGCAGCGCTTGTCGAACTCGCGCGCCTCCTCCTCGAGGCCACCGGCGACATCATGGGCGGTGAGCTTCGATTCACGCAGCGGCGTCTCGACCGCCGTCAGGTAATGCCCGAGCCTCCCCATATACTCGCGCATCAGGGCCTTGTAGTGCTTGTCCTTGACCTTGCCCATCGCCAAAATTTCGAGCTTCACCTTGCGACCTCTCTTCCTTCCTCGAAGCAACTTCATGCGAGGTTACGCCGATAACCTCATGGAACGAGCCGCTTTAGCACGCCGAGTGAATCAGGACCAGCGAGCCATGAGAAGGAGCAAGAAATGAAGCATTGGCAAGGGCAGCGCTGGCCAGCGCTCGCTGCGCACACGTTGCTGGAGTTTATCTTCCCCACGCGGTGCATCTGCTGCGATCATATCGTGGACTGGGGCGCGCCGCCGCTTTGCAAGCCATGCGGAGAAGACCTCGCGCCGATCGAGCCTCCGCTCTGCTATCGATGCGGATGCTCCGAGCGCATCGCTGGCAGGTTTCCTGGTGGCGGCGACCTGTGCGCGAGCTGCGTCAGCTTCCCTCCTGTCTTTGTCGAGGCGCGCTCCTGTTGGAGTTATGAGGGGCCGATTCTCGCAGCCTGGCCCAAGGTAAAGTATGGCAAGCAGGAGGCATTGATACGCGATATCGCGGCGTTGCTGCGCGAGGATCTCCTCTCGCAGCTTGGCGACTGGGTGGAGCAACACGGGCCGCTCGAGGTGCACCCCGTGCCGATGCACCCGGCAGCGCTCCTCTCACGCGGATTTCACGCGCCAGCAAAGCTCGTCCGGCATGTCCTGAGCGCCCCTATTCCTGGCGTCATGCTGCGCCAGGGCATCCTCGAGAAGCGGCGAAGAACAGCGCAACAGGCGGGGCTCGGGAGGTTGGCGAGAATCCAAAACCTGGAGGGTGCGTTTGGCGCGCGCGAGCGCCTCGATGATCGCGTCGTGGTCATCTTCGATGATGTCTACACCACGGGCGCGACGGCCAACGAGATCGCCTCTGCGACGCTCGCGGCGGGGGCAAAAAAGGTGCTCGTCTTGACCATGGCCAGAGCGCAGCGGTGAAAAAGTTCACCAAAATGAAATAATTAAGGGGGGTTCGTCGGTTGTTTCGTCGGCTGCTGGTGGTACAATACGCGCGCCGAAACCACAAAAAACCTGTCTGGTGGGTTATTGATGGAACCGAGTCAAGCGTATCGACACCTCCTCCCCTTCCCCAAAGGATGTGGCCATACATGACTTGTTCCTTCACCCCCCTCTTATGGCATCTTCCCCACGGAGGGAGCGCGAAGATGCCAGCCGATGAGGATGCATCGTGAGCGCCCCTACAAGACCTCTCGATCACACGAGAGGTTTGCAAAAGGGAACCCACGAGGCGGTGAAATCGGAACAGACGAGGTCGGCCGCGCGAATATCTCACGCACGTACACGTCAGAAGGGTACGTGCGTGAGGATCAGCGAGGACGCGCTCGAAAACTCTCGACGAGGAAAACGAGAGGAGAGCCAAAACAAAGAGAGGCAGCACCATGGAGCCCGCTTTACTGCTGAACGCGACATACGAGCCCATCAAGATCATCTCCTGGAAGAAGGCGATCACGCTCCTGTTCCTTGGCAAGGCAGAGATGCTCGAGCGCCAGGACGAGGACATTCGCTCGACCAATGATGTGCATGCATTGCCCAGCGTATTGCGTCTCTACCGCCGTGTGCGCGTGCCTCGCAAGCCTGTGCAGTTCTCCCGCGGGAATGTCTACCGTCGTGATGGGTACACATGCCAGTACTGCGCCCAGAAGTTCTCTCCGTCTCAGCTGACCTTTGACCACGTCATGCCGCGAAGCCGTGGCGGCGAGACGAGCTGGGTGAACATCGTGACCTCGTGCCAGGAGTGCAACCGCATCAAGGGGGACCGCACGCCTGCCGAGTCCGGCATGCCGCTGAACAAGACGCCCAAGGAGCCGCGTTGGTCACCCTTCGCGCTCGGTGGCGCGCACGAGGAAGGCAACCACCCCGAGCGTTGGCGCCCCTACCTCTGGTGCTAAGGCACCAGGGATGCTCGGGACGTCCTCGCCAAGTCACCAAGCTTTCCCCTGAGTGAGACTTGAAAGGAGGCCATTCGGTAGCCACGCTGCCACCGAATGGCCTCCTTTGCGTTCTTGCTGCGCAGTTGACAGGAGCCTCTCCTTGGCAGCATTTTGATCCTCGATGTGCCCCAGCTACCCGTGCGCGAGCGCTGATTGTGACCACACGAATCGCCATCCTGGCAGACATCCACGCGAACGTGCCCGCCTTCGAGGCGGTCATCGCAGATATCGAGCAGCAGTCCCCTGACGAGATCATCATCGCAGGTGATCTCGTCGGTCGAGGCCCGCAAGGCTCCGCGATCGTCGAGCGCGTCATCGAGCTCGGCTGGCCATGCGTGCGCGGCAACCACGAGGATTACCTCATCAACTTCTACCACGGGCGCATCCCCCGTGAATGGGAGGAGACCGAGGAGTGGGCCGCCTCACGCTGGATGGCCAACGAGCTCTCGCGCGAGCACGTCGACTTTATCGACGCCCTCCCCTTCTCCATGCAGAGCGCGCTCGTCCCTCAACTCCACATCTACCACGGCACCCCTGCCTCCAATCAGGAAGGGATCGGCAAGTGGACCGCCACGGAGCGCCTCGAAGAGATCGCCTCGCAAATCAGTGGCACCGCCTTCGCCACCGCACACACACACCGCCCGATGTTCGCCGAAGCAAACGGCGTGACGTTCGTGAACGTGGGCTCGGTGGGGCTGCCATTTAATGGGGACTGGCGCGCGCAATACGCCATCCTCACCCAGGACAATGACTCCTGGGAGGTCGAGTTTCGACAGGTGGAGTGGGATCGCGACGCCTTCCTCGAGGTCTACGAGGAGAGCGGCTTTCTGGCGGAGGGGAAGATCACGAGCACGCTTCTGCGACAGGAGGTGCTGACCGCGCGGCCACACCTCGTGCCGTTTATGAAGTGGGCCGAGTACCTCGAGCGCATCCCATGCATGGACGAGTTGCCTGACTTCCTGGAGTTCTACGACCCGAACCTCTCGATGGTCGAGCTCTTCCAGTTGCTGCAAGCATGGGACGCGCGTCAGGAATCAGAATAGCGCGCTGACGCTGCGGCCATCGTGAATGCGACTGATTGCCTTCGAGAAGAGCTCTGCGACCGTAATGATCTCGACCTTGTTCGAGAGACGCTCGCCGGGGATCGGGATCGTATCGGTCACGATCACCCGCTCGATGAACGCCTCGTCGAGGCGTTGCTTGATGTTGTCCGAGCTAAACACGGGGTGCGTGGCGACGGCGATGACGCGCTCTGCGCCTTGCGCCTTCAGGAAGGAAGCAGCCTCGCAAAGCGTCCCGCCGCTGGCGATCTCATCATCCACGATCAACGCCGTCTTCCCTGCGATATCACCGATCAGGTTCACCGCGCGAGGTGACTCGTTGTCGCCATCACGGCGCTTGTCGATGATCGCGATCGGGAGGTCGAGGCGGTTCGCGTAGCGGCCGATATCCTTTGCCTCGCCAGCGTCCGCTGCGACGAGCACCCAGTTCGAGGTGTCCTCGCGGCTGATGCGCTCACACAGAGGCGCGGCGGCTTGGAGTTGATCCACAGGAATGCGGAAGAAGCCCTGCGCCTGCGGGGTGTGAAGGTCCATGGTGAGGACGCGGTGAGCACCAGCGGCTGTGACGAGGTCCGCCATCAAGCGCGCCGCGATCGAGATCCTCGGGCGGTCCTTCTTGTCACTACGAATGTAGGGGAAGTAAGGCATCACCGCCGTGATCCTGGCCGCGCTCGAGGAGCGCAAGGCGTCGATCATGAGCAGCAATTCAAAGAGGTTGCGGTGCACGGATGGGCAAGAGGTCTGCACGACGTAGACGTCGCATTCGCGGACGTTCTCGTCGATCTGGACCATCATGTTTTCGTTGCTGAATGTGACCGTATGCGACTCTCCGAGAGGAACCCCGAGGGTATCGCAGATGTCCTGGGCGAGTTGCTTGTGACTGCTTCCTGCAAAGATCTTGAGCGGTGCGTCCACGTCTCCTCCTCTTCGGCGCCGGGTAAGAGTTGGTGATGCACCCTCGCTGGGCACCACCCGCCCCCACGCTATAGATGACAATGGTGGCAATATCAACCGCGAGAAAGAGACTCTCGAGAGGTTCTTGCAGAGCACCCTGGGGAGAGCTTGATTTCACGGCTCGATCAAGGCACGCGTCATGATCAAGGCGTCCTCGCCATTGTCACTGTAGTAACGTGACCTACACCCGACTTGCTCGTAGCCATGCTTCTCATAGAGCGCGATCGCTGGAGCGTTGGACAACCTCACCTCGAGCGTCAACGCGAACGCTCCTTGCTCCAGCGCGAACGCCTCGAGCGCGCCGAGCAACACACTCCCCACCCCACGCCGTTGCGCGTCCGGGTGCACGGCGATGTCGATGATATGAAGCTCGCCGACGATCTCCCAGAACGAGAGGAAGCCGACGATGTTATCGTGTTCAGGGAGTGAGGCGCACCAGATGTTCGCGCGCTCGGTGGCAAATTCACCGGCGAGCTTCGCGCGCGTGCTCGGGTGCGCGTGCGCGGCAAACTCGACAGCGACCAATGCGTCGAGATCCTGGAGAATCGCTGCTCGTAGGGAAACATCCCCACGTTGCTCGAAAGGGGGCGGCAAAAACGCCATCTGCTGGCCTCGGATTTGGACCGGAAGTGAGAATCAGTCGAGCTCGGTCGCCGAGATATCGAGGATGCGCTTCCACACATCCGCCAGCCCGAACTTCTTGGTGCTCGATGCGAGGATCAGCTCCGAAGGCTCGACGCCAAACTCCTCGGCGATCTCCTTTCGGCGCTGCTTTCTGGCGTTGCGCTTGTACTTGTCCGCCTTGGTAAAGACCAACACTGGCTGGATGCCAAAGTGCGGGAGCGCCTCGATGAGTTGCAGGTCATCCTCTTGAATGCCGCGACGCAAATCCATGATGACGACCACCGCCACGAGCGTCTCGCGGGAAGCGAGGTATCCCTCGATCATCGCGCCCCACTTCTCCTTGACCGAGAGCGGGACCTTGGCGAACCCGTAGCCGGGGAGATCCACCAGCGAGAGCTCGTCATTGATCTTGAAGAAGTTGATCAGCTGCGTGCGTCCGGGCGTGCCCGAGACCTTGACCAGGCTGTTGCGGTGCACGAGCGCGTTGATCAAGCTCGACTTGCCGACGTTACTGCGCCCCGCGAAGGCGATCTCCTTGTAGATCGGCTCGGGATATTGGGATGGTTTGGTCGCGCTCTTTACAAACTCGACAGAGCGGAGCGTGATAGGGAGATTTTCCATGATTTTCAAGCCTGTAGCAGATCAAAGAGAGCGCGTCGGTCGGGGATGGAACAGCCAACAAGGCTCGAATCATCCCCGACAGCGCGCTTATTGTTCTCAGAGCGTCGCGGTCACCGCAGCAAAGAGGATCGCGCTGGCGCCGATCCCATAGATGGTGGACTGCACCAGCCCGCGCTCTCGCCACGCCGCGATCGCAGCGCCGACGCTGGCCAGCCCGGCGCCAAGGATCACCCACTCCGCCGGAGCACCAAACCCATACACAGCGTCCGAGCGCCACGAGAAGAGCATCGACAAAACCCATGCGAGCATCGCCAGCGCGCCACCGCGGACAGCGAGGTCTCTGGCCCAGAGCGCGACGATCTCCTTCGAATCGGGCGCGACGCGGATCGCGGGCGCGTCCTCGTCCACGTTCATGGCCAGATCTTCCCCGCTCCAGCGCGAAGAAGCGCTGGTGAGCTTGAACAAAAGCAGTGACAACAACGCCGCGCCGCCAAACAGCAAGCAATCAGGCAAGATGTCGAGCCACAGCACATAGATTCTGTCGCCGTTATCGAATGCTCCCATCGAGAGCACACGATCCGGGATACCGCGCGCGACCGCGAGCGTCCTCGCGTGTTCGTAGTAAGCGGTCGCCTCGGGGAGCTTTGGCGAGAACCCTGACTTGAGGACGACCGCGAGCGTCACGACCGAGCTCGCGGCGGTCGCCAACCACGCCCAGGATGCTGTCTTGAGGTCGCGAACTCGGCCAAGCACACCCGCCGCGATAGCGAGCACTGCGGTGATGATGGCGAGCACCTTTGCGCCTGCGACCACCTGCGTGACCTCGAAGCCAAATCCCTTGGCTCCGCCAGTGATTCCAGGCAACGCCCAGCGCACATGTGCCCCTTCCGAAGAGAGCGGGACGACGTATTCGCCAAGCGGGATGTCCGCGCGAAGCGTCGCTTGCAACAGCGCGCCGACGGCCATGGTGGCAACCAGCAGCCCGAGACCTCCGGGTGAGAATCGATGATCCTTCCCCCACCCCGCGACAACCGCCGCGCCCGCCATGGAGGCCAGCGCCGAGGCCATCGCGACCCATTGCCCCGCGAGCAGGATCACGTTGGAGTCCGCTCGCGTCGGCTTGTAGAAGGTGTTGGCAGCGATCATCACCGCGCCGACACCGAGCGAGACCGCGATCGAAGCGCCGACGCCATGCGCGCCACCTCTGGCGCGCGGGTCCTTGATGTCGACAGGCGATGCAGCGAGCGCGCCGAATGCTGCCGCAGCGAGCGCAGCGCCCGCGCCAAAGAAGACCTCGAAGTAAATGCCAAAGAAGCACGCCACGAGGCCGAGCCAGGATGCATTGATCGCGTGCCGCGTGAGCATCGAGCGCGAGGTAAACACCCCGGCGGCAGCGATGAGCGCGGTGACAGCGGCAAGAATCGTGATGACGAGCGTGATCTCCATGGTCACTCCTCCTCGGTCATCGCGTCAGGGGACACAGGCGCGAAGCTTTGCGCCAGGGCGCCTGCTTCGTTCAGGCTGACGAGTCCCCGCTTTCCGCGTCGTTGCACGCCAGGGAACGTGAGCATCATCCCCAACCCGAGGACAAAGCACGCTGCGAAACCGATCAATGGCTCGAAGGGCATCACGGGCGCGACTGTGAAGATCGCGGCGGGCGCGGTCTCGAGGCGCTCGAGCGTGAGCCCATGATCGAAGGCGTCGCCATACTTCTTGTCGGGGCGTCGCATGAACACCCAGAACGGCGAAGTGTCCTCGCCCTCGCCCTCACGTTGAAGTTGGACGGCGGGGCCCATGGCGCCGATGTAATTGAGCTCCATATCGACGAGACGAAACTCATCGCCATCGAGCGCGACCTTGAAGGTGTCTCCCTTGCGGGTGACAACGGGGATCGTGTTTGGCTTGCTGCTCGCGATCACGGCGCGCAGTGCGTCGGGATCTTCCTGGATGCCAATGAATGTGAAGCGCTTTTGATCGACCTCGACGCTTTGCCCGAGATCGATGCGTTGTGGCGCGACTTCCTGCTGGCCAGGTTTGGAGAACTCGACGCTCGCGCCAGGCGTATCATCCCAGCGCAAGTCGGTGACCTCGACGCGGCGAGGAAGCATCATGCGGACAGGTCGACCGCCGACGCGCGCCATGACGAACTCTTCCTTCTCTCCGACGGAGAAGGCCGCGCGCGTCGGCGGGACATCTTGCTGGATCGAGAGCCACAACCCGAGCGCGCCGAGCGCGCCCACACACATCAACACGACGCCGATGAGCGAGGCTTTCGAAACCATGGAGCGGCCGTTGTACGCACTCCCTGGGGATTCGCAGAGGACGACATCGGCGCCGACGTTTGCGGCGCGTGAGCGAAGCCAGAGCCCGACGGTGAGTGGGACCGCTGCGGTGAGCAAGAGGACGACCACCTGGAGTGAGTCCGCCGATTGAAACGCCCACTCCCACCACTGAGGCGCGATCCTCTTTGGGAGGCGCCCCCAAGGAGATCCCATCATCCCGAGACCTGCGAGCAACACGAGCACGCCAATGGCGCGCGGTGTGACCAGCAAATCCCAGAGCATATCCACCCAACCTCTGCGCGCCATCGCCGCGCGAGATCGACGCCGTGGTTGTGATTGATCCGTGCTCATCGAACCTCGACCTTATAAAAATCAACGCGCTCGCCACTATCACATCGAGCGCGTCGGTGTTTGTAGCGCCGCCAGCCAAGACACGCAACCGACGGTTTGTCGCAGTCGCGCAGGATTCGATGGCCCTCTGTCGAAAACCAACGGCATTGACCGACATCCTCGAGCGCCCCATGATGCATGGGTATCCATGGAGATGGGCGCGCTGGCGCCGACCGAAGCGGTGAGCGAGGAAGATGCAAGACGCAGACAAGATGCCTGTGATCGTGGGATTGACTGGCGGGATCGCGAGCGGAAAATCCACCGTGACCTCGATGTTTCGCGAGCTTGGCGTGGTGGTGATCGACGCCGACGCCATCGCACGAGAGGTCGTCGAGCCTGGAGAACCCGCGCTCGACGAAATCCGAGAAGCCTTTGGCGACGGGGTCATCGCAACGGATGGTTCGCTCGATCGCGCGGCGCTCGGCAAGATCATTTTTGCCGATGATGACGCCCGCAAACAGCTCGGCCATATCACGCACCCGCGCATCGGGCAGCGGATGATGCAGCGCGCCATGGAGGCGGGCTTGCTCGGGCACGCGTGGGTGATTTATGACGCGGCGCTGCTCGTCGAGAACAACCTCTACAAAATGTTCGACTCTCTGATCGTCGTCGCGGTCAGCGAAGAGACACAGCTCGCGAGGTTGATGGCGCGCGACGAGAGCGCGCGCGAGGACGCGATGGCGCGTATCGACGCGCAGCTTCCGTTGGCGGACAAGGTCGCCGTGGCAGATCACGTGATCGACAACAACGGCACGCGCGAGCAAACCCGAACCCAGGTCGTCGCGCTGCACGCCTTTATCACGCAAAACATCGCCGAGCATGGCACCGCCAAACCATCGGAGATCGCCGAATGAATCGACGCGATTGCATCCGCTGCAAGGTCGAGATGGAGATCGGCTTTGTCAATGACCGGGACTCTTACTCGGGTGGCCCGAATCACTGGCTCGAGGGACCACCCGAGCGCAACTGGCTCGGCTCGCTCAAGTTCCGCGGCAAGCGCTACCTGGAGATCATCACGTTTCGTTGCCCCGAATGCGGGATGCTCGAGATGGTCGCGCCAGATCCTGGCGAAACCAAGGCGATCGCCGCCAAGGGCGCCGTCTCGCTCTCCGAAGAGAAGTCCGCAGGTCGCGGAGAAATCACACAACAACCCGCAAAGGAGAATCCATGAGCGAACCCTCTCGCGATGTATTGCTTACAGGCTTCCCGAGCTTTGTCGCGCGCCGCACGCTCGACACGATCCTCGCGCGCACACCTGACGCGCGCGTTCGGCTGCTCGTGCGTCCAGACTATGTGGACGCCGCCGAGCGCCACCTTGGCGAGATGGAGGATCTCGATCGCGAGCGCATTCACTTGCTCAGCGGTGATGTGGTCGCCATGGACCTTGGCCTGAGCGGCAGAGAGTACCTCGAGGTGGTCTCGAATGTGACGGAGGTGTTTCATATCGCGAGCATCTGGTGGCTCGGCGTGGACAAGAAGCAGACCTGGGAGGTCAACGTCCAGGGCGCGCAGAACGTGATCGACGCCGCCGAAGAGATGAAGAACCTGCGCCGACTCAATCACTTCTCGACCGCATTTGTCGCCGGTGATCGCGAAGGTGTCATCATGGAGAGCGAGCTCGACAAGGGGCAGCGCTTTCGCAACGCCTACGAGCGCACCAAGTTCGAGGCGGAGAAGTTGATGCGCGCTGCGATGCGCCACCTCCCTATCAGTATCTATCGCCCGAGCGTGATCGTCGGGAACACTGACACAGGCGAAATCGACAAGCTCGCTGGCCCCTATTATCTGATGTACGCGATCATGTTCGCGCCACAGAACATCCCGATCCTCATGCCAGGCAAAGGGGACAAGCCGCTCAACCTCGTGCCGATCGACTTCGTGTGCGAGGCGATGGATGTCATCAACCAGCGCGAGGACACCGCGGGGAAGACCTTCCACCTCTGCGATCCAAACCCACTGAGCGCGCGCCAGGTCTTCGAGTTGGTCGCCGAACGCGCCGGAAAGCGCGCGCCGATCGGCGGCGGTTTGCCCGCTCGCCTCGGGCAGATGCTCATGCGACTGCCCGGCGTAGAGCGCGCCACGCGCTCACCACGCCACTTCTTCGAGGACTTCAACCAGCTCACGCTCTACAACACCATCAACACGCTCGACGCGCTGCATGGCGAGCTGGCGTGTCCTCCCTTCCCCACCTACGTCTCCTCGCTCGTGCGTTACATCAAGCAACACGAGGGGGTGGATGTGGAGATGCCCTCCGCCGGAGAGATCCTGGGCTAATTTACTGTCCTCCTTATCGAAGATGGGAAACTCGCGCTCCGACTCGAGGTTGGCGGTTCGCGTCGGCAACTCCGAGAAGCGAGCCACCAACCTCGCACCCAACACCAGGTCTGCCCCCTCCCGAAACATCAACCAAACTCACAGACAAACTCCACGCGGGCCATATCCCGAGCACCCAACGCCAAGTCTGCCCCCCTCCC
>JAYZVO010000205.1:0-14666 GCA_036155555.1 Myxococcota bacterium
GGTGGCAACTTAAGTTGCCACCATGGCAGCCGCAGCCGCCAGTTCCATGCCACACTCTGTTCGATGAGTTCACATGATAGAAGGGCGCCTGGAGACGCGTCGCAAGGGTTGTGCTCCGAGAAACCCCTGGCCTTGCATCGTCAACACCAGCTGATCTTCGTCGCGTTCGGTGTACTGATGCAGCGGCGCATCGAGCCAGGTCAGCGCGTAGTCCGCGTGGAGCGCGTCCTGCGCCACCACGCCAGACCCATAAACATGGCGTGTCTTCCAGAACGACGAAATAAGCCTCGCCTGGCCATCGAGCGTGAAGCTCGCGCCATCCTCACCGAGCACGAGCACTTCCGTGCTCGACATCATCGTCACGAAGAACCAACGCAGCCGCGTCGTGTGCAAGACCTCGTTTGTCTCCATGTAGTAGACGCTCGTGTGGAGAAAGACGCGCCCGAGCCAGGCTGGCCAAATCGCCAGCAGCCAGAACGAGAGCCTGTCGAGCGCGCCATAGCTCTTGGCAAACGTCGCGCGGTCGGTGATCTCGACGGAGAAGGGCGCATACCATTGGCCGACACACGCCTGATAATAGGTGTCATGAGGTCGCGCGTTGACGTCTTCATTACTCACGGGGACTCCGGCGCTGGAGGTTGCTCGTCTCGGGAAGCAACATTCTGGATGTTTGAACCGAAAATGTCACAGAGCACGCGTTGACGGTGTGTGCTCTCTTTGACTAAAGCTTGCAACCGCATTTGCATACTCATACCGAGGCTTATCATGCTCACGAACAAGTTCTGGACCCCACTCGCTCTTTGCTCGACCACGTTGCTCTGCTCGCTCGCGCTCACTGCTTGCGGCGGCGCCGAGCCCGAGGGAGATAAGGGTGACGCAGCGCCTGCGCCTTCGCTCACGGGAGGGAAGGCCGACAGCACCGACGGGATTTTGTTCAAGGGCTCGCTCGAGGTCGGTGACGAGGCCGCGCTCGCGGACACGTTCGATGGCGATGGCGCATTCCATGCCTATGAGATCGAGCTCGCAGGTGGCGAGCCCGTGACCATCGAGGTCTCGCAAAAGGGCTCGAGCCGTGGGCTCGATACGGTCCTCTACCTGCTCGGACCACGCCGCAGCTCCGGCGCTTATGACACCATCATCGGGTTTGATGACGACGAGGGGTGGGGTTTGCTCTCTCGCCTCGAGGACTTCACCCCCGAAGAGACCGGCAGCTACCTCGCGATCGTTGGCACCTACGACGGCTCGCAATCCGGGAACTACCGCTTGCGCGCCGTATGTGATGGTGGCGCATGTATCCCAGGGGGCAATGATCCGCTGGCCGATACCTGCGTCTTTGGCGAGAGCTACCACGCGCTCTTCGGGTCCGAGGCGGTCGCGGTGACCTCTTCGCGAGAGATCGGAATCACCAGCGCCGTCACAGAGCTCGAGCGCCGCCAGGTGCTCGCCGCTGTCGCCACGACCTATGAAGAGGTCACCACTTACGAGGAGGCCGTCGAGATCGTCGATGCGTCCGTCATCAACCAGGTTCATGTCTGGGATGCGTCAGCGCGTCGTGCATTTACCGCCTATGAGTTTGGCGCCGGTGATAACTCCTACGGGGCGATCCTCGACGCTGATGGCGTCGGCGTGCGCGCGTTGATCCAGGATGGCGACCTGTACGAGTGCGATGCCTTCTGGGGTCAGGAGCGTCGCGCTTGCGCGCAGAGCGCGGATTGCGCCGAGGGCTTGCGCTGTCAGGGCGTTCACGATGGTCAGGGCGCGTGCTTTGATCCTCGCGCGCGAGATCCCGAGGGGCTCAATGACGAGTGCCAGACGACGAGTGATTGCGGCGACCCCGGTCTCGTCTGCGCGGGCGCATCGATCGGAGGTGGTTTTTGCAACCCGGCCTGGATGCAGCGCACCTTTGCCGGTGAGCCGTTGACGGACATCCCGGACAACACCGGCGAAGACGCTATCGTGGAGTTCGATACCTTCGGGCTCGCGACGGTGCATACGGACGTGGTCATGGACCTGTGGGTCTCACACCCCGAGCCGAGCCAGCTTCGCATCACGCTCACCAACCCGAGCGGCACCGAGGTCGTGGTCTTTGATCGCGATCCCGACGCGCGCGAAATCTACCTCGAGGATATCGCGTTGCGTGGCTTCCCAGGTGATGAGGACGCCAACGGCACGTGGGAGCTGCGCGCGCAGGATATGGTCACGGGAGCATCCGGGACGATCCGCGAGTTCTCGCTCACGGTGATGAGCCGCTGGGATTGATTGCGTCATCCCACTCCTCGCTCTAGAATGGGATCATTCGATTCCATGATGTCAGGAGTGAAGATGCGGAGAGCCCTTTGTCTTGTGTTGTTTGCCCACGCGGCGTTTTGCCTTTTCGGCTGTGGAAAGGAAGAGGCGCCAGCGCAGGATATGGGCGTTGATCTTGGCGCCGAGCCCGACCTCTCTCGTTCGCAAGATATGGCGCAGGATATGGCGAAGGATATGGCGCGGGATGTCGAAATGGACGTCGATGCGTCGTGCATGGGGCGCGCCTGTCTCTACATTCCAGGGTTTGCCTTCGAAGACATCCGAGAGGTCGACGGCCTCGAGATCCCGAGCTCGTTTCAGGATCGCCAGCTTCCGTTGGTCGTGCGCTTTCCCGAGGACACGACGGTTCCCTTGCCCGTTGTCGTGTGGGCGCATGCAGGGAGTTGGAGTCGTAACGGACACAAGACCAACGAGGCGTGGAGCCGCCGGATCGCGGCGGCAGGGTATGCCGTCGTGCACTTCGCGGTCGTTCCTCCTTCCGAGGAACTCCTCCCCGAGATTTGCAGCCGAGCGGGGCTCGAGGATGCTTCTCGTTGCGATGATGTCTCGTTGGGGAACATCGACACCGAGATCGATGATCCTGCGGATAACCCCTTCTCGGCGATCACGGTGGTCCGCCCCGCAGATGGCGCGTCGGTGATCGACGCGCTCCCTGCGATCGCCGCCAGAATCGAGGATCGTTCGGGGGTCAAGCTCGACACCACGCGCGTGATCGTCGCGGGGTGGTCAGGAGGATCTCAGGTCTCGCTCCAGATGGCTGGAGCGCGTCGCCTCGCGGAGGACTCCACGCCGCCATACCACGATCCTGACGAGCGCCCGCTCGCATTCATCGCGCTGTCTCCTCAAGGGCCAGGCTTCTCGAATTTCTATGCGGGTGAAGAGGGGACTTCCTGGGATGATATCACTCGCCCGGTCATGATCATGACCGGTGTGGGCGATGAGAAGCCTGGCAATGACCTCACTGGCGCGGATCGCTACGCCGTGTATACGCACTTGCCTCCAGGAGGTAAGCGGCTGTTTTACTCCACGAGCGAGAGCAATGCGATCAAGCACTCGACCTTTAACCTGACCGAGTTCGATTCCCCGGATCAGGATGCGTCGGCGATATCGCGCGCGCTCCTGAGTTCGGTGCTCGCGTTCCTCGACGCGCACGCGCGCGAGGATGATAGAGCGCGCGCGTGGCTCGAGAGTGACGCTGCGGTCAAGATCTCTGGCGACACGCTCGAGTGGAAGTCAAAATAAGCCGGGGGGGAGGATCACTCGCCAGCGAGCTCCTCTCGAAGTGTTGCCTTCATGAACTTCCCGGTCGAGGTGCGTGGAATCGCGTCACGTGTGACGAACGAATCCGGTATCCAGAACTTGGCGAACTTGCCTTCGAGGTGCGCGCGGAGCGCGTCCTCGTCGATGGTGGCGCCAGGTTTGGGGACGACCACCGCGAGCGGCCGCTCGACCCATTTCTCGTGGGGGACGCCGATGACCGCAGCCTCGAGCACGCTCGGGTGACCCATCAGCGCGTTCTCCAACTCCACCGAGCTGATCCACTCGCCGCCGCTCTTGATCAGATCCTTGGTGCGGTCTGTGATTTTGACGTAGCCATACTTGTCGATGGTGACCACATCTCCTGTGCGAAACCATCCGTCATCGGTCCAGCTATCACGATCATCCTCGCCGCCATGGTAGGAGGACGCGACCCAGGGGCCGCGCACTTGCAGCTCGCCCATGCTCTCGCCATCCCATGCGACCTCTCCATGCTCGCCCACGGCGCGGACCTCGACAAATGGCACGGGGATTCCTTGCTTCGCGCGGACCTCGTAGGCGGCGTCTTCGGACAGATCGTCGAACTCCTTCTTGAGCGTGGCGACGGTGCCGAGCGGCGTGGTCTCTGTCATGCCCCAGGCGTGAATGACCTGCATGCCGAGCTTGTCCATCGTGCGGATCATGCTCTCCGGGGCAGCAGAGCCACCCACGATCATTCGCATCGGCTTCTTGTAGTCCCACTTGTCGGGGTTCTCCGCGATCGCTTGTTGGATGCCGAGCCAGATGGTGGGCACGCCCGCCGAGACGTTGACCTCTTCCTTGACGTAGAGGTCGAGCAGGCTGGGAGGATCGAGAAATGGGCCGGGGTGGACCTGCTTCGCGCCCGTGAGCGCACAGGTAAATGGGAGCCCCCAGGCGTTCGCGTGGAACATGGGGACCACGGGGAGCAGCGTGTCGCGTTGCGAGAGCGCGAGCGTGTCGATCATTGCCGAGGCGAACGAGTGGAGCACGGTCGCGCGGTGCGAGTAGACGACCCCTTTGGGGCGTCCTGTCGTGCCTGATGTGTAGCACATGCCGACGGGATCGTTCTCGTCTGCGGCTGGTGGCGTCCAGCCCGAGACATCGCCCGCGCCATCGAGCAAGTCTTCGTAGCGCGCGTAACCTTCAGGGATCTCCTTCCCCGCATGATCCACGACAAAGATCTTCTCGAAGTTGCACTCGCCAACGAACTTGTCGAGCAGTGGCAGCAGCGTGTCATCCACGACGAGGAAGCGATCCTCGGCGTGGTTTGCGATGTAGGCGATATCCGCAGGAGAGAGGCGCAGGTTCAACGTGTGATAGACGCCGCCCGCCATGGGCGCGCCGAAGTACACCTCGACGTGCGCGTGGTGGTTCCACATCAAGGTCGCGACGCGATCTCCCTTCTGCAACCCGGCGTCGATGAGCGCCTTGGCCAGCGTCTTGGCGCGCGTGAATAACGAGCTGTAGGTGTGCCGAACGAGGGACTTGTTCGGCATCTGGGAGACGATCTCGACGTCGGGATACAGCTTCGATGCGCGCTCGAGCAAGTGGTTGGTTGTCAAAGGGAAGTTCATCATGGTCGCTTGCATGGACACCTCGCAGATGGTTCTCATGGTGGATTCAGGGACATGTCAATGTCGTGGCCATTAAACCTAAGGGCGCCCGCTCATCTGGCCAGCGAGAACCGCGTCGATGTCTTCGGGTAAACACTCGAGGCTTCGAGGCTTTGCGAGCATCGAAGCGCGAGAAACCTTGTTTTCGAGGATATGGACGTGCTAGCTTTCCGGCTGCTCTCATTTCGATGAGTTTGTAAGTGCTTGAAAGCAAGGAGAAACGATGCGGCATACCTGGACAGGGAAGCTCGGAGTGCTCGCGGTGCTCGCGGTGGCTTCGGTCGGATGTTCGAGTAATGATGGGGAGACCCAAACCAATAACGATGATCCAATCATCATTCTGGTGCCGGAAGAGGGGTGTCAGTCCAACGCGGACTGCGCCGATGATTCCGCTGGACCTGTGTGCGATATGGTCACCAAGGAGTGCCGCGCGGGATGTCTCGAGGACGCAGATTGCGCCGAGACTGCGGGCGCTCCGTTCTGTGATACGAGCGCGGGCATGTGTAAGCCCGGGTGCGAGAGTGACTCGGATTGCTCGGGCGATCCCGGCGGTCCTGTCTGTGACACCGATGCTGGACGTTGCGCGGCTGAGTGCTCGACCAACGCGGACTGCGAGGGTAGCGAGCGCGGACCTGTCTGCAACGTCGAGGCAGGACAATGTGCTGCTGGCTGCGTGACGGATGCGCACTGCGCCGACGCTGCCGGGACGCCTGTCTGTGATACCGAGATCAACCAGTGCGTCGCCTTTCAGGGCGGAGAGCTGCTCGGGACCGGCGATCAGGCCGCGACGGTGACGCTTGTTCACACGCCGACCCAACCTGTCGAGACGCCTGACCTCGCGTTCCATCCAGAGCGCGGCGAGATCTGGCTTATCCGTCGTCGCTACGAGGTGGACGGGGAGTGTGGTCAGAACTCGGGGTTCGACCGCTGCCGCGCGTTGCCCGGGTATACCACGATCATCCTCAACCCAGGGTTGCTCAACCAGGAGGTGCGCAACCTCGAGGACGGCAACTCCTGGCACTTCATGCGTCGCCCTCCGACCATCGCGATGGGCACGCCCGAGTACTTTGCGACTTGCGGCGAGGCTGCGACGGGGAACTTCGAGACCGACTCGGTGATGTTCATCGGGCCGACGCTCTGGAGCACGGACTTCGAGGTCTACGCGCAAGATCCTGGTCCAGGCCTGAACGGCTCGCACCTCGACATGTTGCACGCGACCCCATGGTGCATGGGCATCGCGCACGAGCGTGACAACATCTACTGGACCTTCAACGGTCACATCGGCTCGATCGACAAGTACGACTTCAAGATGGATCACGGCCCGGGCGCTGCGGATCACTCGGATGGCGAGATCTTCCGCTATGTCGAGGGCACCTTGAAGCGCGTGCCGAACGTGCCGAGCCACATGGAGTTCCATGACGCGGACAACCACCTCTACGTGGCAGACACGGGCAATGGCCGCATCGTCAAGCTCGACACCACGAGCGGCACGCGCGGCGGTCGCTTCTCGCCGGTCTACGAAGAGCTCGCGGACTATGGCTACATGGACGACGCGACCCTGACCGATGTGGTCCTCCCAGGGATGCTCGAGCAGCCGAGCGGTTTGGCGATCCACAACGACACGCTCTATGTCTCGGATCACGCGACGAGCACCATCCACGCGTTCGATATGAACGGGAACCCACTCCGTTCGCTCGAAGTGGATCTCCCCGCCGGTTCGATCGCTGGCATCGAGGTTGGCCCCAAAGGCAAGCTCTGGTTTGTCGACATGCCGACAGGAAAATTGTACCGCATCGATCCTCCGACAGAATAAGAGGATTTCGAGCGCGCCTTTCGGAACGTTTTTCGAGAGGCGAAAAAAGCCTTGACGTGCGAGCACGCTTGGCGCATCTTTCATTTCCGTCGTGAGGAATCATGATGGATATTCCGGCGTAGCTCAGTCGGTAGAGCAAGCGGCTGTTAACCGCTCGGTCGTTGGTTCGAGTCCAACCGCCGGAGTTTAAAAAGACCCGAGGTCACATGACCTCGGGTCTTTTTGTTTGTGGTGTAGGCGTCGACGCATGGCTTTCAGCTCATGCGCTCTATTCACTCCCCGAGTTCGTGGAGATCCTCGCTGGTAAGCTCGAGATGTGCGCCCTCCAGGTTTTGACGCAGGTGTCGCGCAGAAGATGTCCCTGCGATGAGGAGTATATTCGGCGAGCGTTGCAGCAACCACGCGAGCGCCACCGCGATGGTGTTGGTGTTGTGCCGAGTGGCAACCCTGGCGATCGCTTCGGACTGCAAGGGGGTGAATCCTCCCAGCGGGAAAAATGGGACATAGGCAATCTGTTGTCGCGCCAACTCATCGATCAACGCGTCGTCGTGCCGAAACGCGAGGTTGTACATGTTCTGTACACACACGATGGGCGCGATGCTTACTGCTTCTGAGACCTGCTTTCGTGTGACATTGCTCAAGCCCAGGTGGCGAATCACCCCCTGTTGTTTGAGGTCGACGAGTGTTTCGAACGCTGCCGCGAGAGGTTCTTCTTTGGGACCGCTCGCGTCACCCATGCGCAGGTTGACTACATCGAGCGTATCGACGCCGAGGGATTCGAGGTTCTCCTCGACTTGGCGGCGCAACTGTTCAGGTCCTCTCGCTGTGGGCCAGCCGCCGTTCGCGTCCCTTTCGGCGCCCACCTTCGTGGCAATGCAAAGAGATGAGGGATAGGGGGATAGCGCCTCGCGGATCAAGGTGTTGGTGAATCGGGGGCCGTAGGCATCGCTGGTGTCGATGTGCGTGATGCCATGCTCCACGACTGCTCGAAGCACTTCGAGTGCTCCGTCGATATTCTCTGGGGCACCGATGACGCCAGGGCCCGCGAGCTGCATCGCGCCATAGCCAAAGCGAGTGACGGGTCGATCGCCGAGTAGCCACGTGCCGCCGGGAAGGGGATAGGTTCGAGACATGAGGTTCTCCATTGTGTCGAGTGGTGTGTCCTTCGAACTTGCCCGGTCAACATAGGAGCGTTACTTTCCCTTTGAAGGTAGGCACTTGAAAGTGCGTAAGGTCCTTGTGGGTAACTGGAGGTCTCGTGCCTGTGAGAACTGCGGCTCAAAAGAGAGCCGAGCGCAAAACCAAATACAATGCGCTCCTCGCGGCTTGCCCGAGCCGCAAGCTCTTGCAGCTTGTTTCGAGCAAGTGGGTGCCATTGGTCCTGTGCGCGTTGGCGAGGGAGGATGAGGAGTCGGGCAATGTCGAAGCGCGTGCCTTGCGCTACTCCGAGCTCACCCGAGAGGTCAGCGGCGTGAGTCAAAAGGTGTTGACGCAAACCTTACGCACGCTCGAGCGTGATGGGCTTCTTACTCGAACGGTCACACCAACAGTCCCGGTTACGGTGACGTATGAGCTGACTGGGTTAGGGCTTTCCTTGCACCTTGTGATTCGTGAGCTCAAGGAGTGGGCAGAGGATCATATGGATGATGTGCTCGAAAGCAGAAGCTCTTATGACAGCAGCAATCTGTGATGCGGATGGCACTTTGCGAGGAGTGCCTCGTCTGGTTGGTTCGAGTCCAACCGCCGGAGTTTAAAAAATGCCCGAGGTCACATGACCTCGGGCCTTTTTTGTTTGCCATCTCGACTTCACGAGAATGCGAGATGCCGAGATGCCGAGAATGCGAGATGGCGAAGAGCTGCCTGTTTAGCTCTCGTCGAGGACTTCTCGAACCTTCTGTGAGAGCGTCTGTCCTGTGAAGGGCTTCTCGAGAAAGTGAGCATGCACATCGAGGATGCCGTGGTTGGCGACGATGTCGTCAGGGTAGCCTGACATGTAGAGCACCTTGAGTCCGGGGCGAAGCTCCCTGACCTTGTCCGCCACCGCTGGTCCTCCTATCTCGGGCATGACCACGTCAGACAGGAGCAGGTCGATCCTCTCTGGGAATGATGACGCGATCTCTACGGCCTCCAACCCTCCTGACGCATCGAGGACGCGATACCCCTCGCGCTCCAGACATCGAACCGCGACCTTTCGCAGCGGACCTTCATCCTCGACAACAAGCACCGTCTCTGTTCCTGCGACGGGGCGTTTCGATCTGGTCGCCGTCGATGGCTCGGCGAGCGTCGCGGTGTGTGTGGGGAGGTAGATGCGAAATTGTGTTCCTCGCCCTTGCTCCGAGTCGACGAAGATGTCTCCGCCGCTCTGTTTTACGATGCCATGCACCATGGACAGTCCGAGACCTGTGCCCTTGCTCTTTCCCTTCGTGGTGAAGAACGGCTCGAAGATATGCCCGACCGTTTCGGGGGGCATGCCTGTCCCCGTGTCAGAGACCGTCAATCGTGCATACGGTCCTGGAGGGAGACCGCCTGTCACGACCGGATGAGATGCGTCGAGGATGACATTGGCCGTCTCGATCTCCAGCCTCCCTCCACTCGGCATCGCATCGCGCGCGTTTAGCACGAGGTTCATGACGACCTGTTCCATCTGACCTGGATCAGCGAGCACTGTCGCAGGCGTGGTCGAGAGCGTGTGAACGTACTCGATGTCCTCGCCGATGAGTCGCCTGAGCATCTTCTCCAGCTCTCTGGCTACAGTGTTCAGGTCGAGCGCCTTTGGCTGCAAGATCTGCTTGCGACTAAAGGCAAGGAGCTGTCGCGTGAGCGCCGCGGCGCGCTCTCCAGCCTCGATGACCTGTCCCAGATCGTCGAGCGCGAGGTTGTTCGGGGCGATCTCGACGAGCGCGTTCATCGCGAGCTCCGAGTAACTCAGGATCACCGAGAGCAGGTTGTTGAAGTCGTGCGCCACGCCCCCGGCAAGAATGCCGATCGCTTCGAGGCGTTGGGATGCCTGGAGCTTGTCCTCGAGCTGGCGGCGTTGCCGCTCGACCTCCTTTGTTTGGGTGAGGTCGCGCACGATCGCCAGGATCTGATCCTCGTCGATCTTGGATGCGATCAGCTCTCCCACGAACTCGCTGCCATCCTGGCGCACGAACTGGCGCTCGGTGACGACGCGCTCTCCGGCGAATACTCGCCGGAATGCCTCCTTCTGGAGGTTGGCCTGGCTGCTTGTGATCAGCTCTCTCGCTGTCAGCTCGCTCGCGAACTTCTCGGGGGAGTGTCCGAACAGGCGGCACGCCATCGCGTTTGCTCCACGAATGCGCTGGTCGATATCAGCGATAATGATCGCATCGGGGGCCTGGTCAAAGAGCGCCTGATATCGGCTCTCGCTCGCCCGCAACGCCGCCTTTTCCTGGTTGCGTTCGGTGACATCGACCAGGTGAGTGATATGGTGCGCCTCGCCATCGAACTCGATATCACTGGAGTAGGCGATGAGGTCGATCCTCTCTCCGCTCTTTGTCTGACCCCAGAGGTCAAAGTGGCGCACTCCTCCCATGATTCTGTGGGTTGTGACCGCTCGCGTTCGCTCCTTTGGCGTGAGTAAGCCAAGTTCGGTCGCGCGTTTGCCCAGGAGCTCCTCTTCTTCAAAGCCAAAGAGGTCCACGAATGTCTGGTTGACCTCGACAAACTCGCCGGTGGACGCGTTCGTGATCGTCAGGCTGATCGGGCTGACATGGAAGGCTCTGGAGAAGCGCTCCTCGGAGCTCTTGAGCAACCGCTCGGCGATTTTTTGCTCGGTGACGTCGAGGAAGGAGACCGCGCAGAGACCGGGCTCGGGTTGGTAGGCTTGCACTGAATAGTAGCGGCCGAGCAGCTCGGAGCCGTCATCGATCCTGACAGGCACTCCCGTGGTCGCGACCCGACAGTAGACGCCGATCCAGTCTGCTTGATCGTGCTCGATCCCGGGAAGCAGTTCGGTCAGGCGGCGACCCGCTGCTTCCTGATTGTTCAGTCCCGTCGTCCTGGCGAACTTCTCGTTCGCAGAAAGGATGCGCAGGTCTTCAGGCTCTCCATCCGGCCCGAGGATCGCCTCGAAGAGGACGAAGCCCGAGTTTATGTTCTCGAAGAGCGCACGATAGCGAGCCTCGGACTTCACGAGCTGCCGGTATGTGTGCTCCGGGTCGCGCGCGTCCACATTCATCGAGATGTCGAGCGCGTCTTTCAGCGCGGCGTTCTCGCGGCGCAACCTCGCCACCTGGACGTGGAGGCTCTCGTTTTCTTCTACCGTAAGCATCAGCTGGCCCTCGTTGGCTGTCTTCGAATCTCCCGAAACACTGCCTTTGCCTTGGGAGGCTCGGTGTTCCAGGTTGGCGCCTTTGTCTGGTTCTTCTGGATAGAAATTGTGGTGATTTCTCGTTGCTTACGTTGTTTGTACTATGAAATACAGGCAAAGGAAATAGATGAGCTAGAGGTATTTTTTTGGTTTGATCCTCGGGCGTCAGGCACAAAAAAGCCGAGGCCATCTGGCCTCGGCTTTTCTTTGCCGGGTAAACACACCGCAGCGTTCAGGGTGTGTTTGGTGAAGGCGTCCTCGTGAGATCTTCCGAGGTTCGGAGGTCAGTTGCAGTCGAGCTCGTCTCCCGAGATGTGCCAGCCGTAGGTTTCGACGAGCGATGTGCGCGCCGCCTCCGATGCGCAGTATATGCGGTAGCGCGAGCCCAGGTGCACGTCACGCGGGGTGTTCGGTTGAGCTTCCCACCCGATCAGCGTCGCGTCATAGGATTCTCGGGACATCCCCACCTGTTGATAGAACATCCCGGACATGGTCGTGACGCTGGAGATATCCCAGCTGCCGAGCGAGTAGTTAAAGCCCTTCGCGTCCGCGAACATCGAGCTCATGTCGGTGACCTTGGAGGTATCCCAACCGCTGATATCCTGGTTGAAGAACGCCGCGTAGACGAACATCTCCTTCATCGTGGTGACGTTGGAGGTGTCCCAACCGCTGATGTCCTGGTTAAAGGCCATGCTCTGTACGCTCGGGGTCCCACCGAGCATGTAACTCATGTCGGTGACCTTGGAGGTGTCCCAGCCGCCAATGTCTTGATCAAAGGAACCTGCCGCGTTGAACATCCTGGACATGTTCGTGACGTTGGATGTGTCCCATGCGCCGATGTCTTCATTGAAGGATTCCGCGTTCGAAAACAGCGATGCCATGTTCGTGACATTGGAGGTGTCCCACTCCGAGATCGTGCCGTAGGGGCCTGACGTCGAAGTGAACATGCTCTTCATCGATGTCACCTTCGAGAGATCTGGCGAGTCCGTCGCCAGGATCTCCACCGTCGGGCACCCACCAAACATCGATTCCATCGACTCCCACTCGATATCTCCCCATTGATCCACGCTCAACGGCTTGTCGTTCAAACCGCGACTCGACCTCATACTCAGCCTGGGCAGCTTTCCTCGGATGCGGATCGTGTAGGTACCCTTCTCGCCATAGTCGTGCGTGACGCTGTCCGTCAACCCGAACTCGTCGTAGACACCGTCGTTGTCCCAGTCCACGTCGAAGTCATATGTGTGCTCGTTGGGATAAGCGGAGAGTGAGATCTCGGTGTTCGAGCCAGGTCCCCTGTTGTCCGTTTTGACTGTCATGATGAATGGAACGCATCCTCGCCCCACGCACTCTTCCCCCGAGCCCATATCCGCGTCAGGCATTTGCTGCGCCATGTCTTCTGGCGAGGTCGTCATATCCTCTCGCGCCGACCCCATATCCTCGGTCGACGACGGCATATCCTCTGTGGACGCCATATCCTCTGGCGCCGAGCCCATGTCCTCGAGTGACCCGCCATCGTCCTCGGTACCCGAGGTGCTCATGTCGATGGTGGACATGTCCTTCTCTGGATCGGTGTCGTCTTTTGGCGCGTCGGAGCCACAACCTGCGCACGCGAGCGCGGCGGCTATAAGTCCTGTCGTCAACGTCAATCTATGAAACATGGCAATGCTCCTCTCTCTCAGGGTTGCATGAACGGGGTTGCTTCAGATTTGCCTCACGCAGCAAAGCGCGCGCCAGGCAGCATGGTGGGCGCCCGTCTGGGCAATGGTAAGTTTTGGCGCGAAGCGCTCCTGGTTTTGCAGAAGGTCGTGCTTCACGGTCGAAAAATGCTTGCTGTCAAATGCCTCGAGAGGAGTGATACCTCTCGGCTCTGGCTATGGACGTGGGGCGATTGTGTTTATTCGACCCGTGAGTCGGTTTTGTTCGAAGAGCGCGCGTCAGGGTAGCTCGGGCAGGGCGATCCTGACGCGCAGGGCGCCTCTCTTGCTTTTGTCAGGAATCTGTTCGACCTGTCCGTTAGTTACGGATGGTGAGCAGCATGTGATAAGCATACACTCGAGTCGATCATGGCACCAAGCTTACTTTGACCATCGAGGAGCGTTTTGAGTGACGATGGCACCTTCATCTTTCGCCGTGATGGCGAGGAGCGCTTTTTCTACGTGCGCCGGGGTGGCAGCTACATCGATCGCGTGATGCTGCGGGGGGAAGCTGGGTTCCTCGAACACCTCGATGATACGAGGGAGTGGCCATACCCATTCCTCGAAACCTGGCTCGCGGGGTTGCTCGTTGTCGACTTCGACGCGCGCGAGTTGATGTTCTACTCCACCCAGTTTCCCGCTTCATCTGTGATGGAGATGCGCCTCCTCACCGAAATCACCGCGCGTGCGTGGCCAGGTTATACGATCATTCCCTGGCATGATCCCGCCTACCAGTTGTCGCGCTGGTTGCCCGAGCATCCGCCGACGAGGGCGCTCGAGCGCGCGCACAGAGAGTGGACCCTCGACGCGTTTCGCGAGATGCAGGAGCTCGCCTGGGAGGAGGCATTGCAAGAGACGGACTGGGCCAGTGAGATCGCGGAGTGCGGCGAGTCGGTGGTGCGTGGTTGGTTCGAGTATCACACGCACAAGTCCGTGGCGTTTTTGCTCGATGGTGATGGCGGTTGTCAGGAGGTCACGTTCGCGGATGAATGGGACACCTCCGCGCTTCTTTCTACCGGAGAGGAGGCGCTCGAGGTCTTGCGCGCGCGACATCCTGTGCGCATCGAGGCGCTCCTCGACGACAGTGAGATCGAGAGCGCGTACTGGATCGATCCAGGCGCACGCGCGATTCATTACTGGACCGAGCGCCCTCGCTGGAGCGCTCATCCGCTCCGTTTCGTGTCCGAGCGTTGGCCTGGGTGGAGCTTTCACTATGAACCGGGCGGCGCGCTCTCGATGATCGAGCGACTCGGCAGAGAGCCGCGCGGGCTGCTCGGGGAGAACATTCAGGAGTACTTGCGAAAGATGCTCGCGAGGATTTACACGCCACCACCTCCAGGTGAAGTGAGCCTGGCCAACGTGGTCACGCGCTTGCGCGACGAGCGCGATGACGGAGAGGCCGTCGAAGCCATTTCCTCGAGCCCCGAGCACGTGGCGCCAAAAGAAGACCTGATCGGTTGGTTCTGGCGGGTCGCCGATGAGATCCTCGCGCGGCCAGAGTTCCAACCCCTGTCGCCCGAAGAGTTCGAAGCAATCGTCAGCGAACAGGAGTGACGCGAACCACAGGGCGTCGCCCGCAACCGCTCGTGGCGCAAAAATTATGATCGCAGGGCGTATTTTCACCCTGCGAT
>JAYZVO010000206.1:0-13652 GCA_036155555.1 Myxococcota bacterium
TTGAAAAATGAACACGTTCATTTTTCAAGCCCCTCTCCTCTTTTTCTGAAAATGCTGAACGCCTGGATAGTATAACCTCAGGTTATGCCATCACGGAATCCAGCATGGTACGCGCGTTTGTGATGGCTTCGTCTCCCAGCGATTGCTCGATCGCTTCCATCGCGACGATCACTGGCATGAACGCTCGAAGCTCCTCGATGTGGCGATCGAACCCTTGCCAGAGCTCGCCGCCAGCGCCATGGAACGTGTTCAACACCGCATCGAACGTGTCCTGATCCAGGTGCATCGCCAACGTCGCCAGATCCTCGCTCGGATCTCGCCATCCCGCGCGCTCGAAGCCGCCGACATACGCCAGATCACTCTCGCCATACAGGTGCGCTGGCATAAACGAGCCATGCACCAACGCCGTATGCTTTGGCCAGTTGTCCTCTTGCTCGAGCCAGATGCGCCAGCGCTCGAGCTGTGCTCGCGTCGGCTCGAGCACCTCGCGCGTCGCATCGACGGCATGGCGACGCCACGCGCGAACCTCGTCGATGCTCATGATCGGGAGCCTCGCTTCCAGGGCATCCTGCTCCTCGATCTTTTGCAAACTCGCCAGGAACGCGCCGATCGCTCGGAGCATGCTCGCTGCGGGCAGCGTGCCAGTTTGCGGCGAGAAGACTGGCGCTGTGGGAGAGGGCGCCGCCAGCAAGACGCTGGTTTGCAGGGCGTGATGAGGCAAGGCAACCTCGAGCCTGTCTCGCAACAGCGCGATCGCCCGCGCTGCGCGACGATGCCCCGCTACCTGTGCGGCGTTCGCCGGGACGCGAAGATCCCAACGCGCGCCCGTGATGTCGGTCGCCGACAGAAGCATCCCGCCATCCCCCGTGCGCTCGACCTCTGCCTGATCCGAGAGCAGCTCGATCCCATGATGCCATGCGTACTCGAGGATGGTGTCCGGTGTCAGATCCTCGCCGTCACCACCGCCGAGCGCCTCATCAAGCATGCTCCTCCAGCGGTCGAGGTTCCCCTCGCTCGCGGCGAGTGTAAAGCGCGTCCCCCATTCGCTATGCTCCTCTTCGAGCACGCGCGCTTGCGAGAAGATCTCGGCGCGAAGCTCACCGCGCGTGTAAGGCAAAAGCATATGCTCCTCGCACAGCCCGCGCGCTTGCACATCGAGGATCTGCTCGCGCAACGCGAGCAGCGCCTCTCCTTCGTGCGCGCTCGTCTGGATCGCTCTTGGCCAGAGCGCTCGCAGTGAGAGCCTGGCGCGCTCCTCGAGCGCGTCGCACTTGTTGAACACGATGCGCACGCGTCGCTCGTCGACATCGATCGTGCCGAGCGTCTCGCGCGTCACCTCGAGGTGCTCGCGCCAGTTCGGGTCCGAGGCGTCCAGCACCAACAGGATAAGATCTGCGTCAGCGGCCTCCTCCAACGTGGAGCGGAATGACGCCACCAGCTCGTGCGGGAGATCCTGGATAAAGCCGACCGTGTCCGAGAGCACCACTGGCGGCGATGCAGGAGGCTCGAGCTGACGCGCGGTCGTCCCGAGCGTGGCGAAGAGCTTGTCCTCGACGAGGACCTCGCTCCCGCTCATGCCACGCATCAGCGAGGACTTCCCTGCGTTGGTGTAACCCACCAATGCGACCAGGTAGACCTCCTCCTTGCGCTGCTTCTTTCTTGCCCGAAACGTGCGGCGGACCATCTTGAGCTCGGCTTCGAGCTGCGCGATCCTCTCGCGGATGCGCTCCTTGCCGAGCGCGATCACCGTGTCTCCCTGTCCACCGCGGCCACCACCGCCCCCCTCGCGTCGTCGCATCGAGCGAGAGTCGCGCAGCCTGGGGAGCTCGTAGTTCAACCTCGCGATCTCGATCTCGAGCTTTGCCTCGCGCGTTCGAGCGCGCTGCTCGAAGATCTCGAGGATCAACCCCGTGCGGTCGAGGACCTCCTTGCCGAACGCGTGCTCGAGCGCGCGGTGCAACCTCGGGCCGAGCGTGTCATTGACCAGCACGAGGTCCACATCGAGCGGCTCGATATCATTGAGGTAAACATCGTTCTCATCCTTCTCCTCGCTACCGCTTCCCCCATAAGAGGGTATGGTGCCAGGACCTCCGGTGAGCGCGGCGATCTCCTTGAGTCGCCCTGGCCCGACATAGGTCGAGGGGGATGGGGTCGTGCGTTTCTGGGATTGCGTGCCCACGACATCGAGCCCCAGCGTCCGCGCGAGCCGCATGAGCTCGCTCACAGAGGACTCCTGCTCGGCGTCCGAGCGAAGCTGGGGTTGGACGGTGACGATCAACGTCCGCGGGGTACGCGCGCGTGTTTCTTGAATTAGGTGCATCTTGGCTTCGGAATGTGCTGGCATATGTTCCTCCTGAGAGAAGGCGCCGCTTTGCGGCGCCGAACCAGGAGAGCTGTCTTCGCGGCGAGCACGTTCTATGATGCGGGAGAGGAGGGCGCCAGTCGGATCGTCTCGCGTGCTCGAAATCGCGCGAGATTCTTACAAAAATCCGAGTAAATGTGGGGCGCCGAGGTTCCAGGTTTCACAACGCTGGGATTTCCCGTCAAGCCGTGAGCGCACGCGACGACGGCTCTCCCGATCATAATAAATCGAGTGAGATAGAACCGTGGACGCGAAGATCGGTTTGCGGTGACCACTCACCCTCTCCAAAAGGGCCGAAGGTGGCACACCGCGAACTCAACGCAAACGAACGAAAGAAATCACCAACATGTCGTGATCTAAACCTCTTGTAGGGTGACGCAGCCGGACTGGCCTCGTCAGACGTAACGAGAGCAAGGCATCCCGGCGTATTATTCCGAGGATTTCAAATATCGAAGCAAATCTCCACGCGGCGCACGATCAGCCTGTTCGATGGCCCCTGCGCCTCGAGGCGTATCAGCATACCCGCGTCCCCCGCAGGAAGCGCCGAGGTCGCGTCCGCCGTATACCACTGATAGGGCGCGCTGTTGGCGACCATTCCATAGGGCGAGGAGCCCGAGCCCGAGAAGGTCAGCCACGAAAAGCTCCCTGGAGAGGTCGTGTTGTAACTGCGGCCATAAATGGCGATCGTCGCCGTGTTTATCGGAGGCATCATCGCCGTGCTCAACTCGATGTGCATGAAGTTGGTGCCAGAGAGCACCAACCCTCCCTCGCCCAGAAATGTGTCATCGAAGACGGGTGTGTAGCCAACGCTTCGCCCGTAAGCGCCTGCCTTCCAACGCGAGGTGTCTGGCAAGGTGTTCGTCTCGTAAACCACATACGCGGTCGAGCCGGGGCCATTGCCCTCCCACATAAACCGCGCGGCGTGCTCTCCCGATGCGCCCGAGGTGCAAGGCGATGGCGGCGCCATATCGACCGGCGCCATATCCAGCGGCGCCATATCGACCGGTTGCATCATATCGACCGAAGGCGTCATATCCGCCATGTCCAACATGACCACCCCCATGTCATCGGGCGTGGTCATATCCTCGCCAGACGCCATATCTTGCGGCGCGCTCATGTCTCGCTGTGGCGAGGGCATATCCGAAGCCGTCATGTCGCCAGGGCGCATATCATGCGGAGATGACATGTCTTCTTCGGGAGGTTCCATGTCCACCAACCCTGGCGTCCCCATATCATCGCGCATATCGCGCATATCGGGCACGGTGCCGATCCCCTGATCGTTCGCGCTCCCTGGCATATCGAGCGCGTCGGGCTTCATGTCACCGCGCGCGTTGTTCTCGAGCGTGACCGTGCCAGGGGTCGGATCGCCATCGACATCGTCACTACACGCGGCCACGCCGAGGCAACCGAAGAGCGCAAGCGCAGCGAGCGAACGTCGGGTCAGGGTAGGTTCGAACATCTTATCTTTCTCGGTGCGCTTATCTTTCATAAAACGGCAAAGGAGCCTTGCCTCGAAACGCTACCAACGAGCGAGCGCGCTTTGCAAGAACTCGCCGCGTCGTATCACGATCCAGAACCTCTGCCGCAAGAGGTATCCCGCTTGAGGCATTTTGTACGCTTGGGGTATCACAATGGAAAGGTACGAGCGGTTTGGGAGCGATAAGGTTGGATTGGGCACAGAAGATCGGCAAGAGGTTGCCGCTTGGCCGGTGGCTAAAAGGCTACGGCAAGACCTCGGCGTGGCGCGATACGATCGCTGGCGTCACGGTGGGCGTGATGCTCGTGCCGCAGGCGATGGCTTACGCGACGATCGCGGGGATGCCCCCTGTTTACGGGCTCTACGCGAGCCTCGTCCCGCTCTTGCTGTACCCGCTCTTTGGCTCGTGCCGCCACATCGCGGCAGGCCCCATCGCCATCGATATGCTGATCGTCGCGGCGGGCCTTGGCGCCCTGGCGACGCCTGGCTCAGAGCGTTACATCGAGCTCGCGTTGATGCTCGCGGCGATGGTCGGCGTCCTCCAGATCGCGATGGGCGTGCTCCGGTTAGGGTTTGTCGCGAGCTTGCTCTCGAAGCCGGTTATCGTCGGCTTCACGAGCGCTGCGGCGCTCGTCATCGCCGCCAGTCAACTCGGAAACCTGCTCGGGTTATCACTCGAGAAGTCCTCGCAGTTGCAACGCATCCTCGCGCAATTGCCCGCGCATATTGGCGAGGTCGAGCCGATCGCAGCGGCGCTCGGCGTGGTGGGTATCCTGCTGATGTTCGGGTTAAAGCGCTGGAAGCCGCGCTGGCCTCGTGCGCTCGTTGTGGTCGTGCTCGGCTCGCTGGTTTGCGTGGCGAGTGGCCTTGGCGGGACCGCCATAAAGATCGTCGGAGATGTCCCGAGCGGGCTCCCTCCTGTGGGGGGCTGGTCGCCTGATGTCGAGACCACGCGCGCGCTCTTGCCCATCGCGCTCACGCTCGCTGTGATCCAGTTCATGGACACGATCTCGCTCGCCCGGGCGTTCGCGCAACGTCACGGTGACGTCCTCAAGCCCAACCAGGAGCTCTTCGCGCTCGGCGCGATGAACCTCGGGGGGAGTTTCTTCGGGTCGATCCCGGTCTCGGCGAGCTTCTCGAGGACGGCCATTAACGAGAGCAGCGGGGCGGTATCACCGCTCTCCAATGTGGTCGCCGCCGCGCTCGTATTGGGTTCCTTGCTCTTCCTTACACCGCTTGTTCGACTCGTCCCCATGCCTGTGCTCGCCGCGATCATCATCGCCTCGACGGTGGGCATGCTCGATATCAAGGGGTTTCGCGATCTCTGGCATGTGCGCCGGAGAGATGCGTTGGTGGCGTTCGTGACCTTTATCACGACGCTCACCGTCGGGATTCAGGAGGGGATTATCGCGGGCGTGCTCCTCTCCGTACTCAACATCCTCTATGTAACCTCCAGGCCCAAAATCACCGAGCTCGCGCACATCGAGGATTCGCATGTCTGGCGAGATATCGCGCGTTTTCCCGAGGCGGTTCAACTCGAGAACATCTTCGTCGTGCGCGTCGAGGCGGCGTTCTCATTCGCCAACGCGGAGTATTTGAGCGAGTTCCTGCTCGCACACCCACGCGTGGTCAGCGGCAACCTCGACACATTGATCCTCGACGCGAGGCTCGTCAGCGATATGGACACGACCGCCGCAGATGCGCTCTCGAGCTTGCGAGAGTCTCTGGAAGAGCTCGGCATCGAGCTCAGGTTATGCGGCGCGGTCGGCTCTGTGCGCGATGTGATGTTCGAGTCGGGGTTGAGCGGGAAGATCGGCTGGGAGCATCTGCATATCGATGTACACGAGGCCGTCGTGCACGCGCTCGAGGACCTGGGGGACAGAGGCGCGCTCGAGGCTTACCTCTCCCACAGCTCCAAGCCTTACGAGGAGATCCATGGGCTCGAGTTTGGCGAAGCGAGCGCCACGCGCGCCAGGGTTAGCGAGGAAGAGTGAGGAAGAGTTAGCGTCGCTGGCCGAGTGATAGGAGGTTGCTGTATCCTCGTTTTTCTCCAGGCGATCTCGAGCGGTTTCCCTGCGCGTCGCGCCACACCGAGGAAGAAGGAGCCAACATGCGAGAAGAAGATGTGATCGTCGTGGGAGCTGGTCTCTCTGGCATTTGCGCGGCGTATTACCTCGCCCACCATTGCCCCGGAGTCTCCTTCAAGGTCCTCGAGGCGCGCTCGAACATCGGCGGCACCTGGGATCTGTTCAAATACCCTGGCGTTCGCTCTGACTCGGACATGTACACGCTCGGGTTCTCTTTTTATCCCTGGCACAACCCGGAGTCGATCGCTGACGGCGAATCGATCATGACCTACCTCCACGAGACGATCGAGCAATACGCGCTCGAGCCGCACTTCCAGTTTGACTCGCGCGTCGAGCGCGTCAACTGGTCGTCGAGCGAGTCGCGTTGGACGATCGATGTGCGCCTCGCGGACGGCTCGCTCGAGCAATGGAAGTGCAAGTGGCTCTGGGGATGCACCGGTTATTACCGCTATGATTCTGGGTACATGCCTGATTTTCCAGGCGCCCAGGACTTTGGCGGGCAGCTCGTTCATCCTCAGCAGTGGACCGAGGACATCGACTACAAGAACAAGCGCGTGGTCGTCATCGGCTCGGGCGCGACCGCCGTGACGTTGGTCCCGGCGATGGCACAGGACGCCGCGCATGTGACCATGCTGCAACGCACGCCGACCTATATCATGGCGCTCCCCGAGGGGGATCGCATCGCGGATGCGCTCAAGGCGATCTTCCCCGAGCAAACCGCGCATGACCTGATCCGCTGGAAGAACATCCTTGTCTCGATGGGGCTCTTCCAGTATTCGCGCCGCTTCCCCGAGCACGCGCGCGACTTCTATATCAACAACGTCCGCAAGGAGCTCGGCCAGCATATCGACGTCGAGAAGCACTTCTCGCCGACCTATGACCCATGGGATCAGAGGCTCTGCCTTATCCCTGACGCGGACCTCTTCAAATCACTCGAGCGCGGCGACGCGTCGGTGGTCACCGACAGGATCGCGAGGTTTGTGCCAGAAGGGATCGAGCTCGAATCTGGCGAGGTGCTCGAAGCAGACCTCGTGGTCGCCGCCACAGGTCTTCAGATCCAGGTCTTTGGCGGCGCGAGCGTCGAGGTCGATGGTGAACCGGTGCATCCTTCCGAGACAATGATGTATCGAGGAACAATGCTCTCGGGGGTGCCAAACTTCAGCCTCTCGCTCGGGTACACCAACGCCTCCTGGACGCTCAAGTGCGAGCTCTCGAGCCGTTGGGTCGTGCGCTTGCTCCGGCATATGCGACGCGAGGGATTGGACGTGGCGTGCGCGCGAAAGGACCCTGATGTCGACGAGATCCCCTTGCTCGATTTGACCTCGGGCTACATCCGGCGCGCGCGAGGGTTGATTCCCGCTCAAGGGTCCAGGCTCCCATGGCGTCTGTACCAGAACTACATCCTCGACAAGTGGATGCTCGAGCGCGGTGATTTGGCTGACGATTCCCTCGAGCTTCGTTAAAGCGGAGAAACCTTGACGATCTATAGAGCAACGAGTCGACGTGAGTTGTTGGCGATCGCCCGCAGATACGGGGTGGCAAAGGACCTCGGCATCAAACTCGACGCAGTAAGTCGTGTCTTTCCGCTGCGCGCCAACCCTTACGTCCTCGAGCACTTGATCGACTGGGATAACATCCCGGATGATCCGATGTTTCGGCTGGTCTTTCCTCAACCCGAGATGCTCCCCGAGGAGCACCTCACGAGGTTGTGTGATGCGCTGACCCGAGAGGCGTCCGAGGCCGAAATCGCAGACCTCGTGCGCAGGATCAGACTCGCGCTCAATCCCCACCCTGCTGACCAGACCACGCTCAATATCCCGCGTGTCGGGCAACAGGCGCTCCCTGGTATCCAGCACAAGTACCACGAAACCGTCCTCTTCTTCCCGAGCCAGGGTCAAACTTGCCATGCCTACTGCACCTATTGCTTTCGATGGGCGCAGTTCGTGGACTTGCCCGAGTTCAAGATCGCCTCTTCGGAGGTCTCGAAACTCGTCGATTATCTCGAGCGGCACCCCGAGGTCTCGGATGTGTTGTTGACCGGAGGAGATCCGCTCATCATGCGCACGAAGTTGCTGCGCCGCTATCTCGAGCCGTTGCTCGAGGTCGACACTCTGAGCACGATTCGCATCGGCACGAAGGCGCTCTCATGGTGGCCCGGTCGTTTCGTCGAGGACGCGGACGCGGATGATTTGCTCGGTCTCTTTGGTGAAGTTCTCGGTCGAGGCAAGCACCTTGCCTTGATGGCGCATATCACGCACCCGCGAGAACTCTCGACGCCGCGTGCCAGGAGAGCGATCGCGCGTGTTCAGAGCACCGGCGCGGTGATTCGCGCGCAGGCGCCGTTGGTCAGGCATATCAATGATGACGCGGATGTGTGGGCCAAAATGTGGCGCGCGCAAGTCAAGCTCGGCGTCATCCCTTATTACATGTTCATTCCCAGAGATACTGGCGCGCGGCGCTACTTCGAGGTGGGGCTTGTCCGCGCGCATCAGATCTACAGAGATGCCATCGCACAAGTATCCGGGCTGGCAAGGACGGCGCGAGGTCCGTCGATGTCCACCTCTCCAGGGAAGATCGTCATCGATGGACCCGCACAGATCGCCGGAACACGTGTCCTGGCGATGCGGTTTTTGCAGGCGAGGAAGCCTGCGCATGTCAACCGCCCCTTCTTCGCAGAGTACGATGAGGAGGCCACGTGGCTCGAGGATCTTCGCCCCGCGTTTGGCCAGCCTCGCTTCTTCTTCGAGGAGTAGGTTCGCGCGTGCCTATGGCCTGGACAACCTGAGCAAATCCTCGCCATCCCCCGCGAGCCAGATCTTGTCGCCCGCTGCGCGCGCCGTATAAATCGGGCTGACCCCTTCGCCGATATTTCGACGCGTCCACGTTTGCCCCGCGTCGCGAGACTCGTAGACGATACCCGCGTCATCTTGAAGTCTTCGGCCTGCGGCCACACACCAGCTCTCGATGCAGACGAGCTCCTCGAAGAAGGAGACGTCGTCCGCGTCGATGTCCGCATCACTCCAACTCGTGCCGCCATCGGTCGAGCGCTTGACCCAACCTCCCGCGGCCCCATCCCGCGTCCCCGCGAGGAGCCAGGTGTTCCCCTTGTCCGGTGTGTCCAGGCCGCGCGCTTCCTGGAGGTTGCCTTCGCCCGTTTCGAGCATCATCCGCTCGGGGAGCAACGGCGTCTCTTCAGCGGAGGTGTAGAAGCTCGGACCTTCCCCAGTGGTTCCTCCCGCGGCGATGACGCGATCTTGTGAGATCGCTAACTCGTCGATCTGCCCCACATCGGCCTTGGTCCAGCTCTTCCCGCCATCGTTGGAGTAGGCGACCTGCGAGCCTGCGTTGTCATCGATGACGATCGCATTGCCCGAGACCGCGATGTTCTGACAGTCCGAGAAACCTCGACCTCCACCCTCGAGCAAGGTGTCGCGTGTGACGAGCGCCTCCCACGCGCCATCCTTGCTCATACGGTAGACAAAGACCTTGGGGCTCGTGTTGTTGTCTCCTCCGCAGAAGTACATCGCGCCGTCGTCACCGCGCTCGATATCATTGAACCTGCTGCTTTGCCCTTCGAGGCTCGTGGGCGCGCCATCCAGATCCACCGCATGCGTCCAACTCGAGCCTGCGTTCTTCGTGTAGTAAATCCCGCCACCAGCGCTCCCCGAGCAGCCGAGCCAGCCCTCTTCCTCTTCGAAGAAGAGGGCGCGCGTTTGCGAGCATGGGGTCGTGCGCGAGGTCTCGCCGCCGAGCGGGCCGTCGCATGCAGCGAGCGGCGAGAGAATCAATGCGGTCAGGATAGCATGGCGGATGTGCAGGCGTGATGCGGTCATCGGGTCCTCGTATTCTCGAGCAAAGGTTATCCTGCGCTCGAAGGTATGTGGTGTAGTGGCCATGATTCTGCGCTCTGTCTCGTCATTGATCAACTCGAGCGATCGTTTGGTCGAAGCCACTTCCCCAGACGACTCCTCTTCGATAACGCGCGCTCGAAGTCATCCTGCGTCGATGCGCGCTTGAGGTCGTAGATGTCCGGGTAGATCAGGTCGTAGGGCATCAGCACGTCGATATCGGTCGAGGGGTTCCCGAGCGCGCGCTCGAGCACGGCTCGGTGTGCGCGCACTCCCTCGAGCAGCCGCGCGGGGTCGTCATGAGCCGAGTTCTTCGCGAGGGTGACCACCTGTTCCTTGATATCACGCACCGAGCGCTCGGCGCCTGCGCCATCCCACACGATCGTGCGCAAGGTGACCACGAGCTCGCGCCCACCACGCAACACGGGCGTGTCATACGACCAGGTGGTTTCTTCGCCGAGCTTTGGCACGATCTCGAGCTCCATGACGCCGCCTGACATCGGGAAACATGCCTCGATCTCGGCGCGCAATTCATCATCGAGCGGGGCGTCAAAGGTTCCTCTGGGGAGATGGCGCCCGACCGATTTCGAGTCGAGCAGCGCCCACTGAAAGTCGCGCTCGCGCTCGAGCTTCGAGTCGTCGAGCACGGTCGCGTCGAAGCACTCGGCAAGCGGCGCCTTCATGTAGATGAGGCGCGCGCAATGCGCGCTCACGGACCAAAACGTGGCGAAGCGTTCGAGGTCGAGCGCCATGGCATCAAAAGCGAGAATCACCTCGAGCGGGGCCTCGGTGACGCGAGGTGGCTCGTCTGGATAGTCAGGATCATGTTCGCTGACCGTGAAGACGCGCAGGAAGCAAACGCGTAGCGCTCCCTCGGCGTCGACAAACGGCGCCTTCGCGAGGCGCAATTCGGTCCGCTCCCTCCAGTACGTGCCGCCCTCCTCGAAAACGAAGGGGAGCTCGCGCTCGAGGATCTCCTGTATGCGTTCGATGTTCACGGCCATGGCTCCCCCTTGTTTTCGAGTGGTCGAGATCGCTTGGTCATCCCGGCGAGCGTACCGAGCTTGAAAGAGCAGGTCCAGTTTGGACGCGAGGCCATCTATTCTCCAACCTGGGTCCCCTTTGACACGTTTACAGCGCGCGTGACAGAGTCCCTGGCATGTCTCGACGCCAACCTCTCTTCAAGGAGCACGACGCCATGCACAACCTCGCCAGACCGCACCTGCAACTCTCTCACTTGCTCTCTCCTCAGGGGATCAAGACCGTGACTACAGGCGGAGATGAGGTCGGTCGCTTCCTCTCGCGTCAGTTCGGGAGCGTGGATATCGAGGTCGCGCGTGAGGTTTGGTTGGAGCAGCTCGCGCGCATCGAGGAGGCAAACCTCATCCTCCTCGGCGTGCCCTCGGACGCTGGCGCCGGGTTCGAGCGAGGTTCGTTCAAGGGGCCGCTCGGCGTGCGCTCCGCCATGCTCGATATCCCTGGTTTGAAAGAGGCGTTTCAGGACCATGGCGTGGTCGATGTGGGCGACATCCGCGTCAACCCCCACCTTGTCGCCGAGGATATGATCTCGGCAAAGGTGCGCGACGAGGTGAGGCGCGATCGAGGCTGGCAAGAGCTCGCGGATCTCGACATGCCTGTCACCCCGCACGGTGCGCTCGAGCGCGCGCTCGAGCTGATTCTTGTCATCAACCCCGGCGCGCGCGTCCTGATGCTGGGAGGAGATCACTCGCTCTCACAGGTGCCCGTGCGCGTCCTGACACGTGGGGATCGTGCCGCCAAAAAAGACCTGGGCATCGTGCACTTCGACGCGCACACCGATCTGCTCTCGATCCGAGATGGCGTCGACACGAACTTTGCCACCTGGGCTTATCATGCCAACGACATGGTTGGTCGAGGCAGGCGTTTGCAACAGCTCGGGATTCGAGTCTCGGGTTACGATCGCGCGCACTGGGAGCGCGCCCTCGATGTGCGGCAGCACTGGTCTCATTCCACGCGCGAAGATCCTGATGGGATCGCTGCTGCGGTCATCGACGAACTGACCGAGGTTGGCGTCGAGCGCGTCTACATCTCCAATGATATCGATGGCACAGACCCGACCTACGCAGCTTCGACCGGCACGATGGAGCCAGGAGGCATGCTGCCGGAGTTCGTCCTGGACGTGATCGCGCGCGTCGGCGCCAACTTCGACGTCATCGGCAGCGACCTCGTCGAGGTCGCGCCGCCGCTCAAGTGGCATATCCCCGGAGAGCCCGTGCGCACGATCGAGATGGCGGCGTGTTACACCATCGCCCTGCTCGAGGCGATGCTCGGAGAATCACTCTCACTCGAGGCGCCCATCCCCAAACCTGCGACCGAGGCGCAGGTGCTCGCCACGCCCTGGTGATTGCTAACCGAGCGTCCACTCGAGCGGCATGTTCGGCGCCACCGTCCAGCTTTGGTCCGGCGTATTTGGCGGCTCTCCATGGTGCGTCAGGATGATAACCGCGTCCTCTCTCAGCTCCTCGAGCCAACCTGCCAACAGCGCGACGCCATCCACATCGAGGTTGGCGAAGGGCTCGTCGAGCAACAAAAGCAGCGGATCTCCAGCCAGCGCACAGACCAACTCGGCGCGCCTGCGTTGCCCCGAGCTCGCGTGTGAGAGCATCAGCTTTGGCGGCAACCCCAACGCTTCGGCGCGCGCATGACCATCCCAACCCGGCGCACCGCGCATCACGGCGTGAAGTCGCCACGCCTCCTCCACGGTCAGGAACTCTGGCTGGTCCGATCGCGCGGGCAAGTAGCCGACCCTGGCGCGCGCCGCAGGTGTGCTCCAGAGGTCTTCTCCTGCGAGCAAACACGCGCCGCGGTGCGCCTTTAGCTCGGCGCAAAGACCTCGCATCAATGACGTCTTCCCACAACCATTCTCACCGCGCAGGTGATACAACCCGCATGGCAGCTTGCCGTTGACCGGGCCGACGGCAAAACCTCCCGAGTAGCGGATGGTGAAGTCCCGAAGCTCCAGGATCGCCTCGCTCATAACGTCCTCTCTCTTATACGCTCGAGCAATCGCGCGAGCGCCACGCAGGCGATCACGCCAGAAACAATCCCCGACGCGAGCGCCGCCGGTCCCGGGAGTCGCGTTAAAAAGAACCCGAAGAGGCAAAGAAAGGGGATGGCGTGCCCTGCGTTGCTCCACCATCGCGTGGCGATCACCGCCATGACCGGCGCGCTCGCCAGCAAGGGGAGCGCAGACGCCGCGATGATGGCTTGCTCCAAGCTCCAGCCGCGCGCCAGGATGATGCTCGCTGCATAGAGCAGCATCATCGGGAGGTTGGCGATCAGCAGCAGCGTCGCCATCCTTTCGCCGCTCGTCAGGTTCGCTCTTCTTGGCTGGAATTGCTCGCCGAGCCTTCCTTGTAACCGCACCGTCAGCAATGAAGAGAGCGGCGCGATCAGCGCCGCGAGCGCCGCGAGCGTCGTCCCTGGAGGTCCTCCATGGCGCGCGACCGCGAAGACAAACGCCGCGAGCGGCAACGGGACGAGCATGGCGCCAAGCAGCGTCCCCCTGTCACATCGCCACAAACAACGCATGTCGCGCAGCATCAGCACCAACAACCGCTGGCGGGGCCTGAGCGCGACCAGTCCCGCCGCTAGCGCGCCGGGCTGCCCACGCAAGTCGTCGTAAACCTTTGCTCCGAGAAGTCCTCCTGCCGACACGCCAAGGAGCCCGACGAGCGCCGAGGACCACGCTTCCCCCGGCAAGGAGCGCAGCATGTAGAGGTTGCCGCCAAGCAAAATCAATGAGGCGCCAAACCAGAGCGGGGCGCGTAATCCCACTCCGCCAACCGCGAGCAGGAGTGGGTGAGAGGCGGCGGCAAATGTGACCACATTTGCCGCCG
>JAYZVO010000207.1:0-12328 GCA_036155555.1 Myxococcota bacterium
GCCAACGCCAGCGCCTCGCCCATAACCTGGGGAGCAGAAATTTTGCCACGGGTCGGCGGTGATCTGCCGCGGTTATCAAAATTTCTGCTCCCCTGGTTCTGGCCACCGCAGGGTGCGAACCCGGACCTCTTTTCAAAATCAGCCAGACATCACGATCATGATGATGACGGCGATGGCGACGAGGATCAGGAAGAACAGGATGAGGCCGATCCCGATGATGAGCGCGAGGTTGTTCGAGGACGCGGGTTTGCTGACCTTGTTCGATGGCGCCGAGGGCGCGACGTCCGCAGCGTGTGGACGCTCTCCGCTTCGAGAGCTACTCGCGTTCGGGTCGTTCAGAGGAGCATTCGAGAGCGGGCTCTCTGGAGACTCTGGTTTTCGCGTCTGCGCGAAGGCGTTGGGGAGCCGCTCGGTGTGCTCCTGCGTGGGGCGGTAGGGGAAGTTCTGTTGAGGCGGCGTCGGGTCGGTCGTGTTGTTGACGGCGCCGAGCTTGCGCGTGGGCGCCTCGGTGGAGCTGGTCTCGACGTGAGCCTGGGGCGTGTGCTCGTCGAACTGCCCGCTGGGCGTCTCCGAGGGGAGCGCGCCAGCTTCCTTCCAGAACTCGAGGTCGCGGATGATATGCTCGGCGAGCTGGTAGCGCTTTGTGGGGTCCTTCTCCATCATCCTGTCGATGATGCGCCGTAAGTTGTGCGGGATATCGAGGTTTGGGGGGAGCTTGATGGAAGGATCACTGAGCTGCGATTGCAACGCGCGCATCCCTTTTAGCCCCGCCATCACGCGCTCGCCGGTGAGCATCTCGTAAGCCACGAGCCCCAGGCTGTAGAGGTCTGCTGCCGGGGTGAGATCCGCGCCGCGGATACGCTCGGGCGCGATATAGCGCGGCGTCCCGACCACGGAGCCTTCCGCCGTGAGGTCGCCATCCGAGTCCGAGTTGACCATCTTGGCGATGCCAAAATCGAGCAACTTGACCTGATCTCTGCGCCCCAGGTGGGTGAACAACATGATGTTGTCCGGCTTGATGTCGCGATGGAGGACGCCCAGCGCGTGCGCCTCTTGCAAGCTGTAGAGCAGCTGCTCGAGGATCTTGACCACTCTGTTGGGTTGCATCGCGCCGAGCATCCGCTGGAGCTCTTTGAGGGAGTCACCCTCGATGAACTCGACGACCATATAAAGGAGGCCATCATCCGTGGCGCCGTAGTCGTACATGGTGATGGTGCCAGGATCGCGAAGCTGCGAGATGAGCTTTGCCTCTTGCTCGAAGCGTTTGACGAGGACTTCGACCTTGTGCGGCGGCAGCGCGTCCTCGTTCAGGCCCGGCGCGCTCTTGAGCAGCTTGACCGCGACCTTGCGATCGAGACCCTCCTGGCGCGCGGAGTACACGTAAGCGTGTCCGCCTGAACCCAGTGGTTCTTCGATGCGATAGCGTCCTGCGAGCAGGTAGCCTGGTTGTATGGTACCCGAGGTCATCGGCGCCAAAGCCTTTGAGATGGGGTCGGGAGGGGCAGTCAGAGGTGTAAGTTAGCAATCAACGCACAGTCCCGCAACAATCTCGAGCCAGTGTTTGGCGCTCGGGCGCCTGCGATGTCGCGTTTGAGGCTGTCGTTTAGCGGCCTACGAGCAGATAGATGGCGATGAGACCGTCAAAGACCACGGCCCCGATCAGCAACCTCACCAACCAGGGCGGGAACTTGTTCGGCGCTTTGCCCGCGGAGGTTGCCTGCGCGATGGGGAGTTCGGCAGCGGTGTGGTCCGCGCTCGTGGTCTGCGTGCGTCGGCGAGGTGGAGGCTTTGACGGGAGCTGCGCTGGTGACGGCGACTTGCTGTTCACGCGCTCGGGGGCTCGCGTTGTGGAGGATGGCTCGGGTTGAGATGGAGGCTCGCTGGGTGGGATCGCCAGCGTGCGGATGGTCGGCGCTTCGTCCAGCGGTGTGTGCGGTCCGATCTCGACGATCGGAGTCGAGGGGAGCGTGAAGTCTCTCTTCTTCGAGGCTTTCGCGGCCTTTGCCGCCTCGACGCGTCGCTTGATCGCGGCGATCTGTTTGTCCTTGAGGTGAGCATCATCGCGGAGTTTGTGTGCGAGCGAGGAGATGCTCACCGGGAGCGTTTCGAGCTCTCCTTCTGATTCGGAAGGGAGGAAGTCCTCGCTGTCCCAGTGCTCGAGGTCGAGCAAGATCTCCTCGGCCGAGGTGTAGCGAAGCGCGAGCTCCTTCTCCATCATGCGATCGACGATGCAACGCAGGTTCTCGGGGATGGTGACGGTGTCGGGGAGCGTCACGGAGGGGTCATAGATTTGCGCATGGAGCGCCTTTATCCCTTTTAGCCCCGCCATCACGCGCTCGCCGGTGAGCATCTCGTAAGCCACGAGCCCCAGGCTGTAGAGGTCTGCCGCCGAGGTGAGCTCCTCGCCTCTTACAAGCTCGGGCGCGATGTAGCGCGGCGTCCCGACGACCATCCCTTCGCGCGTCCAGTCGGAGGGGGAGAGCAGGCTCGTATCCTTGACGATTTTGGCGATGCCAAAGTCGAGCAGCTTGACCTGATCTCTGCGCCCCAGGTGGGTGAACAACATGATGTTGTCCGGCTTGATGTCGCGGTGCATCACCCCCAACGCGTGCGCTTCTTGCAGGCTACAGAGCAGCTGCTCGAGGATCTTGACGACGCGAGGAGGGGAGAGCGCGCCGTGGGTGTCCATGTGTTCTTTGAGAGAGCCGCCCTCGATGAACTCGACGACCATATAAAGGAGGCCATCATCCGTGGCGCCATAGTCGTACATGGTGATGGTGCCAGGATCGCGAAGCTGCGAGATGAGCTTTGCCTCTTGCTCGAAGCGCTTGACGAGGACTTCGACCTTGTGCGGCGGCAGCGCGTCCTCGTTCAGGCCCGGCGCGCTCTTGAGCAGCTTGACCGCGACCTTGCGATCGAGACCCTCCTGGCGCGCAGAGTACACGTAGGCGTGCCCGCCTGAACCCAGTGGCTCTTCGAGTCGATAGCGCCCTGCGAGCAGGTAGCCTTGTTGAAGTTCCCCCAATACCATGAATCAAGCGGTCGCGGGTGAGAGTGTTTCGATTCGGTTAAAGCGTATCATCGTGAGATGATAACGGCAACGTCTGAGAGGGAGTCGTGGGTTTGGAAAGTTTATATATCTCAAAGGACTAGGTATGCTCTGGGAGAGCACGGTTTTCTCTCCATGTACGTTGACACTGTGTTGCACGGTCTTCTATTGCTATTGGTAGGAGCGAAGCACATGTTGACAGTTGGCGTTCTACACGATGACACGTTGTTGTCTTGAGTGAGAAATGTGGGGAGACATCGAAAAAATGTCTCCTTTTAATTTTCTTGCAACATTTTGTGACTTTCTCTAACGCCCACCTCTCTACTTAATAACGAGGTGGTTCTCCCTCGGGGGGGGACAGCTCAGGTCAGTAGAAAACTGAGCCCTTGAGAAATCGATCAACTCTCGAGCTTTTGACATGCAAGACCAAAAATCCACACTCCCTCACCATCTGCCACTCCACAGTGATCTGGTGAGCGAAGAGGCGCAGCCTTTTCCTCGCGTCGGCAGCTTCGCTCGTGAGGGCTCCCAACCACAACATATGTCGCCAAACACTGCATCTGGCCATCAGGCGCCGATCATCGTGTTGGGGAACTTCCAGCTCACGAGCAGGCTCGGAGAGGGGACATACGCGACGGCCTACCACGCGCGCCAGATCGGCACCGACCGCGAGGCTGTCGTCAAGATCGCGCACGAGCACCTCGTGCGCGGCAAGATGTCTACGATCATCCGCGAGCGCTTCGAGACAGAGATCCGGGCGTCGACGCGCATCAAGCACCCGAACATCGTGACCGTTTACACGGCAGGGGATGTCAACGGGGCGCCTGCGATCGCGATGGAGTATGTGGCTGGGCAGATGTTGGAGGACTTCCTCGAGCAGAACGCGCCGCTTACCGAGCGCCAGTTTACCGAGCTCTTCACGCAGCTCGCCAGCGCGCTCGCGACGTTGCATGGCGCAGGGATCATTCACCGCGATCTCTCTCCACGAAACATCATCGTGCAGGAGATCGAGCCCGGTCGCTTTGTCCCAAAGCTCCTTGATTTTGGCATCTCTCAGCTCGATGGCAACACGCGCCATACCGCAGGCCCTATCGGCACGCCTCAGTTTATGGCGCCCGAGATCCTGCGCGGCGAGACGAGCCAGGCGGTCGATCTCTTCTCGTTTGGTTTGTTGATGTGGTGGGCGGTTTGTGGGTTTCCGTTCATCCCTGAAGACGCCACGCAGTTCGAGGCATTCAAGTTGCTCTCCTCGATGGAGAAGGCGCCCGAGGCGCCTCCAGAGATGAAGTTTTTGGCGCCAGAGATTCGCCGCGCTGTCACGCGCTCGCTCTCGCCAGATCCTTCCTGGCGCCCCACGGCCAACGAGCTCTCAGCGCTCTTTGCCAGCTACACAGGTGCCTCGAGTCGAGACAGCGCGGAGTTCTACGCGCCGCCGCGCGACTCGGTGAAGCCTGTCACCAGCCGCCGCGCGCTCGAGGTCCTGTTGCTCGTGCATCCTTCCGTGCCAGAGACGCTGGCGCGCGAGGCGCTCGTCGATGACGCGGTCACGTTGCATCGCTGTGGGATCAACGAGTGGGAGCGACGCTTTCACTCGCTCGAGCGCTTTGACCTCGTGTTGATTCCGCTCAATCGCAATGATGACGACTCGATGCGATTCTCCGTCCTCGAGCTCGCTGCGGCGCGAACGCGCGTCGCGACACCGCTCAAGCTCTACGCATATAGCGACGCGATGCTCCCACGCGAGACCTTGCGCCGCATGGGCCTTGACGAGGTGTGGGTATTGCCAAGAGAACGCGCCGCGATGCAGCTCTCGATCGCAGAGATCAACAGCATCTCGACGCAGCAGTGGCAGCGCGTCAACAGCGACACGCTCTATCGCTCGCTGGAAGAAGATTCGCACGTGACACATGGCCTCATCGACGAACTCATCGGTCAGATGCCCGAATGGATTCTCGAGATCGAGGACGCGCTCGTCGCCGGAAATCGCAAGCGCGTGTTTGCCCTGTGTGGTGAGATCTCCTCTCACGCGATGTCTGTGGGCGCCGAGAATATCATCGGGCTCACGCGCCGCTTCTGTGAGTTGCCCGTCCTCGAATACAGGAGCAGTGGGCTCAAGCTCGTCGAAGAGCTCGAGTCCGAGTACAAGCTCCTCTTCAATGAATTGAGCCGCGTCAAACGCTGAATTTCTCGAAATCAAACGCAGTTACAGAGACGACTGGAGATAACATGACCATCGAAACAGTGCAGTTTGACTGGCGTGGCATGCGTTGCCCCGAACCTATCCTCAAGACCGCGCGCGAGATCCGACAGCTCCGCGACACGAGCACCTCGCACGTGAGCGTGCTCGCTGATGACAGCGCCTTCCCCATGGACATCGAGCGCTGGTGCAAGAGCTCCGGCGTTCGCCTCGGAGAGATCATCGAGCGCGAGGATGGCTTCGAGGCGATCCTCGTGTTGCAGGAGGACGCGCAGGAGACAACGCTCGGCGCACGCTCGGCTGCTCCTGCCGCCGCTTTACCCCAGATGCGCAGCTCGCTCGTGCCCACCGCGAGCCTCGATTGCCTCGGTATGTGTTGCCCCGAGCCGATCATGAAGACGGCCCGTCAGGTGCGCGGGATGGAGTCCGGGGTCCTCGAGATCCTCGCCGACGACAGCGCCTTCCCCAAGGATTTGGAGTCGTGGATTCGCAACGCCAAGGCGGAGCTGATCTCGATCGAGGATCGCCCTCAGGGGGGCGTGCGCGCCCTGCTCCGGGTGGGAGATGCGCCCGCTGCAACGAGCACGTTGTCGGAAGAGCCTTCAAAGAGTGGGAGTTTTGCGGCCGCACAGCAAGCGCTCGCGCGTGGTGTGACGCGCCAGTCCTCGTCGCCCGAGCTCTCGTCGAAGATGTCCGCGCGTCCGGTCCTCGAACCTACCCTCGAGGATATTCGCGATAGCGAGTCGACCGCGCGACTCCCCACGGCGTCCACGCGCGTCGTGCCCGCCCTGGCAGAGGCCGCCGCGAACAGCCCGATGACGCGCGCTGTCGTGATGCTCAACCTCGATGACGCGCCCGAAGCGCAACGCCTCGGACGCGTCCAGGCGATGGGCGGTGCGCAGTGGGCCGGAGAGAAAATCGGCGTCTCGACGACCAGCCCACAGCTCTTCCAGGAAGTGATCGCGTGGGCTGCGGGCTCGGGGCAAACCTTGCTCCATGTCGACGCGGTTCGCGGCGAGCTCCTGTTCCGCGTGGGAGAGGGCACGGGCACGAGCCTGGCGCCAACACCAGAGCCCACGGCCATGGTCAAGGCGCAACCCAAGCGCGCCACCTACCTCGTCATTCACAACGACTTCGAGTCGTTGATGGCGGCGATGATGATCGCCAACACTGCCGCTGTTCAGGGGATGGAGACGACGATCTTCTTCTCGTTCTGGGGCGTGAACCTGCTGCGCGGCGACCAGCCTCGTCAGGAGAAGCCCGACGGGAAGTTGACCTTTATCCACCGCCTCTTCCGCATGATGATGCCGCGCGGTCCAAAGCGTCAGCCGCTCTCGAAAATGCACTTCGGCGGCGTCGGCAAGTCGATGATGCTCGCGAGCATGAAACAGCAGAACGTCATGTCGCTCGAAAGCCTCGTGGATGCAGCGGTTGACAATGGCGTGAAGTTCCTCGTATGCACCATGAGTATGAATATCATGGGTATTCACAAGAGGGATATTATTGACCTGCCAAACATCGAGTTTGCTGGCGTCGCGTCGTTTGTCGCGGACGCAGCAGAGTCGGATGCAAGCATGGTTTTCTGACCTTGAAAAGGAGTCTCGAAGATGGGGGCTGCCACGATATCGGTAGCAGAAGTAAGCGCGCGACGTGACATCTGTCTTATCGATGTTCGTCCATGGGAAGAGCGTCGCGAGCTTGGCTCCTTGCCCGGCGCGCTCGGCGCGCACACATCAAAGGTTCAGGAGGCGATCGACGTGCTCGTCGCGCGCTGTCAGAGCAACCCGGTTCTCTATTGCACGAGCGGTCACCGCTCCAGGATGTTGATCGAGTCGCGCTACCAGAACAACAAACGCCAGGTGTTCTCGCTCGAGGGGGGCTCGCTCGAGTGGCGCGGCGCGGGTCTGCCCGCCTGTGATTTCCCCACCGAGTGCACCGCCGAGGTCGGAGACACCGACCAGTTTATCATGGCGCTCAGGTCTTGCTTTGTGGGGCAAACGGTCGAGACCGTGCTCGACTATGGCCTCGAGACCGATCCTCTCGAGCTCTTCGAGAGCTGCATCAATCGCATCCCCGAAGCTGTCTACGAGGACAGCCTCGGGTTCTTGCGCGCGCTCATCGAACAGGCCGCCTGTAGCTCGCTCTGGCTCGGCACGGACCTGACACATATCACCCAGAATACATGCTGGGCCTACGCCAACGCGGCGCGTTTCTACGAGGACTTTACTCCTCCTCTCGAGGAGCTTGTCCGCGATATTCGAGCTGCGCTACCAGCATGACGTGGTACGTCGCCGGGTGGAGCATCGCGCCCGCCAGTGACACCACCTCCCACCCGAGACCTCGCATGATGTCGATATCTCGGGCCGTGCTCGCAGGAGATGGCCCGAGATAGACCACGCGCTCGACGCCCAGGATCTCGAGATACGAGAGCGGACGCTCTCCGAGCGGCTCGCGCATCGGGTTGATCGTCGCGCGGCGAAAGCGCTGCCCGTTCATCGCGAGCTTTCTCAACCCCGACTCCCATGACCCCGCCTGAAACGTCGCCAACGCCTCGAGGTTGTTGTTCGCCGCGTTGTGTTCCGCCGTCTCGATGCTCGTCGTGTTTTGGTCGATGCCCAACGTTCGCGCACCCCTCGCCGCAGAGAGCAGCGCCAGCGTCCCGATCCCGCAGCCGATATCGAGGATGTCCATCCCCGGCGAGGGATCGAGCATGTCGATGACGCGCTCGTAGAGCACCGAGGCTGGCGTGAGCGTGGCGTGAAACCAATCACTCGGCGTAACCTCGAGGACAAGATCCGTCAGCGGAAGGCGCAACCGCTCTGGACCTCCGAGGTGAAGCGGACCTTCCGGCAGCAACAGAAAGCGGCTGATGTGCTCGGGGAGTCGCTGCTCGAGCAACCTGTCCAGCTCCAGGATCTCCTCCACGCCTCCCTCGCCAACGATCATCTCCACGAAGCCTCGACCGTGCGTCGGCGCGGCGACCCGGATCGCCTCGAGCGGTGCTTGCGCGGAGGTCTTCTTCGATGGGGGGAGGGCGCCTCTGGCGCCGAGGTCGTCGAGCACCTCACTGATTTGATCGATGAGGCGCCTCACGGGTCGAATCAACGCCGCGCACTCGCCCATGGAGGTCAAGGGGAGCGAGGCGCTCGCGTTCAGGCCGAGCTCGTAGCGCGAGGGGTCCTCGCTGCGGTAGGTCAGCGAGGTGCGGATGCGGTGCGCGTCACCGCGCGACCATGGCTGCGGCGCGATGAGGTCGATGGGAGGTTGCGTTTCACGCGGCATGTGCGCGTAGCGCTCGAGCACCTCGGTGATGGCGCGCTCCTTGTAGCTCGCCTCCTCCTGGATGCTCGCGTGTCGAAGCTGGCAACCCTTGCAGGTGGCGTCCTGATCGCAGTGCGGTGGGATGCGCGCGGCGCTTGGCGAGAGGACCTCCACGAGCGTGGCCCAGCGCCGCCTGGAGGGGAAGCTCCCCTGAGGTTCGACGCGGACGCTGACGCGCTCACCGGGCAACGCGCCGCGGATCGAGAGCCACCCATCCTCGAGGCGAACGTAACCTTCGCCCGTGAAGCCATAGTCATCGATGCGGACTTCGAGGAGTTCGCCATCGGAGAGTTCATCGATCTTGCGTGCCAGAGACATGATTGCGTTCGCTTCCCCTTGGGGGCTGGGTGAAAAGAGGGGAGAGGTTAGCCGCCTGGGGAGGAGCGCTCGGTGCGAGGTCTCTTGCGCCGCGCTTCCTGATAGAAGGAGCGTGGCTTGGCGGGGTGTTCGGTGCACTGCTTCAGGTCGCGGTCACAGCGCAGGGTGAGCTGCGCGTCGCGGAAGGAGAAGCGCGTGAAGTTCTTCGGGGCGCTCTCGCCAAGTTTACTCGCGGCATCGCGAGATTGCGCGGCGCTCTTTCCCGGACAGACGATAAGCGCCTCGTCCCCCTGGTTTCCCACGGGCGAGATCTCGCAGTTGGCGATCGCCTCGATCTGGGTCAAGGGGCCGATGGCATTGGCGTGTGTGTCGAGCGCGTTCTGACCTGCCCAGTCCTGGTAATACATCAACCCGAGCAATGCCATGCTCACGGCGAGGAAGATCGAGAGCGCGTCTCTTTTCTTGTCTTGCGCCATGGCGCACTCTCCTTTGCGAGGAGCTTAAAACAAAAGACCCCGGCCAGGCAGCGCGGGGTCTTTATCAAGGAGGATCGAGGTCACCGCGAGCATGGCTCAGTCGGAGTGAGGCTCGTAATACTCGGTGCGGATCACATCCACGGCGTACTCGAGGAAGCTGGTCATGGAGTCCTCGGGGATCTCCTCGATCGGCTCCTCTGCCTGCCCGTAGTGGTTGATCGGGGCGTTCTTGATCGTCACGCCGTCGAGCTCGGAGACAAACTTGTTGGCTTCGGCTTTTTTGTCTGCGGGGAGGTCTTTGTTGGGGTGATGCTTGATGTGGAAGAAGACCTCTCCGCGAGTGTTCATATCCATGATCGCGTACTTGAGCGAGCCGTAGCGGATGTTGAAGCCGCCAACCTTGCCCCCTCCAGGGGTGATCTTACAGCCGAGATCGCGAGCCGTAATAAAGGCTTGCATCATCGCCTCACGGCGTGCGTCTCCGCCAAGCTCCTGCGCCTTGCTGAGAATCTCGAGTGTATCCAAGTTCGTCTCCTTTGAGCTTCGGTCTTCTGCCGGATCGGTTTTGAGGTAGGTGTTACACCTACATGACGTTTTGCCGTCTTTAAGAGAAGATTTGACCTAAAGACTTTGTTTCCAGGCAGCGACGTTGGGTGGAAAGTTCGGTTGGGTGGCTGACGTCACCAGCCACAAATCATAATCACTTCTTCGGTGAAATGCCAGCCCGAGAATGAAAAAGTCGGGCGGGGATAACGCGATGCGTCAACCTCGATGCGCCCCTTCATCCGCGTGTCAACGGCTTGTGATGCCATCTCCATTGACCTTTGAGGGGTCCTTTGGATAAGCTCTCCGGGCCTCGGTTTTTAGAGACGTCTCAGGGCCTGGCTCTCCGTTATAGGACAGCGATGAAACAGTTCGACTTTCGCTCAACACCTTTGCTTCTCATCGGGCGCGACCCAGACATGCTCACGCTGTTGCGGGAGGTCCTGATCGAGTCGGGATTCTTCGTGGTCGCCAGGCTCCTCGATGGGTTCTTGATCAACCTCGAGACCTCCGAGGACCGCCCCAGCCTGATCCTCTACGACGAGGCGATCCCCGAGGTCGACGCCGAGCGCGTCTTCTACCTCCTCCAGGATTCCCCCATCTGGCGCGAGATCCCACTGCTTATCCTGAGCGATCACTTCGACGGCGCGCGCGTGGCGCGCTGCCTGGACAGAGGCGTCGCCGAGTTCATCACCAAGCCGTTCGACGTCGACGAGCTCGGCGCGCGCGTGCGAAAGATCCTGCGCGATGTCATCGAGGACGAGCTCCTCATCGAGGAAGCGAGCGCTCAGGCGGTCACCTCACTCGAAGGCTTCGCTGGCGATCTCTCCTATATGAACCTCTCGGACCTGCTCATCAACCTCCACCAGAACATGCGCTCGGGAAGCCTGCTCGTGAACATGGAGGAGGGGGATTATCACTTCTACCTCGCCGAGGGCCAACTCATCGGCATGGAAGGCCCCAACGAGATGCGCGGCAAGAAGGCGCTCTTTCGCGCCATCCGTGACTTCTATGGCAAGTTCGTCTTCACCCCTCGCGCCGAGAACGAACCTCTCCCGGTCGAGCCAAGAGACTTCGGCCCGCTCCCAAACCTGATCCTCTCCGCCGTCCAGGAGGCCGACGAGTTCCCGCTCACCCGCAAGGAGCTCCCCCCTGATCCCGAGCGCGTCAGGATCGCCAGCGACGAGGCGTCCAAGGAGATCTTCTCCAAGGACTTCCGCATCCTGCGCCCGCTCCTCCAGTCTCCCGATCGTCAGGCCACCATCGACGAACTCATCGATGCTTACCCCAAGACCGATCTCGAGACCGCGCAGGAGATCCTCGACCTCTACACGCAAAAGCTGCTCGTCCTCGCGTGAGAGACCTCGACCGCTTTCCTCCCCGAGAGAACGAATAAAGATTTTATGGCGACCTACCGCGCGCTCATGCTCGGCGCTCACTCCCCGCTGGCGCCCTCGATCACGCGCGCGCTGGAGCGCGCGCAGATCGTGCTGCGTCTGGCGCACCCCTGGGGTGCTCCGGGCGGCTTCGATGGCGCATCTCCCGATTTCGAGCGCGTCATCCTCGATCCGCTCGACCCGACAAGCCTCCAGGATGCCTTGCGCGCCTGCAACTTCATCATCCGCATCGATGAACCGGGTAACTCCCTGAGCAGAGACGTGCGCGAAGCGAGAGCGCTCGCCAGCGCCATCCGCGACTCCGACGTCGAGCGCCTGCTGCTCATCTCGTGCGCGTCGATGCTCGGGTGCGATGAACCCACCTGGCTCAAAGACCCCGACCGTGGCTACACCTTTGGCCAGGGGAGCGAGGTCATGGATCATCGCTACATGCTCGAGCTCGAGTGGCTCCGCTTTACCGCCGATGCTCTCGATGTCATCCGCCTCTATCCCGGTTATTGCGTGGACCCCGAGAGGCCCTCACCGCTCCCCTCCATCGCCAGAGAGCTCCCGCCAGAGCACCCCGTCAACGTCGTCAGCACGCGCGAGGTCGCGCGCGCCTCGCTCGCTGCGCTCCAGCACGGTCGCGCCGGGGGCGCCTACGCCGTCGGGGGCGTCAACACGACCCTTGAGCAGCTCGCTGACAACCTCGGCGTGCAGGCAGCGCATCGCCTGCCCTGGCTCGGCAAAGGCAAGAGCGAACACGCGCGCTTTCGCGACGCATTGCTCGGCGCTGGCCACCTCGAGAGCGTGACGACCTGGAAATCACTCGGCGTCGCGCGCCCCGTGGCAGATCTCGCCACCTTGCTCACCACAAAACCCTAGATTACTCGCGCCTCTGGAGACACCGAAGGGGTCTCGGAGCGCCGCTTCACAAAGCTCACTGGTCGGCGATCCTGGCACGCTATTTGGAATCACTCCGAAGACAAAGACGGCGCCCGAGCTTCGATTGCTCGGGCGCCTTCTCACGGTCAGCGACCTCCAAATA
>JAYZVO010000208.1:0-12841 GCA_036155555.1 Myxococcota bacterium
TGTCGCGGTGGAGGACGCCGAAGGAGTGCGCTTCCTGGAGGGAGGAGAGGGTCTGGCGCAGGATCTTGGCGACGCGGTGAGGGGCGAGCTTCCCCTCGGTCTCGAGAAGCTCCTTCAGGCTCATCCCGTCGATGTACTCGAAGATCATGAACAGCGAGCCGTCCGCCATGCTCCCGAAGTCGTACAGCGTTATCGTGTGCGGGTCTCGCAGCGACGAGATCAACCTCGCCTCCTGCTCGAATCGCTTCGTCATGCGCGCGTGCACTTCAGGAGAACTGCTCGCGCGCAGGTGCTTGATTGCTACCGGGCGATCGAGCACGAGGTGGGTCCCTCGGTAGACGTTGGCCTGGCCTCCAGAGGCGATCAACCTCTCGATGCGATACCTACCCTCCAGGATTTCACCGACCTTGACCTTGTTCACGATCGCTTGAGCTCGTGTTGTTGGCGCGTCTTGTTCGAGGACTCAGCAGAAACCCCTGGCTGGTGGATGTAGCCTGGTCTCTGAGAATGATAGGGCGTCTCTCCCCGACACGCGCTTGTCCTCGAAGTAAATGAGCTTGACTGCTCTAACCTATCTTACCACCACGCTTACATGGCGTCGAGTCGCCATGTCTTTGAGAGAACGGAAACGAACCCGCTGACGCCGCTCGATCACCGGCATGCTGCATCACTGTTCGAGCGGCGTCGTCGACCAGTCGAACTGCCACGATTTCACGTCCTTGATGAGGATGTTCTTCTCCAGACGCTCGATCTTCGAACGCCTCCGCTCGCTCACCAGAAAACGGTTCGTCGCCTCCCGAACCTCGCGCTCGAATAACGCCAGCTTTAGCTTCGGCTCGAGCTCTTCGAACGTCTGCGGTTTTGACTCCCGCCGCTCCATCACTTCGATCAGGTGCCACCCCTGAAAGGTCCGCACGGGCTGCGAAATCTCTCCTACCTCGAGCTCGAAGGCGACCCTGGAGAACTCCTCCATCATGCGTCGGCGCTTCAACCACCCGAGATCTCCCCCTCGCACCGCGCTCGCATCTTCCGAGTGCTGGCGCGCCAACTCCTCGAAGCTCGACGCGCCATTGATCAGTCGCTCGCGCAAGAGCTTCGCCTCGGCCTCTCGTTTTTTGATCGAGGCTGTGTCCGCATCCTGCGCCACCGACAGCAAGATCTGACGCGCGCGTACCATCTCCGGGCTCGCGTACCCCTCGCCATTCTGCTTGTAGAAGCGCTCGAGCTCCTTCCTGGTGACCTCGATCTTGTAGCGCTCGACGATAAATCGCTGCCGCACGAGCTGCGCGCGCAGCTCCTCGCGGAATTTCCCGAGGTCATTCTTCGGGTCCTTTTGGAACTGCTCGCGCGAGAACTCGCTCGGGAACTCGCGCACCAACCACGCCTGCCACTCGCGCTCGAGCTCTTCCTCGGGAATGGTGATCCTTGCCTTCCCGATCGCGCGCTCGAGCAAATACCTGTCGATGGCGTGCTCGACGAGCTGATCCCGGTAAAGATCGAGCTGACCCACAGGCAGCATCCCGCGAATCCCCTGCGCGAAGTGATACGCGTCCTCGTTAAAGACCTCGGCCGAGATCTCCACGCCGTCGACGCGCGCGATGGGGCCTGTTGCCTCGAATGGAGCCTCGTAAATGGGCCTTGGCGGTGGGTCTTCCTGCGCGCTCTCGGTGACCTTTGGCGTCGTCTGCCCGCTGCTCACCTGCGACCAGGAGGTCATCGCGCACACCACGAGCGCCGTCGCCAACAGAAGGCGAACTTGGAGGGCACCCGAAAGGTATGTGCGCTGTGTCCTCACCCTCGACGATCTCCTGGCTCGTAGCCAAGGTTTGGCGCCAACCAGCGCTCGACCTCTTCCTTCTCCATCCCCTTGCGCGTGGCGTAGTCCTCGACCTGATCCTCTCCGATCAGCCCGACGCTGAAATAACGCGCCTCGGGGTGCGCGAAGTACCACCCCGAGACCGCCGCGCCTGGCCACATCGCATAACTCTCGGTCAACTCGATGCCCGCCTTCTCCTTCACCCCGAGCAGCTCCCAGAGCTTTGCCTTCTCCGTGTGGTCCGGGCAAGCGGGATAACCTGGCGCCGGGCGGATGCCGCGATACTTCTCTGCGATCAACTCGTCGTTGCTCAGATCCTCGCGATCTCCATAACCCCAGTCCTGGCGAGCGCGCTCGTGCAGGTATTCTGCGAACGCCTCGGCCAGACGATCCGCGAGCGCCTTGACCATGATGGCGTTGTAATCATCCTGCGCGCGCTCGTAGCTTGCCGCCAACTCCTCGATGCCAAGCCCCGCCGTCACCGCGAACGCTCCCATTGTATCGACCAGCCCCGAGTCGAGCGGCGCCACGAAGTCCGCCAGCGACATGTTCGCCTGCTCGTCACCGGCGCGCACGCGCTGCTGGCGCAACATGCTCAGGCGCTCCAGTTCTTCGCCGTTCGCGCGATCCTTCCACAGGATCACCTCGTCCCCATCCGAGTTCGCCTCGAAGAAGCCATACACCCCGCGCGCTTTCAGAGAATCATTGGCGATGATCTCCTCGAGCAACGCCTTGCCATTCTCGAACAACTCGGTCGCCGCCTCGCCATGGTTCTCGTTCTCGAGCACGCGCGGGTACACATCGCGGAATCCCCACGTGATAAAGAACGGCGTCCAGTCGATGTAAGCCGCGAGCGTCTTCAGATCGACCTCGACCTCTCTCACGCCAAGGAACGCGGGCTTTGCCAGATCTTCCTCGCGCCATGCGATGTTCGTGCGGTTTTCCATCGCCTGCGCGTAGGTCAGCAGCGAGCGCTCGTTGCGGTTGGCGTACAGCTCGCGGTCGCGCTCCTGGATGGCGATGTTCTTCTTCTCGAAGTCCGCGCGGCGCACTGGCGACAACAGGTCGCCGACGACGCCGACGACGCGGGATGCGTCGAGGACATGGGCGACGGTGTTCGAGTAGTGGGGCGCGATCTTGATGGAGGTGTGCTTTCTCGAGGTCGTCGCGCCACCGATCAGGAGCGGCACCTGGAAGTTTAACCGCTCCATCTCGCGCGCCACATGCACCATCTCGTCGAGCGAGGGCGTGATCAGCCCGCTCAACCCGATCGAGTCCACCTTTTGCGCCTTTGCTTCCTTGAGGATCTTGTCCGCGGTGACCATCACGCCAAGGTCGACCACCTCGTAGTTGTTACACCCGAGCACCACGCCCACGATATTCTTGCCGATGTCGTGCACGTCCCCCTTGACCGTCGCCAACAGGATCTTCCCTGCCTTCTTGACGGCGCCACCCTCTTGCTCGGCCTCCATGTGCGGCAGCAAGAACGAGACCGCCTTCTTCATGGCGCGCGCGGACTTTACGACCTGCGGCAAGAACATCTTCCCGGCGCCAAACAAATCACCCACGACCCCCATGCCCGACATCAGCGGTCCTTCGATGATGTCGAGCGGGCGGTTGTACTGGGGCAGGGCTTCTGCCAGATCCTCGTCGAGGTGCTCGATGATGCCGCGCACGAGCGCGTGCTCGAGGCGCTTTGCCACAGGCTGCTCGCGCCAGGCGGCGTCCTTCTTCTTCTCCTTCCTGTCCGTCCCCTTGAGCTGCTCTGCGGCCTCGATCAGACGCTCGGTGGCGTCCTCGCGGCGGTTGAATAACACATCCTCGACGCGCTCGAGCAGGTCCGGGTCGACCTCCTCGTAGACCTCGAGTTGGCCCGCGTTGACGATCCCCATATCCAACCCCGCCTTGATGGCGTGGTAGAGGAAGGAGGCATGGATCGCCTCGCGCACCGGGTTGTTGCCTCGGAAGCTGAACGAGATGTTGCTGACGCCGCCGATGGTTTTCACCAGCGGCATCCGCTCCTTGATCTGGCGCACGGCCTCGATGAAGTTGATGGCGTAGTCGTTGTGCTCCTCGATGCCGGTGCCCACCGTCAGGATGTTCACATCGAAGATGATATCGCGCGGGTCAAACCCGAGCTCGTCCACGAGGATCTTGTAAGCGCGCTCGCAGATGGCGACCTTGCGCTCGGTCGTCGTCGCTTGCCCCTCCTCGTCGAACGCCATCACCACCAGCGCCGCGCCATAGCGACGCACGATCTCGGCCTGGCGCCTGAAGTTATCCTCTCCCTCCTTGAGCGAGATGGAGTTCACGATCGCCTTCCCCTGCACGCACTTTAACCCCGCCTCGATGACCGAGAACTTCGACGAGTCGATCATGATCGGCACGCGCGCGATCTCGGGCTCGGTCGCCAGGATGTTCAAAAACGTCGTCATCACCCTGGCCGAGTCGATCATCCCCTCGTCCATGTTGACGTCGATGATGTTGGCGCCACCGCGCACTTGCCCGAGCGCCACGCTGGTGGCCTCCTCGTAAGCCTCCTCTTTGACCAGCCGCTCGAACTTGCGCGATCCCGTCACGTTGGTGCGCTCGCCGACCATCGTGAAGTTCGCGTCCGGGCGAAGCTCCAACACCTCGAGGCCCGCATAGCGCGTGTGTGGCGCGGGCTCGGGGATGATCCTCGGGGGGATGTCGGCGACCACCTCGGCGATGGCGCGGATATGGTCTGGCGTCGTGCCACAACAACCGCCCGCGATGTTGAACCACCCTTGCTCGGCAAATTCTCGCATGATCTCGGCCATGCGTTCTGGCTCGAGATCATACTCGCCGAACTCGTTCGGGAGCCCCGCGTTCGGATAACAGCTCAGGTAGGTCGGCGCGACGTTGTGGTACTCCTCGATAAAGGGGCGCATCTCTTCTGGCCCGAGCGCGCAGTTGAGCCCGATGGCAAATGGCTTCGCGTGCGCCACGGAGGTCCAGAACGCCTCGACGGTCTGGCCCGCGAGCGTGCGCCCGGAGCCATCCGTGATCGTCATCGAGATAATCAATGGCACGCGATAGCCCCGCGCCTCGAACGCCTCCTCCATCGCATAAATGGCGGCCTTGGTGTTCAGGGTGTCGATGATTGTCTCGAACAGCAACAGATCCACGCCCCCATCGAGGAGCCCGTCGATCTGCTCGCGGTAGGCGTCGCGGAAGTAGTCGAAGTCGCGCACGCGATAAGAGGGATCATTGACGTCGGGAGAGATCGAGAGCGTCAGCGTGGTCGGCCCCATGGCGCCTGCGACAAAGCACTTGCGGCCAGGGTTTTCCTGCTCGAACTCCTCGACGGCCTCTCGGGCGACCTTCGCGGCGGCGACGTTGAGCGCGTAGCAGTGCTCCTCGACCCCATAGTCAGCCATCGAGATCTTCTGCGAGCTGAACGTGTTGGTCTCGATGATATCGGCGCCAGCGGCCATGTAGGTCTTGTGGATCTCCTTGATGACATCGGGGCGAGTCAGGCAGAGGAGGTCGTTGTTCCCCTTCTGTGATTTCTTCGCGTCCTCGAAGTGGCCGCGACGAAAGTCTTCCTCGGTCAGGCCATAGCGCTGGATCATGGTGCCCATGGCGCCGTCTATGATCAGGATGCGCTCGGCGAGCAGGGCTTCGAGGTGTTGTCGGGTGTTCATCGCTTCTCTCGCTCTCTTTTGATCCGCGCTCTCGTGGCGCGCGCGCGATCCGCTGATCGTTTACGCCGCAATCTTTACGACGCACACAAGCGCGCAACCGTTGGCATCTTTGTCAAAATTCCTCCCAAAAGACAACGCGGCGCGTCATTTTTCCCCTGAGGGAAGAACGACGCGCCGCGTTGTTTTTCGAGCAGATTTTTGTCGGTTCGAACTCGCGCTCAGAACTGCACGTTCTCGGAGATCCCTTCGCCCATCCCCTCGCAGGTGTACTTCGCGCTTACTGTGGGCGTAAACATCCACACGACGAGCCCTGTGATGGACCCGAGGCAGAGCATGAGGAGCCACACGGAGGCGATCTTCTTCGCGAGCTTTCGATACCCGGCGAGCAGTTGGCCTGGCTCGAGCTGCTCGCCGCAATGCGGACATGGTGTGTTGTGGACAAGCACGACGCGCGTCGTGCACGCGGGGCATTTCAACTTCAACTTCTTTGGCTGCACACCGACCTCTCCGATTTGTCTCTTGTCTGGCGAACACGCCGATGCTCGAATCACTTCCCAAAATCTTGGAAAAAGACCTCTTCTTTGATGTGGCGCGAAACAGCGGGTCAATCGCCTGATTCCGTGGAGTTATCCTCGGTCGCCTTCACCTCGAACCGGAGCAGGTTGGAGGTGGCTCCTCGACCTCCGGTGCTGATGCCTTCTATGCTATTTCCGTCAAGGTCGACGGCCATCAGGTGAGGGTCATGCCAGACGGCCATGCTGACTTCGTAGATGCCTGGTTCTTCGGGCAGGGTCACTTCGAAGGTCTTCCGCGCGTCGATGTTGAAAGAGCCCGGACCCTTGGGTGAGAGAGAGACGCGCCATTCTTGTTCGAGCGGTTTGCCATCGAGCAAGGGTTTGAGAAAGACGGGACGCGCTCGGTCTTCGACGTTGTACTTGGAAACCAGCGACAGGTTGACTTGGACCTTCTGGCCGGGTTCGGCTGGGAGCAGTTGCTCGAATGCCACCTCACTCAGCGCCGGGTAGTAGGTTGGGAAGAGCAGGACACCTGTGGATATGTTCTCGCTGATCAAGCCATATTCGATGGTGTTGGCAGGTTCGTAGAGAGGCTCTTCGTGACAAGGATGACCGAGCTGTTTGGTGCTTCGGTTGAGCAGGTGAACTTTTCGGTAAACTCCGCCATTGGAGGCCCCATACTGGACTGTCGTTTGGCCGATGGCGATTTCGTACATCCTCTCTTCTGTGAACAAGGACGCAGGGAGAATGACCTCCATCATGCTGAACTGTGTATCGATGGGGAAACGTGTTCCGGTCGCGGCCTTCGAAAAGAGGAGGTTGTCCCAACGATCCTGGGAGTAATTGTAGGTTGCCTCGACCGGTTTGTAGTCGACAAGCACTGTCAATATGCCCGCCGCGCGGTAGACGTCATCAGGGTGAACCGTCGTGTGCAAATAGATCCGAACATCCTCGTCATCTTGTCGAAAGAGGACCGTGCCTCTTTGGTTTGGTCGAAGGCTGGCGTCAAAGGTCCATCGGTGAATGTCGTTGTAAGATACTCCGTTCGCGAATGCTTCTAACTCTTCACGGGAGGACTTTCCATAGTTGGACGCCGCTGTGTTGGCCGGATACTCGAACGCGCGCTCGATGGGCGTGGGTGTCACATCTCCACGGCAAGGCGTCTCCTTCTCCCATTCGCTTTGCAGGAACTCGAAGAACTTGACCTCTTTCTCCATGTCGGCTTCTGGCGCCGCCATGTCCGCTGGTGGCTCTCCCTGATCCGCTGGCCCCGCGTCTGGCTCCTCGATGACCTGCGACATCTCGAGGTCTGGTGACGCATCTGGCGTGTGCATATCCTCGGCAACAAGCGTGATCTGCTCGCGTGGCTCGACTTCGTCTGCGCCACAGGCGCAGATGAGGGTGGCCAGTGAGAGGAGCGTTGCTGGTTTATGGGGCGAAGAACGCATGAACTGCCCTGGGTCTGAAAGATGATCCCTCGCTTCATGATGCGCACCACACGACACACAGGCAAGCACCGTTCTTTCGGAGCGCCATGCATGCGAGGTCGGCGCTCGGGCGAAGTGGCACGGAATTTGGGTGTCGCGGTCATCAAAAATGGCGCCCGAGGTTTTCTACCCTCGGGCGCCTTTGCCATGCCTTCTCACCACCAAATTCCGTGCCACTTCGCCCTCGGTGTCTGCTTTGCCGAGGCGCGAAAGAAGAAGGGCGCGCTCGATGGTCGCGCGCGCCCTCTCTCGTACTTTCTGCCGACAAAAATCAGCCGAACATCGTGTCGCCGGAGTCCTCGTAGTACGGGTTCTCGCCAGCGTCGTGGTCGGTCACGTCGATGATCTCGTTGATGTCCTCGGGGAAGTTCTCGCGCAGGATGCGCTCGATGCCATTGCGCAACGTCGCCGTCGACGCAGCGCATCCCTGGCAACCTCCCGTCAGGCGCAAGAAGATGTTCTGGTCCATGTAATCCACCAACTCCACCGCGCCGCCGTGACCTGCGATGGCGGGGTTGATCTGATCCTGGATGACTTTTTTGATCTGACGCCTCATATGGGCCTCTCCTTGTATGTCAGCGTAACCGCTTTAAAAATCTCTTCTCGTCGCGTGCAGCGAGCGCGCGCTGTTTCGTGAACGCGCGGCTGGAACCAGAAAATCCACACTCCTCCCTCGATGTCAACCTCGGGCGTCGAGATGAGGTCGCTGTTTTACGATAAGACCATGAATCGAACCCTGAAGAGGGCGCGAGGGAATCTTGTGCACCCCCCATGAGGTTTGAGAGGATGCCTACCCCTATTGGTTGCCGTTCATCATCCTGGCCTTGTGTCGAACAGGAGGAACCGTGCAGGTCTCTGCGCTTGGATCGGTCGCGCTCGCGCGGCTCGAGTGGGAAGAAGATGTGCGCACCGCGACGCCGCGAGTGTGCCTGCTCAACGTCGATGAATCGGGGAGCATGTCCAAACAGATGCGACGCAACCTCGAGCTCTACAAGCTCTTGCAGCGCACGCGCGACGCGTTGTTCGATGCCGTCATCGTCCATGGCTTCGGTTACGATAGCCACTACGAGATCTTTGCCACCCCCGAGGCGATGAGGCTCTTCGAGGGGCTCGAGCACCCGAACCTCACGCGAAACGAGGTCGAGGGGCACTGGAACCTCGACGGTCGCGTCAAGGATCACCTCGCTGCGCGCGTCGCTGACGGCACGACCTGTCCTCGCACGCACCACCACTTCTTGCGCTCGCTCTCGGACGCGCTCGAGCGCACGTCTCGTGAAAAGGGGCTGCGCGTCGAGCTCGTCGTCGGGAACTCTTCGGACGGAGGCTTCGATCGCTCCGCGCCACAGGCCGAGATCCGCGAGCAGATGCTTCGCCTGACCTCGCTCTGCCGCTGCACGCTCATCGCCAACCTGCTCGTCGGCGCGAAGGGTTCGCCGCAAGCATTGCACTTCTTCACCGGAGACGCGGACCTCTTCCACGCCACCCTCTTGCTCTCGACGCTCCCCTCCGAGCACGAAGGGATCGCGCTTATCGACAGGTTCGACCCCAAAAAGCTCGGCATCGATTGGCAGAGCCCATCGCTCATCTGGCACACCTACTCGCCGCCCGTGCCCTATCACTCGGTCAACGAGGAGGGGAGCGAGTTGATGGTCTACACACCAGATGACGACCTCCCGGAAGAGCTGATCGTGCGGCGCCACGCGCCAGGTTGCGATGAGAACGAGCGCGTGCAGGTCGCGCGCGTCAAGCTCACCGCCGAGCCCGTGCGCATCGACGCGCGCGCTCGCGAGGTCTTCGAACTCGTCGCGAACACGTATTCGGACAACCCCTACATTCGCCAGGACGAGCGCGAGCGCTTGAACCTTGTCCTGGCCGAGCTCGAGAAGCTCTCGCGCACACGCGAACATGTGGTGATGCAATTGACCTCCTCGGAGGAGGAGATGGCCGAGGTTCATCGCCTCGAGAAGTTGCTCGAGGAGAACTCCGCGGCGTATCGCTTTATCGAGGATGAAGAACTCACGCCCCGCGAGCGCGCTGCGCGCGTGCAGTTGCTCAACCAGGCGCGCCATCGCATCAAGCTCGCGCTGCGCGAGGCGACCGCCGCGCAACAACAGCGCGCGCTCGAGCGCGAGGAGCAGTACCTGCGCCAGCACCCGAATCACTGGGTCGTCTGGCTCGCTCCCGTGCTCGAGGTGCTCTACGAGCGCCTCGGCAAGACGCAGGCCGATGAGGGGGATGTCGTCGACCACCTCTCCACGCGCATTCGCTCCGCAAAAAGCCGCGAGGATAACCAGAAGCGCGCCGTGGATCGCTACGTCGATCGGATGCTCGCCAGGTCGCGCGAGCGCCAGGATTGGCGCGCGCGACACCGCGCCCCACACGAGGATGTGCCGATCGAGGAGCCCGCGCCATGGATCGATGCGCGCTGTCCCGTGACGAGGAAGAAAATCACCGAGGGCCTCTTCGGGCTCCCCTTTGTCGCTGACCGCAGTGATTTGACGTCGGGCAATGTGACCGCAGGTGGCCAGAACGTCGACCGCATCCCGGTACCTCGCGAGGCGTTTTATTCGCTGGAGGCGGTCGAGCACCTGATGTGGGCGCCGACCTCGGGCCAGATGGCCGCGCCGTATGCGACCGAGCGAAGCCTCTATAACGCGGCGATCCCGGTGATGCTCGGCGCCGCGAAGCCTTCCGATATCGACGCTTTAAAGCGAAGCATCGGCTGGCTTTGCACGGGGACCTCTGCCTTCGAGCCAGCGATGGCCGAGGTGATCCCCGCCGCGCTCGGCAGCGTGCTCGGGCAACCGAGCTGGGTGGAGCGCGATAAAATCAATGGAATCCCCACGCGGCATGAGCAGGCACACGCGCTCTTGCGCACCACGGCGCTCTTCTCTTCGTTTTGGAGTTATCCATATGTGGCCAACACCACCGAGTTCAACGAGTCGCGCAAGAAGATCCCGCTCCCGCTCGTCTGGGCCGAGAGCGTGATGGACATGTCTGGAGCTGCGAGTTTGCAGGGGTGTGGTTCGACATCGAGCCTGCTCGCGCGCGCTGTGGGGGCGTCCGAGTTGGACGCCGAGCAGGTCGCGCGCGACCTCTTCCAGTGGTGTTGCCGCAACCTGGCGCGCAGCATCCTCAACGCTCGAGATGTGCCTTGTGGCACGGGCAAGGAGGGGCTCACGCGTCTGGCTGCGCTCACCCGCGTTAACATCGAGCTCCAGCACAACCTCGGCGCGCCGCCAAAGCGTAAGCTCGAGAGCTCCTTTCACGATGTGTTGCCCCGACCTCGCGCCGAGCGTGAGTTCCAGCGTGCGTGGTCCGAGAGCGACATCGAGCGTGTGATCGGGGTCTACCTCAGCAGGATCTGGCGTTGGCAGTTTGTCGAGGACGCTGATCCTGCGGTCAAGACTTACTACGATTACTTCGCGCGTCTGCTCTCGCGTGGCGGAGAATCACTGGAGGAGACATTCTGGCAGGAGTTTAACGCGTGGTTGATGACCGAGATCAGCGACGATGACTTCGACACGGCGCTCTACGAGGTTTCGGGTTTGCTCCATCGCCTCGCGGTCGAGCAGTACGCGCACCGCAACCGCAAGGTGGAGACGTACGAGTACTGGCGCCGTCACGGCGAGCAACGGGTAGGGAAGGGCGTCATTCTGCCTGCGGATTACCAACTCGGCGCGACGTTCAAGCACGCCTTGCGCGATCACTTCGGGTTGCTCTCGCTCGAGTCGGTGAGCCCCACTCGTTTTTCGGCAAGGCCACCGCGCATCGCGCACCACCAGATCGAGGCGCACCGCGTCAAGAAGGCTGGCGAGATCCGTTGGATTCCACCGAGGGACGCCATCTTCCAGCCGGGTCGCTACAACAAGAGCGCCATCGCATTTGTGAACGCACACCCGGCGTTCTATCCGCTGCGCGCGTTGCTCAGGTTGCGGCGCGCGAACTTGCTCGGGCAGGTCGCGTTGAAGGAGCTGCGCGCGACCTCCACAGAGGTCACGCCGATCCCCGAGTGCGATGATCTGCTCGAGGAACTGGTGTCCTTTTGTGGGGGATATGACGAGGTGATGCTGATGTTCTACCGGGCGTTTGCCTTCGTGTTGGACAACGCCGGAGGGTACGCCGATCGCCACTGGTCGACCTCATCCTGGCGCGATGCCTCGCTCGAGGAGGTCGAGGAGTTGCTCGGGCTGCCCGCGTTCGACGACGAGCGAAAGACGTTCGTGCAAGGTTACGGCGCGCGCGAGTTCGAGTTCCCTAAACAACCTTCGGACTGGCCAGGCGTGGATGCCTTCGGTTGTTTGCCAAAGAGCTGCATGGTCGATGGGCGAGGGTTCCCGGTGGGCGCGCTGATCCGTTGCACCGCGGTTCAGGCAAAGCTCGATGACGAGGCGCTCTGTCGTGCTGGCGCGGGTTACATCCTGAACCGTTGTCGCGAGAAAGACGCGGGCTTTATCGATGGCTTGCACCGTGAGGCGAGGGAGCTGTTGGGGAACTACCACACCGCGCTCCAGGATATGAACGCGTCACAACGCTACGAGGCGTATCGCGACGAGTTGATCCCCGCGCTCGCTGGGAGAGTGCGGGGAGATGTGCACCACCCGAGCTTCTTCGACAAGTGCATCATCGTGTTGGAGCAGATGGCAAAGCTCGTGCGAGACACGCGCGAACTCCGCGCGCAGGAGTCGGAGTTGTTTATCGCCAGGGAGGCCACGCAGCTTCGCAAGCAGCGCTGAGTATGTCGCACCCCCCGCGGCCCTCGCTGTCGGTCGTCCGCGTGCTTGTTTCAAGGGCAAGGCCCGCGGCAGGCCGCGAGCCTTGCCCCCCTGAATCTCACTGCGTTCGGGAGGGGGGCAGACTTGGCGTTGGGTGTTCGGGATATGGCCCGCTTTGGGAGCCTTCGATTGGGCAGTGAGTGTTGAGAGCGCTCCCCTCCAAGAACCACCAACCTCGAAACGGAGCGCGAGTTTGCCCCCTATGCAAACGAAGTGCAGCATGGGGGGCAGCAAACGCGCCGTCTCACCTTCGCTATCTCGCGTCGCTTGAAGAAAATGCGATGCTACAAGATGGCAGGCGCCGTTTGCGGGGGGCGACCGAGCGCGAAGCGTGAGGAGGGTGCCCTCGCATAACTCACGGCCAAACCCGAAGGCTCCCGAGGCGAACCAAATGAGCACCCAACGCCAAGTCTGCCCCCACCCGAACGAACAATGGACCTTTCAGACAGATGCCCCGTGGGCTAAAAACCGAGCACCCGACGCCAAGTCTGCCCCCCTCCCGAACGCAGTGAGATTCAGGGGGGCAAGGCTCGCGGCCTGCCGCGGGCCTTGCCCTTGAAACAAGTACGCGGACGAGCGA
>JAYZVO010000209.1:0-8066 GCA_036155555.1 Myxococcota bacterium
CCCCACGCGGGGGTGTTTGTGGTGGGGGGGGGGGTGGGGGGTGGGGGGGGGGGGGGGGGGGGGCGGCCGCCCCCCCACCCCCCCCCCCCCCCAACGCCAGCGCGTCTGCCTTCGCACAGTGTGACGCAACCAGTGCTCCGAACGCTTTTGCTCCGAACGCTTTTGCTCCGAGCGCTTTTGTCCCGAGCATCCGCCAACCTCACGACGCGGCGAACTTCCCGCTCCAGCTCTTCCTCGTGGGAGAGGTGCCAGAATCACTCGGTGTGACTCCGCAACAGGTCGAGCGCGCGCTCGTGCATGCAGCAAAGCAATGGAGTGATGTGCCATGCAGCGCCATCGAGATCGTCTATGCAGGGAGGACGGACAAAACCGATGGTTTTGCCGCAAACGAGATCCCGGTCGAGTTCCGTAACTCGCGCTGCCACGAGGTCCCCGGCGAACCCTTGCTGGCCGCTGCTCCATGTGGCGATGGCGGAGGCATCGTCGCGAACCCGGATTACCAGTGGACGCTGCTCGAAGAGCTCGACTACATCCCGCTCGATGAGCTGGGATTTCCGACCGCCTATGATCTCAAGGCGGTGATGACGCACGAACTCGGACACGTCCTGGGGCTCTCTCACCCGCCCGCAGAGGACGAACCACTCGCCACGATGTACCCCGCCTATGTCATGGATGGACATCAAGCCTTCCTCGACGCGGATGACCGCGCGGGCATCTGCTTTCTCTACCCGAGGGATGGCGCAGAGGAAACCTGCACGAGCGATGCGGATTGCATCGAAGCGCTCGAGAATCCAGGCGCCGCATGCGTCACCATCGAGGGGTTCTCGGTCTGCCAGAAAGAGCGCGGGGAGCTTGGCGATTACTGCTCGAGCGATCTTCAGATCTGCCCTGGCGTCTGCCTGTTCACGTCCGCGACGGCGAACACAGGCTTTTGCACGCAAACCTGCGATGAGGCATCCACGACGACCGGGTGCCCTCGAGACTGGAACTGCCAGAGCAACGGCGTGGCGAGCTTCTGTCATCCCCCGAGTGAAGCGCTCTCGACCGGGTGCGGAATGACGCACAAACCAAAGGGGAGCGAGGATGGGACCCCATCCTCGCTCCCCTTTGGTTTGTTGGTTCTCGTGGTCCTTGGCGTCAGGCGCCATCGAACCTCTAGAAATCACTCGAACAAAATCACTTGAAGGTGATCGTCTGCACGAAGGTTTCGAACTCGGGGTAGTGGTTGGTGCGCGCCTTCTCGGGGAAGAACGCAGTGACAAACCAGATGCTCCCCTTGCGATGCACCTGCCAGACGACCAATCGGTAAGGCTTCCCGGAGCTGGTCAGCGAATACTCGGTCTCGAGCCCTTCAGGGAAGACCTCGGACATCTTGCGCTTCTTGCTCGAGACTTCCTTCAAGCCCATCTGCTTGAGGCTGCTGTGAAACGAGGTAAAGTGGGACTCTACCTGCTTGTCAGCGATATCAGGGGTGAAGCGAACCTCGAGCATGGCGGTGACATCGCCCGCAGCGCGCAGCATGGCGAGCGAGCCCTTGGGGGCTTCGCCAAAGCTCCAGCCATCGATCTTGTCGATGACGACGACCTCATCACTGGGAAGCTTCTTCTCGATCTTGGAGGGGCGCACGCTGTTTGGCTCTTCAGCGCTCTTCTCGCCAGCCCTGGACGTCGTGTCGCCCTGCGCGAAGGCAAGCGAAGCGCACGAGAGGATCGCGATGGAGAGGGCCAACGCGAGCCATAAACGCGAGTGATGCATACCGATTCTCCTTATCCTGTTCCACATCCCAGATGTGCCTTACAACACAACAAAAAGAGCGCGGGCGAAGATTTCCTTTTTTCAAAGGACATCGCCACGCGCTCTACGGGTGCGTCAAGCAAGCCACGTGAAGACGCGGCGCCGTTTGGCCAAGATCAAAAGACCTGGCTCAGTTGAACTTCATGGTCGTCACGACCGATTCGAAGTCCTTGACGTACTTCTCCTTGTCGGCTTGCTGCATGTAACCGACGACGAGCCAAGCGGTGTTCTCGCGGGTGAACTCGAAGATCACGACCGAGAGCGTCACACCCGAGTGCTGGAACTTGTAGCTGCTGCGGGTACCCTTGTACTCGCCGACGGCCACATCCTTCTTGCTATCCTCGAGTTCGAAGCCGGACTCTTTGAGGGTTTTGTGGAAGGTATTGAAGAAGACGTCCGCGACATCCGCGGTCATCAACTTCGTCCCCACGACCTCGATCTGGGATTGCGAGCCGCGATGCTTGAAGTTCGCGACAGCCTTGTCGTTCCCTTGAGCGACTTCCCATTTCTCGGGTGGGGTGATGGTAACCTTGAACTCGTCATTCGTGACTGGCTTGGCATCCTGGGCGAGCGCAGGAGTCGCGAAGCTGAGCGCGACCAAGAGCGCTACGAAGAAACGTGCCATCCTCATTCCAGGTACTCCTTTTGTGCGTTTTGAGTTGGGGTTATGCCATCGACGACTATCCGTCCGCGAACCAATTCCATGGCTTCGCTGATGACAACCCGCTCGGACAACTGGCAAAGACCAAAGCGACCATACCAGCGCGCTTGCGGTCACGCAACCAAGAGACTTGATCGCGTGTAACGGTCTCCTTCTTCAAAAAATCTCGCCGGGTGACGAAACACTCTCAACCGATTGACCGAAAACAACTTCGAGGGCCCGGCACATCATCGCCGCGAGCACCGAAGCTTGATCGATTAACACCCGTTTCGCGCGATGCATTCGCGAAACACCTGAAGAGAGGACCCAATGCCAACATCGACCACGCTCCCTGGCCTCGGGCCGACGACCTTTGCGACCATCGACCACTCGCCAAGCGGCGCCCTGCTCGCGCGCTACCGTTGGTTCCTCCAACAACTCGCGGGCAAGACCCCTCGCACCATCGACGAGCTCGAGCGCGTCCTCTCCAGACCACCCTCCGCGCCAGGAATCCACGAACTCGCCATGGCCGAACTCTCCATTTCATCCTACGACCCGCGCGCCAACATCATCCTCTCCATGCACGCGCCCTCGCCGCGCACGCGCGAGTTCCACCTGACCTGTGTGGCGATTTGCGCCGGATAGCTCGCGAGCATCCATGGACAACCATCCCGCTGTATGTGAAAACAGTGCCGTCTCGTCAGCGTTGCTCTTTCCTTTACAGATTTCGGATACGGGATACGTCTGCGTGAAACTGACTCCTCCTGCTCTACCATCATCGCGCTCGTGGCTCGTACGGCTCCTGGCCGCGCTGTTCGCGCTCCTGCTGCTCTTTGGCTGCCAGTCTCCTCAGGAGGCCATCGGCCCACTCATGCCCGGAGGAGGCGACTCCCCCATCGTCGAAGAGGCGATGGAAGAGGTCGAACAAGACCTGGAGAAGAACCTCGGCGATACGCCAGCCAAGACACAAGAGGGCACCTCCGCCGAATCCGCTGAGAACAAGAGCGCGCAGAAAAAGAAGACCTCTTCCAAGGAGCAAACGACTCCGAAGGACGAGACGCCCGCCATCAACGTCGAGCAAGTCACGTCCAACCTCCAGCGCGCCGAGCGCGCGCTCGAGCGCAACTACAAAAACATCCTCGTCAGGAAGCCGCTCGGCTTCGACACCACCATCCTCTCGGTCTTCTACGAGGACACACGCGCCGGGTGGCAAACCCTCAAGCTCGCGCGCAGAGCGCTCGATACGCTCGCGCCGCTCTCGCTCGTGCTCGGGTTCTTGCCGCTGCTCTGTGTGGTGATGTTTGTCATCCTGCTGACCTTGCTCGATCGGCAGTTCTTCGACCTCGCCCACAACATGCAGTCGAGGCGCTACTCACGCGTCTCGGGCTCGCTCACCTTCGGCGCGCGCTTGCTCGTCTTGCTCGCCGGGCAGATGACCTCGCCATTCTTGCTGATGGTGCTCAGTTACTTCCCCATCCGCGCGATCTTTGGCGAAAACCCCTGGACGATCCTGCTCACAGACACGATGTGGCTGTTGCTCGCCTACAGGCTGAGCACCGCGCTCATCGAGACCGTGCTGGGGCTCCCATGGCTCGACATCTCTGATGACCACGCCAAGCGCTTGCGGGGCGTTTTGATGCGCGCCGCAGAGCTGACGACCATCGCGTTTCACCTGCTCAATGCCACGCGCGCCTTCGCGCCAAACTCCGAAATCTACGCGCTCACGGTCTTTGTCTTCCAGCTGACCGTAGCCGCCCTCCCCTTCGCGTTGATTCGAGTGCGTCCGTCGGTCATGGCGCTCTTCCCTGACAAGACCGACTCGTCACTGTACGTGTTGCTGCTGCGTTGGTTCGCGCGCAATTACTACTGGATTCTTGGCCTGACCGTGATCCTGCTCGCCATGCGCGCGTTTGGATACGTCTATGCGTCGAGCTTTATCCTCTCGCGAGGTTATGGGCTGCTCCTGTTCGCCATGGGGCTGCTGTTTGGCGCGGGCAAGATGCGCGACATGTTCGAGCAGCGCATCAGAAACCTCGAGGACACCGATCCTCAAAAAGAACTCCTCCAGAGCATCAAGCGCCTGATCACCACCGCGACCATGCTCGTCGGAGCTGTGGTCGCGATGAAGTTGCTGGCCATCTACAGCCCGATCATCATGGTCCTCAAGACACCATTGTTGGTCATCCAGAAGGTCGAGTTCTCTCTCTTTAACATCCTGAGCGCGGCGATCATCGTCGGCTCCGCGACGCTCGTCTCGAAGATCGTCCGCGCCTTGCTCAACGCGCGCGTCTACCCAGCGCTCGGCGTGGAAGTCGGCGTGGCTTATGCGGTCAACACCATCATCAGCTACGCCATCGTGGTGGTCGGCTTCTTCATGGTGCTCGTCGCGCTGGGGGTGAACCTCTCGGCGCTCACGGTCGTGATCGCCTCTCTCTCCGTGGGCATCGGCTTTGGCCTGCAAACGCTCACCGAGAACCTCATCTCCGGGTTTATCATCCTGTTCGGGCGCGCGGTGCGAAAGGGAGACTACATCACCGTCGGTAACATCTACGGGCGCGTCGAGGCGGTCGGCGCGCGCAGCGTCGTGGTCCGCACGATGGACAACTACGACCTGCTCATCCCCAGCAAGGATCTTGTCGGCGGGACGATCATCAACTGGACCTACCGCGACTCCATCGTGCGCGCGCACATCCCTGTGGGCGTGACCTACAACGCAGACCCACGCGTGGTGGAGCGCTGCCTTTGCGAAGCCGCCAAGAAGCACCCGCTCGTGCTCGAGACGCCCGCGCCCGAGGTTTGGTTTGTTAGCTTTGGCGATAGCGCGATCAACTTCGAGCTGTTGCTCTACTACGATTGCCGCAAGATCATGGCAGACCGCCTCAAGGGCGAGCTCTACTACCATATCTGGGATGCGCTCGCGCAAGAGGACATCGAGATCCCATTCCCGCAGCGCGACTTGCACCTGCGCAGCGCGAACCTCGACACGCTCAAGGAGTTCCTCGCCCACAAACAGGGAAACGCGCCCGACGCGTCCAGGGAAGAAAAAGGGGACGACTGAGTTCCTCAGGCGTCCAGTGCTTCTCGCAATCCCTCGACAAAAGAGGTCAAGCGCTGGTCGAGGTCGGCGCCCTTCCCTTCGACCAGCCAGACGATCGAGGACGTCACCAACACACCGTGACACGCCATCGCGACGGCCCGCGCCTCCGCTGGCGTCGACACGTGCAACGACGCCAACACAGGCGTCTCGGGCACGAGGGCGCACTGTTCGATCAAGCGCTCGAGCGCTTGCGTTCGGTCGCTGACCTCTCCGCCAACATGCCCCGCCCACACGACGCCCACCTCTCGCGAGGCGTGCATGATCTCTTCTGCGCGCTCGTCAGGCGTGGTGGGCGCGAGCGCTGGCATGGGCACCATCCCCACATCTTGCAAGGATGAGCGCGCCTTCTCGGCCTCTCGCCACGGCAAGTCCACGATCGAGACCGCGTCCACGCCCGCGTCCGCCATCGCTGCGCAAGAGCGCTCCAACCCAGGCGCGAGCAACTGATTGTAGTAAGAGGAGAGCAACAGGGGCGTCTCCGCATCCTCTGAGCGCCACCTGGCGACCTCGGCGAGCAGCTCGTGGAGTGCGAATGGCTCGCGCAGCGCGCGGTGACAGGCGCGTTGAATCACCGTCCCGTGATAGGCCGCGTCCGAGGTCGGGTTGATGATCTCCACCACATCCGCGCCACCTTCCACGAGCGCCGCGAGCAGCTCGGGCAACACCTCGAGGTAAGGATCCCCGGCGACGACGCCACAGGTCAGCAACGGCGCGCTCGTCGAGCGAGCGCGCGCGATCCGCTTTACGATTCGTTCTGTCATGTCCTGCGCTCCTCGCCATCAGGGAGCACGCGCTCGAGATCTCTGCTCCCCTCGCCAGAGATGCCGACGAGGATATGCTGCTCGGGTCGTAGCTTGGGCATGAGCTTGAGCGCGTAAGAGAGCGCGTGCGCGGACTCGAGCGAGATCGTGAGCCCCTCACTCTTCGCGATCTGACGCGAGGCTTCGATCGCCTCGCGATCGTTTATCGTCGTGTAAATCACTCTTCCCTGCGCAGCCCACCATGCATGTTGCGGGCCGACGCCTGCCGAGCACAACCCTCCAGCGATGCTGTAAGGTTTGAGCAGCTGGCCGTTCGCGTCCTGCAACACATTGGAGAAGGTCCCCTGAAACACACCGACACCACCGGAGAGCAGGCTCGCTGCGTGACGCCCAGCCTGCGGCTCGCCGCCAGCCTGAACCCCGACGAGTTGTGTGTGCTCGTCATCGATGAACGCGTCGAAGAGACCAGCGGCAAAGCCCCCGGTGCCCACAGGCGCGATGATGTAGTCAGGCTGGACCTCCAACCTGCGGAGCTGAACGCGAACTTCGGCGCCGATCAAATCGAGCACGTGCCCGATCATTCTCGGGTAAGGATCAGGGCGCGTGATCATGCTCGTGGCGTAATGATTGTGGCGAAGATCCGCGCTCCAGAAGCGCATCGCCTCTGCGCCCGAGAGCCGCCTGCCGCGCGCGTTCGCGTCCACGGCATGCAAGACCACCCCGAGGTGTCGCATCTGCGCGACCCGCGAGGCTTCATTCTGGATATCCTCGCGGCTCATGAAGATGTGCACCTCGAGCCCGAGCATCGCGCCCGCCGAACCGAGCGCGACGCCAAAATCACCGCTGGAGGTTTCGCCGACCAGTCGCGTGCGCTGCATGCGCTCGGCGAGCAAGGCGTGGAAGATGGCCAGGTTGGCGCAGAAGGAGCCGCCTTGGCAGAGGTCCTCGCGCTTTAACCAGAGGCTCGCGCCGCCAAGCTGCGCGCCGATCCTCGTCATCTGACTCAGCGGCGTCGGGCGCCCCACCCGGCGATCGAGCAAGCGATGAAATCGCGCCACGAACGCCTCGTCGGCGATCGCATCGTCAAAGCAGCGCGCGATCTCTTCGAGCGGCTCCCAGAGCGCCTCTGCGGTGTAGCGGCCGCCAAAGCGACCCCAGCGCCCAGGGGTGCGTGGTTGTATCGATTGTTGACTCATAAGATGCGTACCCGCGCCCAGCTCACTTCTCGAGGATCTCGGTCGCGTTCTTGAGGAACTCGGTGATTCCCTTGGTGACCTCGCGACCCACGATCGGTTGGAAGACCTTTGCCATCAACCTCGGGATCGGCAGGTCCGTCTTGAGCGTCTCCTTGTACTCGAGCTCGGTCTTGCCGTTACCGAGATCCTTGATGGAGGTCGAGCCCGTGGAGTTGATGTTACCTTCGAGCGTCTCCCAGCTCGTCCCCTTCGAGGTCATGGTGTACTTGACCTTGTAGATCCCCTGGAACTTGATCCCTTTCTCCGCCTTCTCCTTGAGGGTCCACTTCCAGATCCCCTCCTCGAGCTCCTCCCCTGCCTCCATCTGCCCGAAGGCATCTCGGAACTTGTTGGGGTCCTGGAAGAACGCGAGCACGTCTTCATGGGAGGCGTCGATGGTGACGGTGGTTTCCAGCTTGCCTTCGATCCAGGCCATGCGTCTTGCTCCTTGCATCGTTGTCGGTTCGCCGCGGCGCGCTCGACGCGCCGCGAGGTCATTAACGTCTTGAAATCACACGTCGTCGCGCGCCTTGCAGGCA
>JAYZVO010000210.1:0-7585 GCA_036155555.1 Myxococcota bacterium
TCCGCACCAGGTCGGGAAACCCCGCGCCTCCTTCGGTTTGCTCGGCAACCTCTCGGTTGGCGAAACCTTACCAGCTCAAACAGCGCGCGTTGCAGAAGACGTTTGCATCCCCGGTCTCAGCCGCCGCCGAGAGCTTCCACTGGCCGCTCTCGATATAAACCGAGCAAATCCCGCGCTCGTCACCCCCATCGACATCCTGAAAGCCTGCCAATGTCAGGAAGCAGATGCGATTGCCTGTGGCACCGAGTGAGATATCGTTACCTGCGGTGCTGTTGGAACATGGAGTCGCGGGGTCCCAGTCGTCCCCGGTGACGCACCCGTTCGAGTGGGATGATGTGCGGTTATTCTTGCCTGTGGCGTTGGCTTGACCTGCGTAATACTCGCTCGAGACGGTGAGGTTGGTGATGTCACCAGAGACCGTCAGATCGCCCGAAACCGTGGTGGAATCACTGGTCGAGTCACCGAGCGTGGTGGAGCCATCGACCGAGAGTCCGTTGTCAGTGTGCACGACGCCATCATGCTCGACGCGCAGGCGCTCTGCTCCACCAGAAGACAACACCGTAAAGATCGGCTCACCGCTCGAGGGGTTGGTCTGCGCACGAAGCTCGACGCCTGTTTCATCATAGGAGCTGTCGATCCCTGTCAGCGTATAGTTCGAACCAGCGGCGTCTTGGAGGTAGAGCACCTTTTGGTTCAGGTAGGTGTTCCCACCCAACGTGATGTTGTTCCCTGTGTTGACTTGCAGCTGGAGCCCATTGCTCGAATCGATCTCATTGTCATCGAGGTACATCGTCGAGCCGTCCGACTTCTTGATCTGCAACGCGGACTGCGAGGAGCCATTGCTGTCAGGCCCATAAATCGTGGTGAAGTAGCTGCCGCTCGAGGAGCCGAGTTGGGTGTCGTAGTTGGTCTGGAAATCATTGCCGACGAACACCCCACCCGTGAAGTCCTTGCTCGGGCTAATATAGAGCTGATCGGAGGCGTTGTGATACAGCGCGCGTTGGCTGCTCGAACCAAGCTCGATCTCGTCCCCTTTGACCGTCAAGTCATCCCCGATGGTCGCGGCCCCCTGAACCGTGAGCACGCCAGCGACCTCGAAATCAGCGCTGTTCGTGGCCCACGCGGCAAACGGCGCGGGCTCGATCGATTGCCTGCCAGAGAGCTCGATCTCGACGAGGTTGCCCTGCGCGTCGGTCTCGATGATGGTCATCGCCAGGTAAAGCTTCTCGGCATCGAGCAAGGTGCTCGTCAGACTCGTCGAGGTCCCGAGCCCCACAGAAAACCTTCCGTTGTACAGGTTCACCGTTTGCGTCTCGGTCCAGGCAACCGTTCCACCCGTGGCGACCTGATACAGATCGAACTTGATCGTGCGCGTCCCCGTCATGGGGGCAGAGTCCATCATCAGATAGCCGTCGTAGGGCATGACAATATCACTGCCGACCACGGTCTGGGTGCTGTAGTCACCGTCCGCGAATGCCATCGCCGCAGAAAACAATAAACCACCAGCCAACAACGTGACCGTGTGGCTGAACAAGCGCTTCGAGACCGAGAAGTTGAAATGAATGCGGTGGTTGTCTGACATGATGATGCTCTGGTTGTTTGGAGTGATTCTCATCAGACAACCAGAGCAGGATGCATACCAAACATGCCAAAATCAGCGCCGCGCGCCCTCTTCCCCTGACCACGTCATGCCCATTCACTCCTTCCGTCACCGGGAAAGCGCTCTCGGAGAGAGCGAATCAGCCAACAGCCGCAGGAATTTTTGGCAACCATGGCGCCAAAATTGCCGGAAAAAACTGCCGCCGCGATCCACCCGCGCCAAGAAGCGCGCCGACTACGCCAGGACGAGCACCGAGGAAGAGCTCACTTCAAAGGAGATACGTCCCAGAACTGGCGGCCAAAGGGGAACAACTTGATCAGGTTTTGCTCTCGCACGGAGAGCTCATCTGCGCCTTCGGGTGCTGCAAAACCACGCTCTTCACGGCGCACGGCATCGAGCCCCTCTTTCTTCCAGCGCGCCAGCAACACGTCGCGATCGAAGGTCTCGATGCGGCGAGGCTCGGAGGTGCCGTTGAACTCGGCGACCTCGAGGCAAGTGAGGACGGTGGAGGGGAGGTCATCGAACTGCCAGGCCGAGGTGCTCGCGCCGAGCAACCACCACGCATCCTCCTGCGCTTGCTCGTAGGTTCTGGCGTAATCGAGCACCACCGTGCAGGCGGTCGCCCAGCGTTGCATCGGCGTCCTCGGCGTGGAGGTCAACACATAGCGCTTCTTTACAGGCGCCCACTGTCCTGTGACGCCGTTCATCCTCGCGTAGAGTGTCAGGACCTCGCCCTCTTTCCCTCGGGTCGCCCACTCATGCGCGACCTCATAGGCACCACCATGATTGTGGTAGCGATCGCGCCACCCCCAACCTTCGACATAAGAGAGCGCGCCATCCTCGATGCGTGATTTCTTGTACTCGTAGAGCACCTGATCGCGCGCTGCGCCGGGCATGACGCAGGCCAAAAAGAGCGCGCCAAAGATCGCGAGCAGGTTCCACTGCGCGTGCCAGAGCGCAAGCACCCTCCAATCGCGCTCCCTGGCGTAAGCATCCGCCGAGGCAAACCCCAGCAACATCGCGTAAATCATCCCCAGCGGATGATAGAGCAAGTGCGTGATTCCATAGCAAAACGCGGCGATCGGTCTGGCGAGCGGTCGGAGCCAGGGCGCCTTTGCTGTGTGAATCGATTCCTGGAGGACACGACGCAGACAAAATTCGAGGATGACGCTGTACGTCGTGATGACCACGATGTAGAGGATGAGCGTCTGCGGCGAGAGCGCGGCGCGCGCCACGGCGCCAAAGTAGGGCGCCAGGCCACCATCTGCGCCTCCCCCGACGAGCCACATCGCGCCCACCAGCGCGAGCCCCACCAGATCGAGCAGCAGGACGCGCTTGACCCAGGGGCCGAGCAAAAGTCGTAAGGTACGCAATCGAATCACGAGCAGCTCCTACCTTGTGCCTGCGGTGACGCGGTGAAAAGACACAGAAAACGAATGTCTACCTCACCTTAACCGTTCCTCGACTGGCGAACCAGCGCACGAACCCAGGATTCCACCGTGCCCAGTGACAAACCACCATCACACTGCCCCGAGTGCTCGAGCTCCCGTATCGTCGTCAAGCGATCCTGGCCTCGCGTCTTCGCTGGCGTGATGATTGTTTTGGCGATGGGATTGATCGCGGTGCCGACGCTGGGTGTCAGCCTGATCTTCATGCTCTGGGGTGTGTTCTTGATCAAGGAGCGCCCCATTTGTCAGGAGTGCGGTTGGATGCCCACGGACAAGCGCCGCTGACACCATCACGCGCTCACGCAGATTCTGCGCGCTCCTTGATCCCCTGAACAAACGCCGCGAATGGCTCGTTCATGTCCGGCAGTGATTTTCGAAACAGCGGCAAGAGCGGCCCGGTAAAGACCTCGCGCACCGTGAACGAGACGCCCCCTGCTGCGCTCGGTGTGATCTCGAAGAAGCGCTCCCCCTTGAACAGCCCGAGCGGCATCCCACCACTCCAGACCATCTTCTTGCCCGGCTTGAACGTCGTGATCTCGACGGGGAACGCGCGATCTGGCGCGAGCTTTGTGAACGCCTTGATCTTTGCGCCAGGCAAGATCGTCCCCTCGATCCTGATGCAGTAAGGGTCCCACTCGGGATAGTCGCTCGCTTTTGTCAAAATTTCCCAGACGCGCTCTGCAGAAGCATCGATCTCGGTCGAAGCGTTGTACTCGAGCATCTCTTCCCTCCTTGAAAAAACAACCTCTTGTCCTGGCAACACCCGAGAGGTTGTGCTCGCCGCCAGGGTTTTGCAAGCCAAGCTTTCGCCAAACGCGACGTGCCGTGTTTGGCGAAAGCGCGCCCAAATCATCCCGTGTCATTCTGACTCGAGGCGTTTAGAATCTCTGGCATTCACGATGATGCCCATCACGCACGACAAGAGAGAGAGGATACGATGAGCGCCACGATCCACGAATTCGACAAGAAGAAACAAGACACGCCACCGATGCAACACGACGTGATGACCGAGGAAGACGGCGTCACGCGCAGTTATGATCCGGCCACCGGGGAGTACGTCGGCGAGTCGCGCCAGGATGGCATGCGCGAGCTCGAGGAGGCGATGCGCATGGCGAGGATCGCGCAGGTCGACTGGGCAAAACGTCCGGTGGAAGAGCGCGCAAAATACATCCTCCGCGTGCGCGATTACATCGTCGCCAACGCAGACCGGCTCGCGCAAATCATCTCGCGCGACAACGGCAAGACGCGCACCGATGCGCTGGCCACCGAGCTGCTCCCGGCGACCATGGCCGCGACCTACTACGCCACACACGCCGCCTCCTTCCTCGAGCCAAAGCGCATCGCGCCGGGCAACCCGCTCATGGCCAACAAGGTCTCGACGATCCACCGCGTGCCGTTTGGCGTGATCGCCGTCTTCTCCCCCTGGAACTATCCCTTCGCCATCCCATTCGCCGAGGTCGTGATGGGGTTGCTCGCCGGGAACGCCGTGATGCTCAAGGTCGCCAGCGAGACCGCGATGGTGGGCCGAGCGTTGGAGGAGGTCTTTGTCGCCAGCGGGTTGCCAGAGGGGATCTTCACTTTCCTCAACCTCCCCGTCCCGATGGCTGGCGAGGCGATCTTCGAGGTCGGCATCGACAAGCTCTTCTTCACGGGCTCGGTGCGCGTCGGGAAGTTGTTGATGCGCAACGCATCGGACACGCTCACGCCTGTATCACTCGAGCTTGGCGGCAACGACGCAATGCTCGTGTGCGAGGACGCAGATCTGGATCGCGCCGCCGCTGGCGCGACCTGGGCAGGCTTCCAGAATGCGGGGCAATCCTGCGCTGGCGTCGAGCGCGTCTACGTTCACGAGAAGGTCTATGACGCGTTTATCGAAAAGTTCTCCGAGCGCGTCGAGGCGTTGCGCATCGGCGTCCCGGACGCGTCGCACTCCTTTGACATCGGCTCGATGACGACCGCCAGACAGGTCAAAACCGTCACGGCACATATCGAAGACGCGCTCGCCAAGGGCGCGAAAATCAAGGCCGAGGCCAGAGCGCCAGAGCAAGGTTGCTTCGCCAACGCGACGCTCCTGGTCGACGTCGACCACAGCATGCAGGTGATGCAAGAGGAGACCTTTGGCCCGCTCGTCGCGGTGATGAAGGTCAAGTCGATGGAGGAAGCGATCGCGTTCGCCAACGACTCGGACCTGGGGCTGACAGGATCGGTCTGGACAAAGGATCACAAGAAAGGACATCGCCTCGCCAGCCAGATCAACGCAGGCGTCATCACCATCAACGATCACCTCATGTCCCACGGGCTCGCCGAGACCCCCTGGGGCGGCTTCAAAAACTCCGGGATCGGCCGCACCCACGGCGAGATCGGCTTTGACGAGATGACGCAACCTCAGGTCGTCGTCGATGACATCCTGCCAGGCGTCAAAAAGAACATGTGGTGGCACCCACATGGCCCGGAGGTCTACGACGGCTTGAAGGGGGTGATGAACATGCTCTACGGCGCCAGCATCAAGGATCGCATCGATGGCACCGCGGCCCTGCTCAAGCTCTTTCCGAGGACCTTCAAGAAGTGAAGTAAGCGTGCAGCATCCTTGCAAAAAAGAGGCGAGGATGCTATTAAACCGACCAGTTAGTCACTTTTCTTTTCCGCGGTAAAGTTCACGTCGCCCCAAGGAGCCCTCGACATGACTCAGAGCAGCTACGACATCAAAATCATCAACGGAACCCTCCTCGATGGCACGGGCGCCACAGGGCGAAAGACCAACCTCGCCATCAAGGACGGCGCGATCGTCGAGATCGGCGCATGCGAAGGTGACGCGGACAAGGTCATCGACGCCACCGGCAAGCTCGTGACGCCTGGATTCATCGACATCCACACGCACTACGACGGCCAGATCTCCTGGGACGAGGAGCTCTCCCCGACCTGCTACCACGGCGTCACGACGACCGTACTCGGCAACTGCGGCGTCGGATTCGCGCCTGTGCGTGAGGGTGATCGCGACCGCTTGATCCGCCTGATGGAAGGGGTCGAGGACATCCCCGGCACTGCGCTGGCAGAGGGGATCACCTGGGAGTGGGAGAGCTTCCCGGAGTATATGGACGCGCTCGACAACATGCCCCACACCATCGACTACGCGGTGCAGATCCCGCACGACGCGCTGCGCGTCTACGTCATGGGAGATCGCGCCATCGCGGAAGAGGTCGCCACCGATGAAGAGATCGCGCAGATGCGCGAGCTGACACGCGAGGCGTTGTTGGCAGGCGCGCTCGGATTTAGCACCGGGCGCACCGACAACCACCTCTCCGTCGATGGCAAGGTCACGCCAGCCTCGGAGGCAGACGTCCGCGAGCTCTGCGGCATCGCAGAGGCGTTCAAGGGTCTCGACTTCGGCGTGTTGCAAGGCGTGTCCGACTTCGACATGAACATCTCGCGCGCGCGCTTCGACGATGAGTTCGACATCTTCGAGAAGATGATCGAGGCATCCGATGGCCACAAGATGAGCATCTCGCTCTTGCAACGCGATCAGGACACCGAGCAATGGCGCCGCATCCTCGAGCGCTGCGAGGCTGCCAATGAGGCTGGCAACACACTCCGCGTCCAGGTCGCCGCGCGCGGCATCGGCATCCTGCTCGGCCTCGAGGCGACCTTCCACCCCTTTATGGGCTTCCCGAGCTACAAGAAGATCTCACACCTCTCGCTCGAGGAGCGCGTCGCGAAGATGCGTGACCCCGAGTTCAAGAAGCAGCTCCTCTCGGAGACCTCCGACAAGGTCTCGGGCGATGGCTCCGCACTTCCTCCGTTGGCAGATGTCTTCCTCCAGAACATCGACTTCATCGCGGGCCGCCTCTACAAGTTTGGCGAGGACTTCGACTACGAGCCCGATTACACGAAGTCGTTCATGGCCAAGGGGATCGAGCAAGGGATCGACTACCTCGAGGCGATCTATGACGCGATGCTCGAGAAGGATGGCAAGGAGCTCCTCTACTTCCCGCTCTACAACTACCTCGAGCAGAACCTCGACAACGTCCACACCATGCTCACCCACCCGCTCGCGCTGCCTGGCCTGAGCGATGGTGGCGCGCACGTCGGCACCGTCTGTGACGCGAGCTTCCCGACCTACCTGCTCACGCACTGGACGCGCGATCGCAAGCGCGGACCGAAGATCCCGCTCGAGCGCATGGTGCAGATGATGACCAAGGAGGTCGCAGACTTCCTCGGCTTCCATGATCGCGGTGTGCTCGCTGTCGGCAAGAAGGCAGACGTCAACGTCATCGACTACGACAACCTCGACATCGACGAGCCGCGCATGCACGCCGACCTCCCCGCTGGAGGCAAGCGCCTGATCCAGCGCGCCAACGGCTACAACGCGACCATCGTCAGCGGGCACCTCGTCATCGAGAATGACGAGCTCACCGACGCGCGCCCTGGCCGCCTCGTGCGACCGAGCAAGATGTAATTTTGCCTCGCCAGCGAGTGACAGAGAGAAGGGGGCCCGCGGCAAAAACAACGGGGCCCGGGCGCATTGCACCACCCACACCCC
>JAYZVO010000211.1:0-60751 GCA_036155555.1 Myxococcota bacterium
AATCCAGCGCCGCTGCTCGTTAGGATAAGAGGTGTCTTTTGCCCCAATGTTTCCAAAGTGAGAACGTCATGTATTGCTCTCGACGCGCGCTCCCCATTGCCCTCATGACAGGTCTGCTCTCGACCGCATTCCTGGCGAGTTGCTCGGATTCACCGACCGGACCATCCTCGAATCAAGGCACCTCCAACAACGCCTCGACGATGGATATGGGAACGAGCGATATGGCCTCGGGCAAGCTCGGCATCGGAGCCCCCTGCTCGACGAGTTCGAGTTGCGAGAGCAACGCCTGCGTCAACAACGCGTGCGTCCCATCCTCGCCCGATGTGACCGCGTGCGGCCCCGTGCACTGTGGCGTGGGCGCGCGCTGCGAGGACAACCTCTGCAAGACGGGAGAGGCTTGCGAGGAGGACAAGGTGTGCGGCGGCGCGTGCTGCCTCGCGAACGAGGAGTGCGTCGATGGTATGTGCCGCTCCTCGTGTCAGTCCGGCGGACCGGGCTGCGATACCGACGAGGGCTATATTTGCTGCGGCGCGGGTCAGGTTTGCCTGTTTGGAGGCTGCCTCGATCCAGGCAACGCGTGTAACGAGGGGATGCCTTGCCCGAGCAACCGTCAGTTCTGCGAGCCCACGCTCGGCCTCTGCATCGACCGCGACGCCGACCCCAACGCCTGCGTCTACATCCCCCCTGTCGAGACCTTCTCGCCAGTGGAAGCCTGGTCCTGGACCGGGAGCCCGAACGCGCCATCGTATGATCAGGTGATGATGATGCCGGTCGTCGGGAACCTCACCGACGATGACCTCGACGGCAACATCGACGAGGGAGACATCCCCGATGTGGTGTTCGTGACCTTCACAGGAGGCGCCTACAACGCGCCCGGTGTGTTGCGCGTGATCAGCGGCGACGGGAGGATCGAGCACTGGAGCTCGGCGACCCTGCCCGCGCCATTTTATGTGCGCGGCGGGACGATCCCCTCGATCGCAGACATCGACGAGGATGGCGTGATGGAGATTTTGGTCGGCGCGTCCGATGATGACCTCGGGCTGTATGCGATCGAGCACGACGGCGCCATCAAGTGGCACCAGCCAAACATCGGCTCGATGGGGCACGGGAGCCCATCCGTGGCGAACCTCGATGGCGCGGGCGGCGTCGAGATCGTCACGAGCAACGCGGTGCTTGCCCCGGATGGACAGATCATCTGTCTGCTGGGAGATGCGCATATCTTGCCGATGACCGCCGATCTCGATGGGGACGGCGTGCAAGAGATCCTGCTCGGAGGCAACGTCTGGCAGATCGACAACATCGACGCGCGCGATGGCACGGGTTGCTCCAAGCGCCATGGCGGACCATCTGGCGCGGGCGCCATCGCGAACCTCGACGAGGACCCCGAGCCAGAGATCGTCATCGTCGACAATGGGGACATCGTCATGCTCGAACATGACGGCGCGGAGGCGTGGCGAAAGACCTTGCCGATCAACGCCACGCGCATCCAGGAGCTCTATGGGATCGCCGACTGTGACGCGACGCCGACAGCCGGGATGAGCTGCTCGAACAACGAGGCATGTGGCGGCGGCGCGGCGCGTTGTTATGGCGGCACATGCTACGCACACAAGGCGTGTCATCCGGGCGGCGGACCGCCCACGATCGCGGACTTCGACGGAGACGGGAAGGCCGACATCGCCGTCGCGGCGCGGTGGTTTTATGTGGTGATGAAGGCGGACGGCGAGGTGATGTGGGCGCACTCGACGTTCGACTTCTCGAGTGGGGTGACGGGTTCGGCGGTGTTTGACTTCGAGGGGGATGGCAAGGCCGAGGTCGTCTACAACGACGAGCAGTTCTTGCGCGTTTACCGAGGCGCGGGCGCCGATCAAGACGAGGATGGCGATGGGTTTAAGGACGCGGTGATTCTGCTCGAGCAACCGAACACGTCTGGCACGCTCTACGAGTATCCATTGGTGGTCGACGTGGACAACGACGGCAACGCCGAGATCGTGGTCGCGGCCAACGATTACTCGAGCACAGGAAACCCTGACAAGACCAAGGGAATCCGCGTCTTCCGGGACGCAGCGAACAACTGGGTGCAGACGCGCCCCATCTGGAACCAGCACACCTACCACGTCACCAACATCGAGGTGGACGGCACGGTGCCCACGCGCGAAACGTCGAACTGGAGTGATCCCTACCTGAACAACTACCGCCAGAACGTGCAGGGAGGCAGCCTCTTTAACGCGCCTGACCTGACCGTGGAGGTGGTCGATGTGGACGGATCTCAATGCACCACGAGCGTGGTCATCACGTTGGAGCTTCGCAATGAGGGGAGCCTCGGGGTGCGTGCAGGCGCGGTGGATTTTGTGGTCGAGGCAATGACCGCAGCAGGTCCAGTGTTGATCGCCCAGGGGACCAACACCGAGGCGCTCTCGCCGGGAGGCGCCCAACAGCTCGAGGTCACATGGGAGCTGACAGAGGATCAGCTCGTCGAGTTCGCGGGCAAGGAGCTCACCGTGCGCGCCACCGTCGACAGGGACGCGCAGGGAGGATCGCGTCACAACGAATGTGACGAAGACAATAACAGCGCGGACGGGTTCGCCCTGTGCGAACTCGCCATGTGAGAGGATCAGGCGGCGGTTGCGCTGACGTCGCAATTCATACAAAATCAGTATGAATTCATTCATCGGGCATCCGAGGATCGCCCGAAAAGGAACGAGGTAAGGTATGTGCCGTCTCTTTGGCTTCCGCTCGGTGATCCCGAGCCAGGTTCACCGCAGCTTGTTGAGCGCCGAGAACGCGCTGGTGTGGCAGAGCGAGCGCCACCCTGATGGGTGGGGCGTGGCCTATTTTGTGGGAGGCATCCCACACCTGATCAAGAGCGCGGAGACCGCCATCCAGGATTCGCTCTTTCGGCGCGTGTCGGGGATCGTCTCCTCGCACACGGTTGTGGCGCACTTGAGGAAGGCGACCAAGGGGACCAACTCGCTCATCAACTCGCACCCCTTCCAGTATGGCTCCTGGGTGTTCGCGCACAACGGGGACATCTCGAACTTCGAAGAGCACCGCGGGGAGTTGGTCGCGCAGGTGCACCCGACCTTGCGCAGGTTTATTCTTGGCGACACGGACAGCGAGGTCTTCTTCTACCTGTTGCTCGGCAACCTGAGCCAACGGCTCGGGCAAGCGGGTAAGACGCTGCACCAGAACAACGTCGAGCCGCAGGAGCTCGTGGCGGCCATCAAGGACACGATCGCCGAGGTCGAGGAGACCGTCGGCTTGCGCTGCTACGAACCCGAGGACCCCGAGCAGCGCTTGCTGCTCTCGTTCGTGCTGACCAATGGCGAGACGATGGTCGCGCACCAAGGAGGAAAGGACCTCTTCTACAGCACGTACAAGGTGTGTTGCCCGGAGCGCGATAGCTGCCCGAGCTTTGCTGGGAGCTGCGAGGCGAGCTCTGGCACGGGTGATATCGTGAACCACATGATCTTCTCGAGCGAGGAGCTCTCGGGTGAGAACGTGTGGCAGTCGATGAAGCCGGGGCAAATCATCGGCGTCGATCGCAAGATGCGTTTATTCGACTCGCACGGCGCCGTGCCGTTGACGCGAGCGCCTGCGCCATCTCCTTCTCGCTCGATCTAGAACAGCGCGCCAAAACTACAAAAAAACTCAGCGCCGCGATCCCATGAGAGCGCCGTGATGTAGGCACATCACGGCGCTCTCTCGATCTTGTAGCGTGAATTTTTTACCACGCAGCGTGCATCGAACGTAGGTTCCATCAAGCTGCATTTGGCGCGCCCCCTGGCAAGGAGTTTGGAAGGATGACGATAAGCCCACCTGCGACCTCTCGGATATGGACAGCCACGTTCCTGACAGGAGCCATCACCCTCGCGATCCAGAGCGTGGGTTGCGTCGACATCGGCGCCCCGACAGGTTGCGTCGACGAGGATGATTGCCGCAACGGTCGCTTTTGCATCGAGGGCCAGTGCGTCACGTTCGAGATCTACGATGACGTGAACTCGAGCACGAACAACTCGACCTCCAATAACTCGACGTCCAACAACGCGAGCACACCGGTCAACAGCACCACGCCCTTGCAACCGCTGCCTCCATGCGAGGAGCAACCCGAGGGTTGCAGTGAGTGCATGAAGCTCACGCCAGAGATCCTCGACTTTGACCTTGTCCCGGTCGGCAGTCGTCGCATCGATCAGGTCATGATTCAGAACTGCTCGGAGGAACGCGCGTTGGGGATCTATGATTTTGGGATCGAGGCGCAAGGGGACTTCAACATCACGGCGTGGAGCATCTCGGAGCCCCCATTTCAGATCCCACCAGGAGACAGCGCCTTTATCGAGATCGCGCTCGATGCGACGTTTGAAGGGAAGCACTACGGCGTGTTGGCGGTGGATTCCTCTGCCTCGAGCGAGGGATTACTCGAGCTTTACGGGATGGCGATCGAGCCTCCTGCCGACAACGTCTGCCCCACCGCACGCGGCACCGCGTTTGCCGTCAACGAGGGGCGCGGGCCAGAGAAGACACTGGACAACGTCTCGCCGGGGCTGATCCTGCTCAACGGCGATGGGAGCACCGATCGCGATGGCATCGTGACGCGGTGGGAGTGGGCGCTCGAGCGGCGGCCATCCGGCTCAGAGACCACGCTCGGGCCGAGCGATGGCCCCAACGCCCAGATCTTCGTCGACGCGCCAGGGCGCTACGAGCTCTTGCTCAGGGTCTATGACAACTTCGGCACCGAGAGCTGCGAGCCCGCGCAGGTCTTTATCAACGTGTGCGAGGACTGCGACCCGGAGCCCTGAACAGCGCCATGGGAGTGAGGTTTTGAAAAAATCTCACTCCCATGGAATGAAATCGGAAAAGGCCCAGTTACTATGAATACCGACTGCGAGAGCAGCGGTCACAGTGATGCGGGATGGAGCAGCCAGGTAGCTCGTCGGGCTCATAACCCGAAGGTCGTCGGTTCGAATCCGTCTCCCGCTACTACAAAACACCCGAAACCTTTCTGGGAAAAGGTTTCGGGTGTTTTGTTTTTCTTGCCCCGCACACCGCGCACCGCGCACCCGCGCCCCCCCGCAAACGGCGCCCCCCCGCAAACGGCGCCTGCCGTTGTGAACCTCTGTTCAAGAGGCCAGAGCTGGTGCCATAGCAACGGTGTGACGGCGCGTTTGCGGCCCCCCTGTTTCTCACTGCGTTCGGGAGGGGGGCAGACTTGGCGTCGGGTGCTCGGGATATGGCCCGCGTTGGGAGCCTTCGGATTTGGTGGTGAGTTGTATGAGGGCACCCAATGCGAACCTATGAGCCAAATCGATAGTTAAAGAATAGTCCCCCCGATTCGGGGGACACAAGCTATGAGCCTGACCTGTCGGGCGAATGTCTTTGAAGAACAAGCGTCGTGCAGACGCGGGGTCCGACCGAGCGCGAAGCGCGAGAAGGAGGCACTCTCAAAACTCACTGCATGTTCGATAGCGCCCTGTGGGCTAAAAACCGAGCACCCGACGCCAAGTCTGTCCCCCTCCCGAACGCAGTGAGAAACAGGGGGACGGCGGACGACCGAGAGGAGGGCCGCTGGGGGCGCTTACTGACGGTCTTTGACGACCACGCGGCCACGCTCGACGTCGATCTCGATGCGCCCTTCTCCCTCGCGTTCGACGACCAGTGAGACGGGCACGCCCTCTTCTCCTCGGATGCGATTGACGACCTCGACGAGCCGCATATCCGACGCATCCTCGCCATCGATGCCAAGGATCGTATCTCCCGCCTTCAAGCCGAATGTTTCCGAAGGAGAGCCCTCCATCGTGTCGCGGATGGTGACCCCCTTGTCGGTCTTCTCGAGGGTCGCGCCGATGCCATGGAAGGAGAACCTGGCCTCGGGGGAGGACTTCTCGAGCGCGATATCGCGCGTGCGCTCACCTGCGGGCGGGACCTCGACGCCTGCGGCGACCTCGGTCATGTAACCGCGCATCGAGACGCGGACGCTGCGGCGGCCTGGAGAGATGCCCTCGAGCTTGTAGCGCCCCGCCTCGTCGGTCATGGTGGAGCGTTTGGGGAAGGGGGATTGTGGCTCGAAGACCTCGACGGTGGCGCTGGCGAGCGGCTTGTTGGTCGTCGCATCTCGCACGACGCCGACGACCGAGCCAGCCTCGTCGACGACGATGGTGATGTTGTCCGTGATCGAACCTTCGCGCACGGTGATGCGGTCAGAGACCGCGCCCGCGAAGGCGAACGGCTCGACGCGCAGGAAGTAATCGCCCGGTTGGACGGGCCCGAACTCGAAGACGCCATCCGAGCGATTCACCGATGGCGCTCCCCAGGTGCGTTGGTTGTGGTAGCGCGGACCATCGACCTCGAAGTCCTCGACGGCGATGCGATACTCCTGCACGGGCTTTCCTGCGCGCGTGATCACGCGGCCTCGAATCTTCCCGGAGCCGCCCAGCACGAGCCTGGTGCGCTCGCCGGGGAGGAGTGATACGGCCTTGCTGGGCGCATGATACGGTGAGATCGCGGTGGCGAGCCAACGCGTGGCGTCGGAGTTGCCAGGATCGAACTGGAAGAAGCCGTTGCCGTTGGTGCGAAAGATGCGTTTGCGGTCCTGGTCATCGACGATCTCGACGGGGACGTTGGCGACGGGTTTTCCTTGCTTGTCGAGCACCTCGCCCATCAACCCACCAGCGCGCTCCATGATGACGTCGACGTCGGTGACCTTGCCTGCGGTGATTTTGGCGATGACCTGCTCGTTCTCGAACCCATCCGAGGTCGCGTCCAGGCGAACCTCTCCGACGGGAATCCCGGACAGGATCAACTTGCCATCTTGCGAGGTGCGCTTTCTCCGGGCGCGAAGCTCACCGCCAGAAAGGACCACATCCGCGCGCACAGGATCGCCCTGAGGATCGAGCACAGAGATCGAGAGCGAGCCTGATGGCGCGAGGTCCACGTCGAGGTCGGTGAGCTTCTCGTCTTCGATCAGGAAGACCTCGCGGCTCTCTGCGAGCGCCCAACCATCTGCCTCGACGAGCACGCGGAGGCGACCGGGGGCGACCTCTGCGATGGTGAAGTTGCCATCGGGGCTCGAGGTCGCCACGGCGTCGAGGGCGAAGGGTTCGAGCGGTCCGCTCAGGCCGTCGGCGTGCAGGTAATAGAGGCTCAACCTGGCGCCAGCGACGGGCTTGCCGCTGGCGGTGATTTTGCCAGCGATGGAGGCGACTCTGGGGAGCGTGAGCTCGACGCCGGTCATCGGCGGCGCGTCAGCCGAGGGGATCTCGATGCTCTTGCCTCGCACGGCGACAGGGCCAGGGCTGATATGCCCCTTCGCCGAGGCGTCGAGCAGGTAGGTCCCTGGCGCGAGCTTCTCGAAGCGAAAGTTGCCCGCTTCGTCCGCCGAGGTCTCGTTTACCTCGCCGGGACCATCCTCGGTCTGGAGGGTGGCCGTCACGATCGCCGCAGCGATCGGCTGACCATCCGAGCGCGTGACCTGCCCGAGCACCGAACCAGGAGGCGCATCGACGGTCGCCTCGCGCGCGTGCTCGGACGCAGGGGTCGTCTGCGATGGCGCGTCCTCATCGGAGGTATCACTGCCGCCAACTTGCGAGAGCACGTAAGCGACAGCGGCGATGAGCAGAACCCCGATCATTCGGTAAGCGATCTTTTTTCGCATGGAGAGAAAAGCTCCGGATCTTGACGTTGAACATCCGTTCAGATAAAAACACTGAACACTGCGAGGACGTTACCATATCCTCTACTCCAAAGGGAGGATGGCAAGTGGCAGTGAGCGGCGTTTGCGAGCACCCAAGCGTCGGCGCGAACGTCAGTGAGCGGTGGCGCGCCTCATGGGCGCTCACAGGGCTGGACCAACGATCTCGCACGGCATAGACTGCCGGCAGATTTCAGGAAGAAGTAACACACCAGGGACAGGATCCATGTCAGCAGCAACGACCTCCTACGACATCCAGGAAATTTCGCTCAAAGATACGGCGCAGGAGCGCTACCTGAACTACGCGATGAGCGTGATCACATCGCGCGCGCTGCCTGACGTGCGCGATGGGCTAAAGCCGGTGCAGCGCAGGATTCTGTATGCGATGTTCAAGGACTTGAAGCTCGCGCCTGGCGCCAAGCACCGAAAGAGCGCGGCGGTCACAGGAGATGTGATGGGTAAATATCACCCTCACGGTGACCAGTCGATCTATGACGCGATGGTGCGGATGGCGCAGGACTTTTCGATGCGCTACACGCTGGTCGATGGCCAGGGGAACTTCGGTTCGCTGGACGGAGATCCTGCGGCTGCGATGCGATACACGGAGGCGAGGCTGACGCAGATCGCGGGTGAGCTGCTCGATGAGATCCGCAAGGAGACGGTGGCGTTTCGGCCAAACTATGATGGGACGATCGAGGAGCCGATCGTGCTCCCCTCCCAGGTCCCCAACATGCTCATCAACGGCGCGACCGGGATCGCGGTGGGGATGGCGACGAACATCCCACCACACAACCTCGGCGAGATCTGCGAGGCGTTGATCGCGTTGATCGACAAGCCAACGTTGGAGGTCTCGGACCTTGTCGGCGAGTATATCGAGGGGCCAGACTTCCCCACGGGCGGTGTGTTGCTCGAGGAAGGGGATGACATCCGCGAGATCTACGAGACGGGCTCTGGCACGTTCACGATCCGCTCGGACTGGCACATCGAGGACGCGAGTGATTCGAACAACAAGCAGGTCGTGATCACGGCGATTCCTTACACGGTGAACAAGTCCTCGATCGTCGAGAAGATCGCGGACCACATCATCCAAGGGAAGCTGCCACAGCTTGTGGATGTGCGTGATGAATCGACGGAAGATGTGCGCATCGTCCTGGAGCTTAAAAAGGACGCCGATTACTCGGCGGCGATGGCGTACCTGTTCAAGTACACGCCGTTGCAGTACCGCTTCCACACGAACTTGACCTGTCTGGTACCGACGAACAACCCGCAGGTGAGCACGCCCGCGCGACTGGATCTGAAGTCGATCTTGCAGCACTTCCTGGACTTCCGCATGGAGGTCGTGACGCGGCGCACGGAGTATGACCTGAAGAAGCTCCAGCGCGAGATTCATCGCCTGGAAGGTTTCGAGATCATCTTCAACGATCTGGATCGCGCGCTGGAGCTGATCCGATCCTCGGAAGGGAAGGCAGACGCGGCGAACAAGTTGATCGCGGAGTTCTCGCTCGACGAGGAGCAAGCGGACGCGATTTTGGAGACAAAGCTCTACAGGTTGGCAAAGCTCGAGATCGAGTCGATCCGCGCGGACCTGAAGGAAAAGCGTGGTCAGGCCGCAGAGCTCGAGGACTTGCTCGCTTCGGACAAGCGCCGCTGGAAGCTCATCCGCAAGGAGCTCAAGGCGATCAAGTCCGCTTATGGGGATGTGCGCCGCACGCGCGTCGGCGAGGACGTGCGCGAGTTCGAATACTCCGAGGAGAACTACATCGTGGACGAGGACGCGATCGTGATCGTGTCCAAGGAGGGGTGGTTCAAGCGCCAGAAGTCCTACACAGAGCTCAGTTCGATTCGCGTGCGCGACAACGACGAGGTGCGTTGGGTGTTCCCGGCGGGAACGCGCGACACGGTGACCTTCTTCACCACGCATGGCTCGGCGTACACGATGCGCGTCAATGATATCCCATCGACGTCAGGTTACGGCGAGCCGGTGCAGGCGCACTTCGACTTCTCGGACGGGGAGCGCATTGTCGGCGCGATGCCGAGCAACCCGAAGGTGTTGGAGCTCTATCACGCGCGTGATGTGGGCGTGAAGCAGGTGACCTTGCTGGATGAAGACAGCGAGGAGAGCACCTACCAGATGCTCTCGGTCACAGAAGAGGGGCAATCGGTACGGTTCGGGCTCGAAGGGTTCGAGGAGCCCTCGACGCGACGCGGGCGCTCGTACATGAGGTTGAGCGACAAGGATCGCGTGATCAATGTGGAGCCATGCCGTGGAGACGAGATCGTGACGTTGGCAACCCGCGAGGGACGCGGCCTGACGTTCATGGCGCACGAGGTCTCGTATTACAAGGGGGTGGCAAAGGGGGTCAAAGCGATCACGCTGGAGAAGACCGACTCGGTGCTCGACTTCACGCTGGTCACCTCGGAGTACGATGGGCTCGAGGTCGAGACCAACCGAGGAGCGCGGCAAGTGATCCGTGCATCGCTCTCGAAGTTCTCGCCGACCTCTCGCGGAAACCGTGGGCGCTGGGTGATCAAGCGAGGACACCTGATCCGCTCGCACCGTCCACCCGTCGAGATCGTGCTCGAGGAAGAGAGCGACAGCGAAGAAGAGTGAGGTTGTCTCTCCACGATCGTGTGGTCGCTATGGCGCGCCCACGATCGTGGGGAACACAGAGATTTGCGGCGGGCGCACGTCGTAGTCCTCGCGCCTGCGCTGATGCGCCTGTCCGTGGCTGTTGTTCCCCCAACAGTGCGCGCGATAATTGGGAGCCTGGTTCAGGTCGTTAAACTGACTCATGACACAGGTCGTCGCCCACCCCGCCTCGATAAAGCCAGGTCGCCATTCGGGCATGAGCTGCTCCATATTGGGTGGCTCGAGCAACGTGGGCTCTGTGCGCACGTGATCGCCATCGAGCACTCCTCCAAACATGCCACTCTGACCAAGGCGATTGTCTCCCCAACAATAAACGTATTGTCGGGGAGGAAAGTCCGTGTCTCCACCTTTTTGCGTGAGCGCGCAGGTATGCTGATGTCCTGTCGAGACATCAGTAAAGACCATGCCGTTGGGCGTGGGCACCACGGTTGGCGTCGCCAACATGGCGTCCTCGTCAGGCGACGCCTGGTGGAATTCATTGCGACCCCAACACTGCACCTGGCCGGTCGTTGTCAGGATGCAAGCGTGTCCACCACCGACGCTGATTTTTCGAACAAAATCAGAGGTAGGGAAGCTCGCGATGAGCTTTGGCGTGAGCGCGTTCGCCTCGACCTCTGGAATCCCCCACAAACCAACATCCTTACCCCAACAGTAGAGGTCGGGGTTCATCCCGTTTGCTGCGGAATACCCGATGATGCAGGTGACATCATCCCCGGCGTCCATTTGCAAGGTCACGAAATCATCGGGCAAACCGACGACGGGCTCGATGAGGTTGCTCGACTTCGCCGAACCGAGTTGACCGATGGAGTTGTCCCCCCAGCAAGAGAGAACGAGGCTCTGGTCGTTCATTTTCTCGAGACCACAGACGTGGGCATATCCCGCAGTGATCGGCTCGACCATGTTGCGGAAGTTGGGTGAAACCTTGGGGTGTGCGTCAGGCAGAGCGTAGGTGGAGTTGCGGGTCGGAGATGTCTCGTAACGCCCGTTCGCGCCCCACGCATAAATAGGAGTATTCGTGCCCTCGGCCAACGCGATGGTGAAGCGCTCGCCAGCATAAATCCTACCTGGATTAAAGCCTGAAAAGATGCCTCCATCCACGCCACTCTGCGAAGCTGTCATGGAAGGATTGACAAGAAAACGGTTGTTCGGGGTATCGCGAGATTGCAGGTAAAAGTTGTTCCCGAAGCAGAAGATCGTGTCCGAGTTGGTGTGGAGGCAGAGGTGCTCTCTGCCAGGCGCCATGCCTTGAACGGGCGCAGCATACGATGGTGAATCGCCGTCAAAAGGCTCGATGCCAGTCTTGCCATCCGCGAGCCTCCCGTTGCCAGCAAATCCCCAACAGATCAACTGCTCGGTCAGCGTCAGCGCGCAGGAGTGGTAGGTGCCTGTCGTGATCGCCAGAAAGTCCACCGAGCTGAAATCAGCCATGGGGTTGCCGACATCGGTCAAGCGTCGGGGAGTTGGCGTGATGAGCGCGTTGTTCCCGATAAGGGTTGTCCCGGTGCCGTAGTCCCCCAGGCCGAGCTGCCCGTGGTTGCCCGAGCCCCAACAGTAGATCTTGGTCCCGCGCAGCGCGCAGCCATGGTGCAATGCAACCGCAACCCCTCGAATAGCCTCGCCGCCTCCCATCGAGTTTTCTCGCCAGGACACGAGCTGTGGATGATCGGCATCCACGGGCGTGGGAGGAGAAGTCATTGCATTGCCGAGGCCATTCGCAAAGAGATCTCCGCGCCCCCAACAATAGAGCGCAGAGGGAGCGTTGCTATCGACCTCCACGGGCACAGCGCACGTGGTCACTTCGCCGACGGCGACGCTGGCAAAACGCACCGCCTTGTTTTCGTCATCCTTGGCGCCGATCTCGACTGGAGTATTTGTGCTGGAGGCCGCGCTGTTGCCAAGCTTCCCGTCAAGGTCATCCCCCCAACAGTAGAGCTGGTTCTCGAACGAGATCGCGCAGGTGTGCGTGGGGCCTGCGTCCAGCCGAAGAAAGCGACTGGTCGAGACCCTCTTCAACGTCTCGGCTCTCTCGAGGTTGCCCAATCCGAGCTGTCCTTGCTCGCCAGTCCCCCAACAAAAAAGCTCACCTCTCGTGGAGATCGCGCAGGAATGCGTATCACCAGCTGCGACCGAGACAAAACGCTCCTCTGGTGACACCAGCGTGGGGTTGGGGAAGGAGGTCTCGTCCGAGGTCGGATCGACCTGACCGAAGCGGTTATCCCCCCAACAGTAAAGGTCACTATCCTGGCTGATGGCGCAGGTATGACGCGCACCGACGGAGATGTTTTGAGGGGAGACGTCGAGATCCTCGAAGGTTTTGATGAGCGTCGGCGCGAGCGCGTCCTTGAAGGTGCCATCACCGATCTGACCATGATCGTTCAGTCCCCAACACCGGACCTTCTCGTCATCGGTACGCATGCAAGAGTGCGAACGCATGGCGTCGAGTTGTTGCGGGCGCTCGACCAACACCATGGAGGTGTCCGAGAGCTCGGGCTTGTTCGAACAACGCGCGGTCCAGGATGAGATGCCGACATCGCTGAGCGTGATCCCGAGTGGTTGAGTAAAGACACCGAGCACGCGAGGGTTTCCGACCTCGATCGCGAGCGTGCAGGCGGTCTCGGGGAAGGGTTCGATGGGGAGATCCTTCTCGCTCAACGCGATAATATCGGCCTCCTCGAGGATGGACCCCTGCGGATCGTAGAACAACCTGTAGACGCTCTGTTTGAACTGAATCGCGGCGAGCTGCTGGGGCTCGACCGTGATGTCGAGGCTCGCCTCGACGCCTCCCACGGTGATGATGAGCTTTGTCGTACCGGGGGCGATCGCGAGCAAGGTGTATTCGCCATCATCCTCGGAGGTAACCTCGGCGACGAGCGTGTCGAGGACGGAGACCTCGGGTTCATAGTTCTCGACGAGGAGCCCCTCTGTATCTCGCACTTGCAACGAGAGCGAGAAGGCGACTTGCTCGGTCGTCTCGAGCGCGAAGGGCACGGTCGGTGCGAGGATCTCGACCGAGCCGATCGCTCGCCCCAGGTCACCTTCATCGAGGTCCCCCAGATCAGCGGGGTTGCCGGTCATATCCTCGTCGGCGACCTCGGACATGTCAGGATCGAGGCGCATGTCTGCGCCCAGGTCACTGGGGTCCATCGAGGAGCCAGAAGGAGGCTCGACGCAGGCGCTCGAGAGGCCGAGGAGGATCATGAATGAAGTTTGAAGAGTTAACTTGGGGTCAATGCTCACCGCAACACCTCCAGGACGGTAGGCTCGGGTTTGACGTAGACGTCTCTGGCGGAGACCTGACCGTAGGAATCACGCCCCCAACAGACGAGCTCGAAATCGGACATGTTCCCGCTCCCCATAACTGGTTTCGCTCCGAGCGCGCAGGTGTGGTGGGCGCCCGCGTGGACTTGCAGCACGTTCAAGTGCTCCAACCCAGGGACAAGCGTCGGCGTGTCGATGATGGCTGCGCGACCGGCGACGTTGGGCTCGACGCCCCCGCTTTGCCCGAAGCGGTTGTCTCCCCAGCAGTAAACCAGACGATTGGCATCAGATGAGAGCCTCGACTCGACCAGGGCGCAGGTGTGTTCTCGACCCGCCACGAGCGAGATCGGCCTTTCATCTGCATTCCACATCGCGTTGAATCCACCCTCATTCCCTTCTCCGGGCGTTCCCTTCTGGCCTCTCGAGTTGTCGCCGTAGCAAGCCAGGGTCACTTTATCCATGCCGATGTCGACCAACGCGCAAAGGTGTCTGGAGCCTGCCGCGACTGAATAAACCGGCTTATCCTTCCTGGGATCATCGAGTTTTTTCGGAGCCCAATCGATGCTTTGACCAGCGAACCAACGGGCTCCATCGAGGTTATTCGGGACAGCTCCCCAACACCAGATCTCATCCTCCTTGCCATTAATACCCCAGGCGCATGTGTAGTCATCGCGCGCGGTTAACCCGCCCGGCTCTTTCAAGTCGAGACCATCCACCTCGACCGCGAAAGAAACCGCGGAGGTGTTCGCCATTTCGTATGCCTTGACGCCGAGCGCGCCGCGCTCGGCGTCACCCCAACAGTATGCGCGCTGCTCGCCGTAGTTATGGACGCAGGTGTGGGCGCGGCCTCCGACGATGAGATCGACAGGAGGGTTCAACACGCCGGTGTTATCGTCACCGATCGCGGTGAACTCCGAGATGATCTCCGAGAGCGCGAGCCCTGCCTGTGCGCGCGTGTTTGCGCCCCAACACAAGACAGCGCTCGCGATGCCAGGATCTGTGTTCGAGCAAACGTGCCGATCACCACCGCCGAGGACGGTGTTGGGCCTGTTTTCAGCGGAGGTCGCGAGCAGCTGCTTTCTCCCCACGTTGGGAGAGCCAATGTCCGTAAACAATGGCTGGGCGGGTCCTTTCTGCCCCCAGCGAGGGTTCCCCCAACAATGCACCGTCCCATTTGGCCCGAACGCGTTCACGCATGTGTAATCGAGCCCTGCGGCCACGCGGGATAACGCGAAGAGTTCGAGGCTGATGGCAGGATCGAAGAAGGGTGAGTTCGGTGATACCCCTGTAAATGTCTTGGAGGTCACGCCCAGTTGACCATCTCCGAGCTGACCTCGTGAGCCATCCCCCCAACAGTGAAGCGTACCTGCGCGATCCGAGCTGCAAGTAAAATCGAGCCCTGTGGCGATGCTGCTCACGAGGTCCGAGGCGAACTCGAGCGGAGCGCTGGACTCGGGCGTCGGGATGTACTCGCCCAAAAGCGTGGCCGTGGATTCCTCGAAGCTCCCGAGCTCGCCATACTCGCTGGAGCCCCAGCAGAAGAGCTTGCCAGCATCACTCACGGCGCAAACGTGCTCCCCTCCCATCGCCACCGACGCGATGCGCTCGGCGTCCTCGAGCGAGGATGCGCGCGCCTCGCCCAACCAGAAGGGTCGGTTGTTCGGGGACAATGGCGTGTTAAAGGGCGCGCGCCCTGCCGAGAGGTAATCCTTGCCCCAGCAATGCAGATGACCTCTGGGGGTTACGCCGCAGGTGCCGGATACGCCTGCAAAGATCTGCTCGAAGACGAGCGAGTTGCCGTTGGCATCGAGGACTCTGTTGTAAGCGCCCGCGTCTTCGCCCCCCACGGGAGGTCGCCCGAGGACATCGAAGCTGTTCTCACCCCAGCAGTGCGCCGAGCCATCCTCTCCCAACGCGCAGCGATGTGTCGGACCGCACGCCAGATCATGAAAGAACGTCGGCGCTTCGTTGCCGAGTGAGACCTCGCGCACGCCACTTCTGGCACCTGCCTCGACGCCTGCGTCATCCGGGCCAAAGAGCGCGAATGCGTTGGTTCCCCAACAGAAGATCTCTCCCCGAGAGGTGAGCGCGCAGGAGGAGCGCTCGCCAGTGCAAACCTTGACCGCCTTTCTGTTGGCGCCGAGCGCGACCTCTTGTGGCTCGAATGGACCAGGTTCATCGAGCGAGAAAGGATCGACCTGCCCACCCGCGTTGCTTCCCCAGCAGTGGATTTCGCTATTCGTGTCGACGGCGCAGCCATGAGAGGGCGCCAGCGAGATGTACTCGAGGGGGGCGCCAAAGGAGAGCTCTTGTGGCGTGGTATGCTCGACGCGATCATCTGCCTGGACCTGCCTCGATGTGTTGTCTCCCCAGCAATACATGCTCGCTCCGATCGAGCCATCCTTTGGCGGTTGGAGCGCGCATGCGTAATCATGCGCGGCAGCGACCGGATAGCGCGGCTCGACACGAAAGAGGACCTCCAGCGAGAAGGGCGTGGCGAGTCCGGGGAGCGTGCAGTCGAGGGAGAGCTCCCCGAGGCCAACGCGATCTGCTGACAGATTGCGGTTGTTCGAGAGCGAAACAGCCCCCTTCGCGACCCACTCGGGCTGGCCATCGCACCACTGCCGCAAGGGACGCGCCCAGCCGCTCGCGCTCTGCGCGACGAGGATCTCGTCGAGATCCAACTCCTCTCCCTGGAGCATGAGTTCGAGCGGTTCGAATGGGTTTGTAGGAGGTCCAGCGAGGATCGGCTCGGTAACTGTGAACGTCTGCGCCTTCTCCTGATCGCGAGTGCGCACGAGCACGGTGCCCGCGCCGCTGGTGCTGCCGATCACGGTCACCGTGGTATCAGTCTCGCCCTCGAGCCGGAGCACCTCGGAGGTTTGCGTGGCCTCATTCAGGAACCACTCGAAGGTGACGCCCGGTTGCAGCGCGCCATCGACCACATAGACCGCCTCGACCTCGATCGAGCGCCCGACCTCGATGGCCGTGAGGTTGGGCGTGATGATCAACTGGATCTCCCCCTTCTTCGGGGTGTCCATATCCGCCTCGTCGCCCATCTCCTCCGAGGACATGTCCTGTCCTTGCCGCATGTCCTCGTCTGGACTCTGCCCGGAGCCCGCAGGAGGCTCGACGCACGCAGAGAAAGCGCAGGTGACCAGGATCAACAAAATTCGACTGATGGTGGGGTGCTTCATGACTTATCCGAGGAGCGCGGGCCTTCTTTCCTCTATCATGGCACACCATGCATCTTCTCTCCAGCTTTCCCATGTGCACGCGCCGTATATCCATACCTCGCCAGCGCGGCGCGCAACCGAAGGGGGCGAAAAATTGCCCACCCTGGGTGGCGCACCGCACCAGGTCGGGCAATTTTTCGCCCCCTTCGGTTGCTCGGCAACGCGAGCGAATCCGCCATGTTCCCCAAAAGGAGACGTCGCAAACCCGACGCGTCGATGGCTCGCGATTCTCAATTGATAACGGTTTTCAATTTCGCTTTACACCGAAATTGAAAACCGTTATCAATTGAAACCGTAACGCTCGAACATCGCGCCTTACATCTGATTTCGAGAGGATGGCCATGTACGAAAAAACATTGGGTACATTCGCTGGCGAAGAAAATGGGACACGCGTCCAACTCGTCCAGATCGCCATGCCCGGCGAGACTCCAACGCTGGAGATGCGCCTCGAAGTAGATTGCGGCGAGCTCGGGTGGACTACCCTCAGGCGCATCAGGCTCGCGGCAGGTCAAGTCCCCGATCTCTGTCAGGCTATCAACATGATGGACCCTGACGCGCGTCAAGCAACGCGCCCCGCGAAAGCGCGCGCCGCCGAGCGCGGACTCCGCCTCATCGGCTGAGCCCCCTCCCCTCTCTCATCCTCGAACAAGCTCATCACCACGGTTTTGTTGCACCGGCAACGAACCTTCCATGCCTCTGCGTGAATCTCACCAGCAGAGGCTCGCTCGCGTACCTCGAGATAAACCGCGCCAACCAACCCATCGCCACCAGGCGAGGGAGAGAGAGCGATACCCCGCTCTCGCCGCACCCTCGGGGCGATTTATCTCGAGCAGGCATCAAAGCCTCCACCGACAAATCGTGTCTCTCGACCACTCAACCGAGGAAAACGACCGCTGGTCGTTTTCCTGTCATGAATTCGCCTCGACCATGGTTAAACCTTTGGCGAGTTATGATGACGCAGTGCGTCGAGAAAATTGGAAGCAGACGACGCCGGAGACCTCTTTCAGAAAGCCAGGATGGCGGATGAGAGGATCAAGGTCTTCGAGGTCGAGAGGATGAATGACGATGACAAGGGCCAAGCAGATCATGAGTGAACGAGACCAGGACACCCTCCTCTCTTCTTCGCGCATCTCGGGGTTCTACAAGATGGACCTCACCGAGCGCCTCGCAGAACTCGAGCGCCGAGGGCTCATCGACAAGAACGACATCGCCTACCTGAGCGAACGACGCGGTGGGTTGCCGCTGCCGGTCGCGGACAAGATGGTCGAGAACCTGATCGGCGTCCTCGAGTTGCCGCTCGGGCTCGGGCTCAACTTTAAAATCAATGACAAGGACTACGTGGTCCCCATGGCGATCGAGGAGCCGAGCGTTGTCGCGGCGGTGAGTCACATCGCCAAGCTCGCGCGCGCCTCGGGTGGCTTCACCGCCTCTTGCGAATCCAACATCATGATCGGCCAGATCCAGGTCATCGGCTGCGAGGATCTCGAGCGAGCGCGCGCGGCGGTGCTCTCGCACAAGCGCGAGCTGCTCGATATGGCCAACGCGCTCCACCCCAACATGGCAGCGCGCGGCGGCGGCGCCAGGGACATCGAAGTGCGCCTGATCCAGGAGAGCAAGTACCAGTCGATGGTCGTGGTGCACCTGCTCATCGATTGTTGTGATGCGATGGGCGCGAACCTTATCAACACCATGGCCGAAGGGATCGCGCCACGCATCGAAGAGCTCACCGGCGGCACCGTCTTCTTGCGCATCCTCTCGAACCTGGCAGATCGCCGCATCGTCCGCGCGCGCTGCAAGATCCCCTTCGAGCAGCTCGCCTGGAAGAACTTCTCCGGCGAGGAGGTCGCGCGCGGCATCGAGCTCGCGAGCCAGTTCGCCGAGGTCGATCCTTACCGCGCAGCGACTCACAACAAGGGAATCATGAACGGCATCGGCGCCGTCTGCATCGCGACCGGCAACGACTGGCGCGCGATCGAAGCGGGCGCGCACGCTTACTGCTGCCGCGATGGCCAATACCGCCCCATGGCGGTGTGGTGGACCGAGGATGACAACACCCTGGTGGGTCAGATCGAGATCCCGATGCAGGTCGGCACCGTCGGCGGCCCCATCAAGCTCCACCCCACCGTGCAGCTCGCGCACAAGGTGCTCGACGCAAAAACCGCCAATGAGCTCGCCGAGGTCATGGGGGCCGTGGGGCTCGCGCAGAACATGGCCGCCGTCAAGGCGCTCGCGACCACGGGAATCCAGCGCGGCCACATGTCACTGCACGCGCGCAGCGTCGCGGCGACCGCTGGCGCGACCGACGAGGAGCTCGACACGCTCGTGGATCTGTTGATCGAGGACGGCGAGATCAAGGTCCATCGCGCCTCTCAACTGCTCGGGGAGCTTCGCGCGAACAAGGCGAGCTGAACCTGCTACTCTCATCGCAGGTAAAAAACCGGACAAGAAATTAAAGCGGGCAAGCTCTTTGGGTGAAGAGCTTGCCCGCTTTTTTACAAACAACCCTGATTGAAGCCGATTAGTGGGTGTAACGGGAGATGCGCTCGAGCACTTGGGTGTCTTGCTCGTTTGCTTTGGCCTCTTGGAGTTGCTCGTAACCTGTTTGTCCGCCATAGCGGCCCAGCGCGATCACTGCGGCCATGCGAACATTGCGATCTTTATTTTGGAGCAGCGGCGCGATCTCGTTGACGACATCCTCGCCGCGCATTTCCGTGTAGCTGACGACCACCTGTGGGAACAGCTTGTCGTTGGTTTTGATCTTTGCGAAAAGCGTGCCGAGTGCGTCGATGGCGCGCTCGTCATCGCGATAAAGCGCCAGACATTTGATGGCGCGAGCGCGCGTGTCGCGCTCGATGCGTGTGTTCATGCTGATTTCAGAGAGGTCTGCGACCACATCCCCCGAGTACTTGCGAAGCTCGAGGCGGCTCGCCATGAAGTTCTTGCCCTCGAGGAAGTTCTGGACGCGCTCGACGCTGCCGCTCGAGGCTTCCGCCTGCGCGCCTTCCGGGAGATAGTCCGCCGACGCGGTCGCGCCAAATCCCAGAGTAATCGTTGCAAATGCTGCGAGAATCAATGTCCAGTGCTTCATCACGTATCCTCCATTCGAGGAGAGTCTCATCCGATATCCGATAACACTTCAGTGCAACGGATGTGCCACCATGTAGGATAAGATCGTACATCTGGCATTCAAATGACCTGTGCACCGCTTGCTATACGCATAAGACAACACATGGGATTACATGTGATGCGCTGTAGCACTCACACCTACATGCACACACCCCACCAGAGCGTGACAACCTGTCACACCTTGGGGTCAAATGCCCATGGGATCTTGTTCCCGATCAGGCCCTGACGTCGGATCGGTTTGCGGCGAGGAGGTCAGCGAGCGCTCTGGCGCTCGCCGCATCGAAGATGTTGTGCGTGAGGTCGATGGAGGAGAGTTTGCGCAGACCTCTGGCGCTGGCGATCATGCGCACCTCTTCATCGCCCAGGTTGTTCAGGCGCAACGAGAGGTGCTCCAGGTTTCGCCACGTGGTGTTGCAGAGGACATCGATATGCGCGGGCTGCAAGCTCGCGGCGTCGAGAGAGAGGTGGGTCAGCGTCTCGACAAGTGGTGAGGTCGCGAGCTCGAGCAGGACATCCATGTCGAGCACGCCGTTTGCCAGGTTCAGGTGCGTGAGGTTGGCGCCAGCGGTGTGAAAACACCCGGCGAGCGCTTCGGAGCCAAGATCTTTCGAGATGCTCAGGGAGGTTAGCCTGGGGTGGCGCGTGAGCGGCGCGATCCTGGGGAGCTGGTTCTCCGCCAACGTCACGTGGCGCAGCGAGGGAACCCCTGCGAGCGCGCGGATGCTCGCTGCTCCGACGCCATTTTGTTCGAGCGAGAGGCGCGCGATGCTCCCCTCGTTCATTGCCGCGATCATGTCGGCGAGTGCTTCGTCGCCGAGCGCGTTCTCGCCGATCTCGAGGGTCTCGAGCGCGGGGGCTTGTGCGATCGTCGCGCCGAGTGATTTCGCGTCGTAGCTGACCAGACCACCGCGCCTTAACGCCAGGCGCTCGAGGCGTCTGGCGCGAGGCAACCTCGCGCCCATCGTCGCGCCGATGCCCCAACCAAGCTCGTTGCGAGAGAGATCGAGATCCTCCAGGTGGAGCATCAGCGAGGAGTCGAACAGGCGCGCCACGCCACCACGCGCGATGCCACAGGCACGCACCGAGAGCACCTTCAAGGAGGGCCAGGGAGCGCTCGCAGCGAGGCTCTGGATGCCGCTGTCGCCAAGCAAGTTCTCGTCGAGGTGCAAGCGCTCGAGGTTCTCCATCCAGGGCGCAGCGAGCAGGTGCTCGAGCCCCGAGGGGTGAATCAATTGCCGCCGCAGCGCCAGGACGCGCAGGTTATCGAGGTGGGGTGTCTTGGCGATGACCTCGGCGCCGATGTTCTCGAGCCGCATGTTCCTCCCCTCGGTGTCGAGCACTGCGACGATGGGGAGAAAGGGAAGCTCTCGAGATCTCAGGATGAGCTCGAGCCAGCGCAGCGGGACGCGGCGAACTTCGAGCGGGATGCGCTCGAGGTGAGAGAGGCAGTAAGGGAGGATGACCTCTTCGAGCTCGTCTCCATGAAACGTCTCGATGAGTTCGGTGAGTCTGGCCCACCGCTCGGCTGGCGAGCGCTCGGAGGATTGGAGGATGCTGCGGAGGTCGCCAAACGTCGCGCTCAATCGAAATCACCGCCAGGTTTGCGTTGAGCGTCGCGCCCTTTGACGCGCGCCATGTATTCGAGCAGCTGGGAGTCGAGCATGTCGAGGCGCGCGAAGATGTCCGTCTCGTCGAGGAATTGCTGGAGCAATGCGGGGCGCCCGACGCCGACCAGGCCCGCGAGGCGATCGACGCTCAAACTCGGCTCGGCGTCCTCGCGCGCGTATCGATGGAGCGCGTTGACCAGATCCGAATGACTCGCCCCCAGGCCCGTGGCGATCTTTTCAAAAGAGTGAAGGCGGCGACGCGCCTCGGCCTCGTCATCGCACAATGTGGGGACGATCTCGACGTCCAGCCTGGGGAATGGGCTCTCGGCGACGAGGTAGGTTTGGCCGAGCCTGACGCGACCGATCCCGGCGATGATCGTGAGCCAGGTGCCATCGCGCTGGACCTTGTGATCCGCGATAAGACTGAGCGTCCCGATCTCGTGGTATCCTGGCTCGCCATCGGGTGCGTCGTCCTTTGCCAGGACCGCAGTGAAGAACTCGTTCTTTATGCCGAGGTCTTCGAAAATCTTGGCGCTGGAGTGCTCGGTCGAACGGATCATGGCGGCGCCACCGGGCAAAACCACTTGATTCCCGAGCGGGATAAACATCCCCCCCTTGAGCAGAGGTTCCGGGATATCGAAAAGGTAGCCGTCTGGCTTGGACACGGTGTTCCTCGATGAGCAAGGCAAGAGCGCCACCCCTTTGTATCGAGAAGCTGGAGAAAAGACAAAGTGGGAGTCGAACCGCGTCCCGCGCCAGGATCATCTCAACAGGCGTATCCTCGCGGACAACATCGAGGAGTTCCTCTCGAAGAAAAGGGCACCGCCATGCAAGATCAAAAGACTGGCTCACCGACCCCTCACCCGATCCACCCCACGCATTTGCCCGGCAGCAAGTGGTCGAGCGTGGATGAAGCGCTCGAGTTCTGCCACTGGGAGGTCAGCAGTTATAGCAAGAAGAAGGGAGTGGTGACGCTGTTCGCCACGCTCGATCGGGACGCGACGCTCACGATCCCCTGGCGAGAACTTCGCGATCGCGAGCGCTGGGAACCAGGGTGGCGGTGATTTGCGTGAGGTCCAGGGGAAGACAATCGGCGTGGCCAAAGGTATAAGGAGCACCCCCTTCCCTCGTGAAGCTGCAACCCTTTGGATAAGGACAGCGCGTTTATGACCTCCTTGCTAAGACCGATCACCACGCTCGACCTCGACATCTTGCTCGGCACGCTCCGCGATCATGAACAGGAGATACTCCGTTTGATCGACGAGGACGAGCACCTCAAGAAGAGAGAGCGCCCGGATGGCCTGATCGTGGCCAACTCAGGCCCGACGCTCTTCGAACCCGAGCACGAGCACCAGCTCTTTGCCAAGGGGATCGTGTACATGCGCGAGCCCGAGTATCGGTTTGTCAGCATCCCGCTCGTCAAGATGTTCAACCATGGGTTGCGCGAGCACTCGGACAACACCTCGCAAGCGTTGCTCGCGAAAGGGGGCGTGGGGTTTTCGTTCCCGGAGAAGCTCGACGGGACGATGATCCAGATGTTCGCGCATGATGGCGGCGTGGTCTTCACGACGCGCTCGGTCATCGAGGGCGCCGAGATCGATGAAGAAGGCCCCTACCTCGCGCTCGCGAGAGAAACACTCGAGGAGCAAAACCCCGAGCTCCTCTCGGGGGAAGCGATCGAAGGGTCGAGCCTGATCTTCGAGTTGATTCACCCGAAGACAAAGCAGGTCACGAACTACGGCGCGCAAAGGAGAATGGTGTTGCTCTCGGTGTTCGATCAGCAGGCGATGCACTACTGGTCGAACGCGCGCGTGCTGGCGTGGGCAAAGGAGCACGATGTCGACGCGCCAGAGATCCTGATCGAGGACGAGAACTTCGAGCGCGGCGTCGAGCGCTTGCGCGAACAGCTCGCCACCGATCCTTCTATCCCGGAAGGATCGATCGTGTGCTTCGAGCGCGAGGGGAGGATCGTGCACAGGGTCAAGGTCAAGACCGCCGAGTATTTGCACCACTTCGCGCTGAGAATGCGCGTGACGTTCAAGACGGTCGTCGAGCTGTTGTGGAACCGGCCCGAGCTGCATCGCTGGGAGGACTTCCTCGAACACCTCATCGATGAAAAGATGAGCGAGGAGGAGGTCGAGGCATTCTACCGGGAGTACTTCGACGAGTTCCACCAGTGGTACAGCCGGATCACCGGAACGCACGCGCGCATCGCCGAGATCCTTGGCGAGTGGGAGCGCGAGCACGGCGCGCGCCCCGAGGATAATGAGGCGCGCCGCGACTGGTACAAGAAACTCGCGCTCGAGATGAAGGGGCGTGATAAGGATGACTTCCCCCTGATCATGGGGTGGGCGAGGAACGATGGCATGACGCTCGAAGAGCTGATGTACCACGAGCCCGCCTACCCTGGGTTTCGGCAGGTGCTCGCCGGTGCGAAGGCGTCCACCTCGACCGAGTGAACGGATTGGCCCAAAGAAGAGACGACGATGTACGACCCGAGTGATGATGAAGTCGATGTCGAGCGCTTGCGTATGTTGCTGCTCGAGAAGCGCGATGAGCTCGTGCGAGAGGGAGACGTCGAGATCGACCCGAACAAGATCGATCCGACCGAGCGCCCGGACGAGGACGCGCAACCGCTCAACGAGATGAACCAGGTCATCGCATCGCGGCGTAACAGACAGCGCGCCCTGGTGCTCGACAAGATCAACAACGCGCTGGCGCGTCTGGAGGAAGATCCCGACGAGTTCGGGTACTGCCTCGATTGTGAGGAGCCGATAAAACCTGGGCGACTCGAGGTCATGCCATGGGCGCTCTACTGCGTGAAGTGTGAGGATCGCCGAAACCCCAGGGTCTCGCACCGCAGACGCCACGCGCTCGATTTCGACGAGTGAACGCGCCGCTTTCCTCTCACGAGGACATTGTTTACACTCGGCAACAACCGCTTTTGCATGCGGCGAGGAGAGCTTGTTGTAGGTCTCTCCTCGCCGCTCGTCCGCTTGAGGTCGACACGATGACGCGATCAAATCCACGACACTTCTCGCTCCCAGCCTGCGCGCTCCTGTTCGCGCTCGCGCTCCCGATGGTGTCCTGCTTCGAGGTCCAGAAGAGCGAGCCTCCGGTCAAGGAGACCCTCGTCGAGGACTGGCGCGACGAGGTCATCTACCAGGTGTTGGTGGATCGCTTCGACAACGGCGACCCGAACAACGACTACAACCTCGCGGTCGATGCGCCGACAGGTTGGCATGGTGGTGACTGGCAAGGCGTGATCGACAGGCTCGATTACCTGCAGGAACTCGGCGTGACGACGCTCTGGATCTCGCCAGCGGTCAAGAACGTCGAGGAGGACGCTGGCGTGGCCGGGTATCACGGCTACTGGACGCAGGATTTCCAGGCGACCAACCCGCACTTTGGCGACCTGAACAAGATGCGCGAGCTGGTGGCCGAAGCGCACAAGCGCGATATGAAGATCATCCTCGATATCGTCACCAACCACATCGGGCAACTCTTCTATTACGACATCAACCTCAACGGGAACCCGGACATCAACATCCAGGGCTCGGGGTATTGCTACGATGATGGGCTCGGCTCGGACACGAGCGGGTTCTCCTGTGGCGACCGTCAGGAGTCGAGGTTGATCCGCGTGACGGAGTGGGACCCGGACTACGATCCTCGCGGTGTGCAGTCCTACACGAGCCTCGGCGAAGCAGGACCTGCGCCCGTGCGTTGGGTGTATATGCCCGAGGTCAACCGCGTCCCGCCCATGCCCGTCGAGTTCCAGAACCCCGAGTGGTACAACCGCCGTGGCCGCGTCGTCACGCCGTGGGGCTGGAACTACCCCGAGCAGGTCGAGCGCGCGGACTTCCCCGGCGGCCTCAAGGACATCGACACCACGCGCCCCGAGGTCCGCGCCAAGCTCATCGAGGTCTTCTCCTGGTGGATCGAGCAGACCAACATCGACGGCTTCCGCATCGACACGGTCAAACACATCGAGCACGAGTTCTGGCGCGAGTTCACCTCGGGCATCCGCAAGAACGCGGCCTCCATGGGCAAGACAAACTTCCTGATGTTTGGTGAGGTGTTCGACGGCAACGACGAGCTCCTCGGCAGCTACACACGCAAGGGAGAGCTCGATTCTGTCTTCTACTTCTCGCACAAGTTCCAGGTCTTTGACGACGTCTTCAAGCGCAACCAGCCGACCACAAAGATCGAGGAGCTCTACAACCTGCGCGGCGAGCGCTACGGTTCAGAGGGGCAGGACGGCGGCGTGGTCGATGCCAATGGCAACCCCGTGGCGCCGACAAAAGTGCTCGTCAACTTCATGGACAACCACGACGTCTCGCGCTTCCTGTATAACTACAACGACCTCGACGCGCTCAAGAACGCGCTCTTCTACCTGCTGACGATGGACGGCATCCCGTGCATCTATTACGGCACCGAGCAGGCGTACAATGGCGGCAATGATCCAGCCAACCGCGAGGACATGTGGAGGATGCCGTTCAACTCCTACTACATCGTCCATGACGAGGCGGGGAACCCGATCACCGATCCCGCCGAGCGCGAAGCTGCCTTTGTCCCATTCAACCGCAACCACGTCGTCTACAAGTACATCAAGAAACTCGCCGGACTGCGCCAGAGCCTCGCGCCATTGCGTCGCGGTGATTATCGCATCCGCTGGGCGAGCTCGCGCACGGGCGAAGAGCAAGACGCCGGGATCTACGCCTTCGAGCGCAGCTACGATGGCGAATCCATCCTCGTCGTGCTCAACACCAACGCCAACAAAGAGAGCGAGACGAGCGCATCCTCGCTCGGCGGTGGCGGCATGCAGGTCAGCTTCCCGGCAAACACCACGCTCGTGGATGTGTTCAACGACGATGGCTACGAAGTCACCGTCGGCGGCAACCAGGAGGTCGTGGTCAAGGTCCCCAAACGGGGCGGTCGCATCCTGCGCGTGAAGTGATACACGCCCCCCACGTTCTCGGAACAACGACATGAGCGAAAACTCCCCACAAGCCCTCATCGATCGCGGCTTCCTGCGCGCTTGCGGCGGACAGGAAGTCCCCGCCGTGATGCCCGTCAAGGTCTCACTCGCAGGCCGCAGCCTGCTCGTCTGCCGTGGCGAGGATGGCTTCTTTACCGTCGACGAACTCTGCCCACACAAACAGGAGTCGATGGCCTACGGCGTGGTCCATGGCGGCAAGATCATCTGCCCACACCACCAGTACTCGTTCGATCTGCACACGGGGAAATGCAACATTCGCCGCTGCGCGCCGCTTCAAACCTACGCCACCGAACTCAGCGACGATGGCGACGTCTACGTCAAACCTTCGCTCGCTGCAGGATAACCGTGCGGCGTGGTTTCCCGACCTGACCGCTCGTCTCGCCGCAACATCCTGGCGCCCATGGCCGAAAACCTCTCTGAGAACCGTTCATTCAAGATGACGCACCTCGGAGAGAAAGCACCATGCGCCGCACCAAGATCCTGCTCCCCCTCGCGCTCGCGATCCTCGCCACGCAAGCCTGCAAGCGAGACAAGCCCCCTGAACAACAACCGCTCGCAGAGACCGCGACGGCCCAGTCCACGCCAGCGCCCGAGCCCGAGCTGACACCGCTCGAGCGGTGTCGCGATCCGCACTGGACCGACGCGGGCATCCAGTGGAGCTGCGGCGAGTCCGTGCAACTGGTCTGGGGCGACGCACAACCTCAGGATGACTCGAAAGGTCGCGCGCAGCTGATCGCGTTCAAGGAATCACTCGATCGCCAACGCGCGAAACAAGGCGTGGAGTGGGGGCGCGCGAACCTCGGGCGCATGAATACAGGCGCTGGAATGCGCCCCCTTCACACGATCTCCTACCGCTTTACAGAACGCATCGAGGAGCTTCCCCCCACTGATATCGAGGTCATGGGTGTGTTTGCCATCTTCGAGGATGGCAAGGATGCCGTGCGCATAGCCCATTGCGCAGGGCTCGAGCAGGAGATCGAAGCGATCTGCCTCCCCGTGCTGGCCGAATTCTCGCTCGGTGGTGGCCCGCCCGCCTACATGATGCCCACCGACACCCGAGGCGAGGAGAACAGCATGCGCTTTGTCCCTCGCCTCGCAGACACTCCGATCACGATCCCCGAGGGTTGCGAGCGAACCGGCCAGCGCCAGATCACCTGCGGCGAGACACAACTTTTGTGGGAGACGCTCGCCGAGGAGACCGACGCACGCGCGGAGGCAATGTTTGTCGAAGAGGTCGCCGCCGGTATGGAGCGCGCCTTTGGCAAGAGCGTCTCGAAGGCAAAGAAGCGCTGCGAGATCACATCGAAGCAGGCCGAGTGCACACACCTGAGCGTCTCGACGAAAGAAGCGCGCGGGCATGTCCTGATAGGACATGCCCGCGTCAAACATCGACGCACGCTCGTGATGTGCGCCTGGAGTGCCAACGAGAAGGCGGTGAAGTTGCCCGAGGTGTGCGCGCAAGCGATCCGTCTAAACCGCTAAACAAAGAAGAAACAGCGCGAAGCGCCCCCTGAAGAAATCAATGCATTGCATCGATCAATACAATCAACCTAAATTCATCGACGCTTTCGAGACCCTCGCCAAATGCCTGTCTTCGACATGTTTTTCAACGATCCAACACGCTCAACGTCAGGCGAACCTCGAGCAACCAATTCATCTCGTCACGCGCGCACGCATCTCCCTCCAAGGAGAGCGTCCCGACGAAGTTCTCTTGCCAGTCGTAAAACTCCATGCGCTCGACATCACCGCTCGCGTCGTGCTCGAACAACGCGCGACTCCCCGGGACGGTATAAATGTCAGCGGAAGGCTCGTAGGTAAGCTCGGGACCGAATGGTGCGACCGCCTCGATTCTTCCCTCCTCATCATAACCGAAGCTGTAGTGCAAACCCTGATCACGGGTCGACGCCAGGCCGATCAAGCGGAGGTCTTCATCATACGTGTAGACGGACTCGTGGTCCGGGCCTCCGAAAGCAGGTGAGTGGTGCACGATGCTCTTGCGCCGTCCATCTTCATGGAAGTGTCTCTCGACAAGAAGCGCCTCTCGGACAGGTTCCCTGGAACCGTACTCGAATTGCGAGAGCGGTGTCGGATAGGAGAATGATGTGCACGTCTCATCAAGGCGCGCTGGCTCATCCCCGCTGTAGGAGCACGCGCGCACCAACCGATCCTGCCCGTCGTACGACCAACGCTTGAACAAGAGCGCGCCCTCCTCTCGCTCGTCACCGCAAAGCTCGCGCGACTCGACCAGGAGCCCCCCATCGTAGCCAAACGCCGTGCCACACCCATCTCCATCCTCGATCCTCTCGAGCTTCCCCTCCGAGTTATAGAGGTATGACAGGCTGTGGTCATCCGAGCGCACGAGGCGCAGACGCCCGCGCTCGTCATAGTCAGAGGTCGTGCGTTGCAACACCGCACCTCTGGTGTCGACGATGCTCTCTGTGCAAAAACTGCGTGGAGGGTACGTGATCCTGTCAGCGATGACAGGGTTAGGGTCCTCCGGGTTTCGCCCCACAGGCTCGGGAGATATGGGCTCTTGTTCGACGCCCTGCTGATGATTTTCGTCAACGTTACCCTCATCATCACTCGCGTGATCCACTGCGTTCTCGCTCTTGTCGGTTTCGTCTTCAGGTCCAGCGTCGAGAACCCAGGACTCCGCAGCTTTTTCTGAAGTGGCATCACCACAAGCGCTCGCGAGTAAAAACAGGGAACCACATGCCAACGCCGACAAGCTCATGGAGAGGGGACGTGAGCATCCGGGAGGGTTAAAGGCGAACAAAACCGAGCGAGTAAACATCAAACGTCTCCAGGCGGCAGTGGGGTTAGTGATGATATGCGCATTCCATGACACACGAGTGCCCTCGAAGGTGCATTCCAGGCCGATGTAAGCCCGACACACCCCGTAAGAGGGTTGCTCGAAAAAGACATTACTCTCTCCGAGCAAGGTTCAGGCCAGGACAACCAAACCCAACACAAGACATTGACTTCAAAAAGAAAACCGCGCCTCAGAAGGCGCGGTTCAAAATCACTCGGCTATGAAATCACTTCACCCCGAGGCGCAAACTCTTGCACTCACCACCAGGTTAGCGGGCTCCTCGAGAAGTCAGTTGACGCGTTCGCAAGGAACGTCGCTGTCGCAGGCGAGCATCAAAGTCTGGCGAGTCAACTCGAGCCAGGCGGCGCGTGAGCGATCGCAGCTCGGGCCTTCGAACTCGATGGTGGCCACAGGGGTCTCGCTGCTCGAACCATAGAGCTCGAGCGCGGTCACGACGCCCGCCGAGGAGCGGATCACCTCTCCGCGATCGCTCACCGCGACGCCATCGATCTGCCCGTTGGACTGGAAGGTCCAGGGGCGAATGGTCTCGACCTGCAAGCCCGTCTCGCCAGCGCTGACAAAGGCAAAGCCCCCTTCGAGCGGCCCCATATCATTCTCGACGCGGCCGCCGCTCCAGAGCTGCGCCTCGTCGTATTGATAGGCGAGCTTCGTTGAAGGGCTGCTCGCCTCCCGGACGCTGTTGATGCGCCCATCGACAAAGAATGCCGTCTCGGAGACGAACGCGTCGGTTCCTTCCGTGAACACGCCATCACCGTCACTGTCACGCACCATCTGCCGCGTCAGCAGGTCGGGGTAGATAAACAGAAAGACCTCGGGCTCGCCGAGCGCGTCTCCATCCAACACGCGCACCGAACGGGTCGCGACGCGCTGATCCGAGTCGTAGGTGTAGGTGATCTCTTCGGTGGTGTCATCGCCGCGCGAGGTCGTGCGTTGTGTGAGCAGACCTCGCGAGTTGTAGGTCCACGCGATGGAGATGGAGGTCTCCCCTTCCATGCGGGTGTAGGTGGCGAGGCGATCTCCGACGCCGTAAGTGTACTCTTCGAGGATGGTCTCGTCGGCGGAGACGCGGCGCAGTGGTTTGCCGTTTCCGTTAAAGGTCGTGTCATCTCCCCCGATCAAGGTCTGCGTGCCGAGCGCGTCGAGCTCGAAGATGCGCGCGCTGCATCGCCCCGAGGTGCTCACCGGGTTGAAGTCGCCAATGACCGGGGCGAGGTTTGGATCTTCCGGGTTGAGGCCAAGTTGTGTAGGTGAAGCCTCTTCGGGTGGGGTCGTGTTTCCACCACCGCCGCCTCCTCCGCCACCGCCGCCACCGCCGCCGATGCCGCCGTTGGGGATGTTCCCCTTGTCTGAAGGATCGAGCTTGCTGTCCTCACCATCGATAGGATCGGCGGTGGGGGGATCGGAGCAGCCGATCGCGAACAACAAGGTCAAGGACAGAAACATCTCGAGCTTGAATATCGGGCGCATGTGGTGACCTCCAAAGACAACTCCCCCTGATCATCCACGCATATGATCCGGTTTAGACACTCCGCCGTACATCTTAAAAGATAGATCACGGAGCACAAAAAATCGATGATTTACAACCACTGAAGATCGCCAGGCGAGCGAACCGAGCGCGTGAAACCGCGCCGTGACGCGGAGCATCGATGGTTGCTCGAGCAAGATTTATGCGCCGATCATCCACGCGCACGCATTTTGAAAATAGGCGAAGTTCGTGGCAATCTTGTCATCTGCCCGGAAAAGCCCCAAAACCATCCGTGCACAAGCGCCCCTCATGCCGAGACGGAGTTCACAGGTTATGTACATCGATCGCAAGCTCACCATGGCGTTGCTGGCTACAAGCCTGCTCCCACTGCTTGGATGCCCTCAATTCCCCGAAGAGAACAACGCCTCGGGGACAACAGGGCAGAACAACGAGCAAAACAACACGACCATCGACCCTGGCCCGGCCGAGGAGCGCGAGTGCTCGCGCGTGGTCGAGTTTCAGGGAGGAGAAGGCGCGAGCTCGGTGACGATGGCTGGCGAGTTCAATGATTGGGACATCAACGCCACCCCGCTCGAGCGCAGCGAAGGGATCTGGCGCGCCGAGGTCCAGCTCGAGCCGGGCGACTACGCCTACAAGTTTGTCATCGACGGCCAGTACGAGGGAGAACCTCCACCCGATGTCCCTACCAAGTGGGCGGGCAACTTCGAGAACCGCAACCTGCGCGTCGACGACTGCTCGATCCCTGCCTGGAAGGTCGTCAGCAACAGCGTCGGCGAGGATGGCAAGATCAGCGTCACGCTCAAGTTCGTCTCGGCGACCGGGGGCGCAAAGATCGATCCTTCGACGCTCGACCTCTCGTTGGGCAATATCGAGTTCGACGCCTCGAGCGACGAGGTCGACGTGGACGAGGATCAGGGCGTCATCACGCTCACGTACCAGGCCGAGGAGCATGGCAAATACTCGCTGCGCGCGAGCGCGGCGGACGTGGACGGGCGCCCCGTGCAAGGCTCACCGCTCTGGCTGCCGATGTGGTACGAAGAGGAAGCCTTCGAGTGGCAAGACTCGGTCATGTATTTGATCTTCACCGACCGCTTCCTCGACTCGGATGGGACAATGCCCGTGCCGCCCATCCAGGGCGTGGCGCCGATCGCCGGTTACATGGGGGGTGACTTCAACGGCATCCTCCAGAAGATCGAGGAGGGCTACTTCGACGAGATGGGCGTCAACCTCCTCTGGCTCTCGCCCGTCTACGAGAACACCGACGAAGCATGGGTCGGGGGCGATGGCTTCAACATGTTCACCGGCTTCCATGGATACTGGCCGATCGATCCTCTGACGACCGAGTCGCGCTATGGCGACACCCAGCAGAGCTCGGACGCGCGCCTCAAGCAAGTGATCGACGCGGCGCACGCGCGCGGCATACGCATCCTCTTTGACGTCGTCCACAACCACGTGCACGAGGATCACCTCTACTGCCGCGAGAACCCAGGCTGGTGCGCCAAGACATGCACCTGTGGCAACGACGGCTGCGCATGGGAAGGCCCTGATGGGAAGCCATTGACGTGCCAGTTCGCGCCTTATTTGCCAGACCTTAGCTACCGCAACCACGAGATCCTGAAGCGCCAGGTCAATGACACGATGCGCTTTGCCGAGAAGTTCGACGTGGACGGCTTCCGCGTGGACGCGGCAAAGCACATGGATCACATCATCATGCGCTCGCTCAGGCAACGCACTCAGGAGCTCGAGGCCAAGGGCGCGTCGCCGTTCTACACCGTCGGCGAGACCTACACGGGCGGGGATGGCTACGGTTTGATCATGAACTACGTGGCGGACTACGAGCTCCATGGGCAGTTCGACTTCCCGCTGCTCTACCCGATCCGAGGCACCTTCGGGCACGATGGCTCCTTCCGCGACCTGGAGTCAGCGGTGGTGCGAAGCGAGATGGCGTATGGGGACGCTTACATGTGGATGTCGCCGTTTTTGGGGAACCATGACATCCCGCGCTTCTCGACGGATGCGCTGGGCAATGACTGGGACCCGTGGAGTTCCTCGCTCGATGTGATGGCGCAAGGCCCGCAGGACTCGATCACCGACGAGCAATGGAACATCATCAACCGCATGAGCATGGGCTTTGCCTTCTTGCTGACGCAACCGGGCATCCCATTGATTTATTATGGCGATGAGATCGGGTTGGCGGGCTCTGCCGACCCGGACAACCGCCGCATGATGTTCTGGAATTGGAACGCGGGGCAGGCCGAGCTGGCGAGCCGCGTGCGCGCGCTCGGCAAGGCGCGCAAGGAGCTCGAGCCGTTGCGCCGTGGTGCGCGCACAGAGCTCTGGGTCGATGACACGCTCTACGTCTACGCGCGCCATACAGGCCCTGGCGAGGTCGTGATCGTGGCCATGAACAAGGGAGGCGCGCGCACCGAGGAGGTCACCATCCCCGCCGACCTGGGGCTTAACGGGAAGACGCTCTCGAGCGTGAACTCGGAGCGCCAGTTCGTGATCAATGGCACCTCGGCGAGCATCCAACTCAACTCCTGGGAGTACGCAGTCTACAAGGTCGACTGAACGATCTGGTGGCGAGGGGGAGATGATTTTTGTCCTGGCGCGGGAAATAATCCTACGCGCCAGGACATTTTTGCTTCCCCGACATGAACAAGAGCAAGCCCCTCATCTCCTTTAAAGATCTTACAAAAGACCACCATGGCCAAACTGGACACTGAAATCATCGGCACACGCCTGCGCGACATGCTCGAGCGCGAGAAGCATGACCTGCGCTTGATGCGTCGTCGCATGAGTCAGCTCTCGAGGTTGCTCGGAGACTTCTCGCTCGAGAAGAAGTCGAGCTGGCCAGGGTTGGCCGAGCGGTTGCTCGGGGTGATCGTCGACGGGAGCGGCCTGTTCGACGACGCGGCCGCGTATATGGCCGCGAACAAGCGCGTGCTGATCGCAGAAGATATCCCGATCGCGATGCATTACTTCGGGATCGATCGCGAGACAAACGTGGTCTTCGAGCGCGGTGATATCCGCGCGATGCACTTTCAAACACGCGAGGGGATCGACTTCTGGGCGCTCCACTATGGGAACTCCTCGGAGTGGGATCTCTACGCGCCCGAGGAGCAGGAGCCCGCGCCGGTCTTCTCGCACCTGTCGCAGACCCTCTGGAAGGGACGCCGCGCGATCCGCCTGGATCTGCGCAAGGCCAACACGTATGGACCTGGCGAGGTCGTGCTGACGACGCTCGAGCTGAACAACTTTCGCTACATCGGCGCGCTGGCGCAGTGCGTCGAGGAGTGGAGCCGTTTTCGTAAGGAAGGGATTCGCCGCAGCGTCTTGTTGCAGGGAAAGCCAGGCTCGGGAAAGAGCACGCTCTGCTTGCACGCCGCCAGCGAGCTGACGCAGCGCTGCGCGCTGCTCGCTGCGACCGTCTACGAGGAGTTTCACGGCGCCGAGTGGAAGAACCTGCTCAAGCTGCTCAGCCCGGAGATGTTGATCCTGGATGACGTGGATCGCGTGGGCTCGGCGATTCTTGGCGCCAAGCTCTCGAGCTTCGAGGAGCGACGCGGGGTGGATGACTTGCCCTTCGTGCTCTTCACCTCCAATGACATCACGCAGATCCCGGACGCGTTCCGTCGCCCAGGCCGCATCGATCAGATCTTGCTCGTCGAGGAGCCGAGCAGCGCGATCAGACGGCATATGGTCGAGCGCTTCGCCGTGCGCGTCGGCGTCGAGGTCCCCGAGGAGCACATGGATCGGCTCGAGAAGATGGTCTCGACGCACTCGGGCGCGCACGTCCTGGAAGCGCTCAAGCGCGCACGCGTGCTCGGCTGGGATCACCTCATGCGCCCGGAAGACATCACCTTCAAGCTCGAAAAAACGAGCGAGGAAGAGTGATCGCGAAACCTACCCCCTGGAGGGAAGAATGAGATGGGTCTTTGGTTTCTGTCGGGAAACCTCTATCATGGAAGGTGTTCGCTACGTTTCGTGTTCATGAAAGACGCAGCGAAACTTTTTATGGCCATCTCATTGCAGCGAGGAGAGGAATGAGAAACGCACTGACAACCCGCCTCAAGATGTTGCACGAAGACGAAGTGGGCGCAGGCGCCACCGAGTACATCATCCTTCTTATCCTGATCGCTTGCGTCGTGATTGCCATCGTCAAGGTGTTCGGCAGGACCGTCTCGACCAAGTATTCGGACGCCAACGAGAAGGTCAAAAAGGACGTCGAGATCTGGAACTAGGTCAGCCCTCGGCGCTATCCTCTCCACTCACGCCTTCATAGAGCGCTGTCCTGACGGACGCGTGCAGATCTGCGTTGAGCGACTGGAACTGTCGCATCACATTCTTGAGATCTCGCCGCCGACTCTCCGGGACCGTGTCACACACCGGACAATCGATCACGGGGACCTCGTGCTGGATCGCCCACGCGGCGATCTTGCGCTCCTCGATCAAAATCATCGGGCGGATCGTCACGACCTCTGCGCGCGTCGTCGGCGTGAGCGCTTTTAGCGGATCGAGCCGCCTGCCATAAAACAGGTTGAGCAGAAAGGTCTCGATCGCGTCATCGAGGTGATGCCCGAGCGCGAGCTTGGTGTACCCCTGCGTATCGCAGTAATTGTTCAGGATGCCGCGGCGCAATCTCCCACAAATCGAGCAAGGGATCTGCCCAGGCTTGAGCTTCTCCTGCACGATCGAGTGCGTGTCCTCCGAGACCACCTCGCATTGCATCCCGAGGCGCTCCATCTGGCGATCAAAGCCCTCGCGATCAAAACCTGGCTGGTGTTGATCGAGGTGCACCGGGTGAATACTGAACTCGGGCATATCTCCCATGCGCTGGAGCTCGAGCATGAGCGAGAGCAACATCGCCGAGTCCTTCCCTCCTGACATCCCCACCGCGATCCTGTCTCCTGGCGAGATCAAATCGAAGTCGCGGATCGCTTGACGCGCGAGCTTGATGCTCGCGCGCGAAACCTCGGGTGGGTCGGATGTCGTGTCTGTGATCACTTGCACGCTCAAGAGAGCACCTCACTTCCCGGAGCTGTAGCCGCCCGATTTGTAAGAGGAGCGGCTCGAGGATGAAGAAGAGGACGACTTGTAACTCCCCGCGCGGTTGCTGTAGCTCGACGATGGGCGATATCCACCGCCAGTCTTTGTCCTGTAGCTCGTGCGCGAGGTCGTCGTCGGGATCGGAATGACCACGAGAGAGGTCATCCGCGTGGAGCTATAATACCCTTGCGTCCTGACGTCATCCTCGACTTTCTTTTGTGTGCTCGCGTAGTAGCGATCGTACTCGCTTCGATCCTTGCTCACGCCCGAGGCGGCGAGCCGAACGCGAATGAGCTTGTCGAGCTCCTCGGCTTGCTTGCCGTTGCTGGCGAGCCACACCATCGTCTCGGCGCGATCGAGCGTGGGGAAGTCTCCGATGAACACGCGCGTGGGACGCTGCTTCTCATCGCGCGTGACATCGATCGGGAGCGCGCCAGTCGGCATCTCTGCTGCGCTCGCGGTGTACCACTGAGGAGTGATCGCCACGCCCGAGGCAGCCTCGAGCCAGCGCTCTGCCTCCTGGAGCATGAGCGTTTGCCTGGAGGGGTCGGGGACGCTCGCGTAATCGAACGTCAGCATCGCGCCGACGATCTCGCTGTCCTGCTCGCGCGTGACGACCTTGAGGCCAGAGTTTGTCTCGAGCAGGTAGGTCAGTGATTTGTCGATCTCATAAGCGCGGCGCTCCTTCATCAGGTCGCCTGCGATGAGCGCGAAGGTCTCCTCTGGCTGCCCGATCCCTGCGCGCGTATCGAGCAAGGCGGCGCGATGAACCTCGAAGGCCGCGCGCATCGCCAACGCCTCGGGTATCCTGTCGAGCTGCTTGGCCTTTAACTTGTACTCCCGCTCGGCGGCGGTCAGAGACGCGAGGCGGTCGGAGAGCACCTCGGATTTGGTGACGCCGACGGTCGCCAGACGCGCGAACAGCTCCTCGTAACGTGCGCGCGCGAACGCATCCCGTCTTTCCTTGCCGAGCCCATCCTCGAGGAGCACGAGGAGCTTCTCGCGGCAAGGCTCATCGGAACAACCCACCCACTGCTTCTTGACGAAGTCCTCGAACAACTTCCCCGCCTCGGGCTCCTTCGCGATCACGTGGCGAGCGATCGCCAACGTCTCTTTTTCATCGCAATAGGAGCGCTTCATCGCGCATTGCTCGAGCTCTTTTTTGGCGAGGGCGTCGATATGTTTCATGAGCGCCGGATCGATCTTCTCGCGCCAATCCTTTGTCTTTCCGGCGTCAAGGTCGATGAGCATTCGACTGAGCGCGTAGTAATTTCGTGGATTCTCGAGGAGCCCTTTTTCGATCGCTTCCGTCTTCAAGAGATGCAAGGCGACCGAGGAGACGCGGTAGCTGGAGTCCTTACGCGCGACGATCTCATCGAGGCGCTCGACCGATGGGAGGAGGCTGTTAAACGAGAGCAGAGACGCGCCGAGCAGCGCGATCGAGACCACGAGCGAGATGATGCCAGGGATCTTGTAATCGACCCCTTTGCGGATCGACGCCTCGGCGAGCGCGAGTGAGACAAACGCAGCAGCAAATCCCCCGAGGGCGAGCGCGATGGCGCCCACGACCTCGCCGCTTCTGGCGAAGCGGCCGAGCTCTGAAAAAATCACCACGCCGCAAATGATCGAGAGAATCGTCAGGATGATGAATCCGATCACGCGCCCGCGATAAGGATATTTACTCATGTCACGCTCCACGTACAGGTTATCCCACGGTGCTCCAAGATCTCCATTTCTCACTGTATTCGCAAGGATCTGACCCGATTATTGTGCGCGCTCGAGCGCGCACATTGCAAGGTTCGCCAAATCGACACCAACCCCACCTTTACGCCTCCACGAGCATCTGAGAGAAGAAGAGCTTCGATGCTACCACCGACCCCTTCGAGGAGCCCATGACCGTCGCCTTCTTCGACATCGACAAGACTATCCTGAGCGTCAACTCCGCCAAGCGCTGGATTCGCTTCGAGCTCGACCGTGGCAGCATCAGCAAGCGCCAGGCGCTCCGAGGCGTCTTCTGGGCGGGGCTCTACGGGCTGGGGCTGGCCGACGTGGAGCACTTCCTCCACGAGGCGATCGCGCAGCTCGAAGGGCGCGAAGAAGAGACCCTGCGTGAAGAAACACGCGCCTTCTTCGAGCGCGAGATCCGCGACACGATCAGGCCCGGAGCCTGGGGCGCGCTCGACCGCCATCGCGAACGAGGGGACTCGATCGTGCTGCTGACGAGCTCCTCGATCTACATGGCCGAGGCTGTCCAGGACGCAGTAAAAGCGGACGACGCGCTCGGCAACACCTTTGTTGTCGAGGATGGCATCTTCACAGGTCGCCCCAACCTCCCGCTCTGCTATCACAGCGGCAAGATCGCGCACGCCACCCGCTGGGTGAATGAAAACGACGAATCACTCGCTGACGCCTCCTTCTACACAGACAGCTTCACCGACCTCCCCATGCTCGAGGTTGTCGGCGAGCCGATCGTCGTGCACCCCGATCCTCGTCTCAAGCGCGAGGCGCAAAAGCGCGGCTGGAAGATCCAGAGCTGGGGCCAGTAACTCGGCGCTCCACGAGCGCCTCGCCCAGACCATGAGGGGGCGCGGATTTTTCATCGCAAAGTTTGCGGCGCGCGCAGGTCGGCTCGTTGAAAAATCCGCGCCCCCTCATGGTCTGGCCACCGTCGGTGGTTTTCCAATGCCCGCGTCTTTGCGCCAAAGCAGTGGTCGACTGCGAACCGCATTGAATAATACAATACAAGACACGTCTGTGAGGCATCCCACGGTTCCTTCCATCGCACCTCGAAGCTGACTGTCCGATGATATCCCAATACCAAACAGCCCCTCTCCTTCTTCTCTCGATGCTCCTCTTGCTGAGTGCGTGCAAGAGCACGCCAGCGGCAAAACCAGCGCCCAGCCCGGTGATGCCTCCACCTGTCATCGAACCGTTGGAGCAGTGGACCCCGGACGAAGTTTTGATCCTCGAGTTCGAAACAGCGTACTCGACCACAGAGTTGGTCATCGAAACGGGTGAAGGGAAGTTTGACTATGCCGTGGACTGGGACGATGACGGCGTTTGGGATGAAGTAGGGCTTAAAGGCCCGGCGACCCACAATATCTCGGAGCGACGACGGTACCGCGTGAGGATCGCGGGCAGGTTTCCTCACGCGATGTTCTGCCAATCCAGACAAGGGCGCACAAAGTTGACCGACTTTAATGATAACCCAGCATGGTTGGTCGATGTCGTGCAGTGGGGAAACATCTCGTGGTCCTCGATGCGCAGCATGTTCCAGTACTGTCCGCTCTCCGAATGGAGCGCTCAGGATACGCCAGACCTCTCTCGCGTTCGGGATATGAGCCACATGTTCGAGCACACACCATTCGATAGCCCGATCGACAAATGGGATGTTTCGCGCGTTACAGACATGAGCTTCATGTTTAGCGGCGCACACTTTAATCAACCGCTCGACACCTGGGACGTGAGCAATGTCGAAAACATGAGCCACATGTTCGAAAACGACGAGTGGTTCGATCACCCGATCGACAGATGGGATGTTTCGCGTGTGACAGACATGAGCTTCATGTTTAGCAACACATCATTTAATCAACCGCTCGACACCTGGGACGTGAGCAGCGTCGAAAACATGAGCCACATGTTTCACCGGACCTCGAAGTTTGACGAAGCGATCAACACCTGGGACGTCTCGAATGTGACGGATATGAGCAGCATGTTCGAAGGCGCCGTGCAGTTCGATCACCCGCTTTGGAAATGGAACACCGCGCGTGTCCGAAACATGAACCGCATGTTCGCGCATACATCATCTTTTAATCAGTCGATCGAGCGCTGGAACACCGGCGCGGTCGAAGACATGGAGAGGATGTTCTTCAAGGCAGCACTCTTCGACCAACCCCTGGAGAAGTGGGATGTCTCGCAGGTGCGCTCCATGCGCGAGATGTTCTCACAAAACTATGCGTTTAATCAGCCCCTGGGAGGTTGGGATACGCGACGTGTCGAGGACATGCACGGCATGTTTCAACACTCATCATTCAACCAACCGCTCGAAGGTTGGAGTACAGGCCGTGTCACCGACACGAGCAACATGTTCGAAAAGTCGCAGTTTAATCAGCCGCTCGCCAAATGGGATGTCTCCAGCGTCAAAAACATGAACGCCATGTTCAAGGAGACGCCATTCAATCAACCCGTGGGGAATTGGAACGTCTCGAACGTGATCGACATGAGCGAGACGTTCCAATCGACCCCCTTTAATCAACCACTCGCGGATTGGGATGTGCGCAACGTCACGGACATGAAGTTCATGTTCGCAGGCACTTCGTTTAACCAACCGCTCGCGACCTGGGACACGAGCCAGATGCGCAACATGGACTACATGTTTTACAATGCGTCGGCGTTTGATCAAACACTCGCGGCCTGGTCACTAAAGAGCGTGACTCAATGCGCCTGGCTATTTAGCCGCAGTGGCCTCAGCAGTCAGAACTATGATGACACGTTGCGGGGTTGGGCATCCAAACCCGACCTGCCACGCAACGTTTACTTCCCCTCCGAGAAGATGCGCTACTGCAAGGCCGCGAAAGAGCGCCAGCGGCTCATTGACGAGTATGGGTGGACCATCAAGGAAGACTCGCTCGATTGCAGCGCGCCATAAACCGTCGAGGTGGTGTGCTGTTTTGCCACAGCGCGCCGCAGACCAGTTTCGTGATCCGAGCATTGCGCTGTGTTAAGGTGCACCCCTGTCGAAGTTTGCATCATCGAAGGGATATCACCGTATTCTCCAGCCGCTCTCGGATACCATGACGACACGCGCTCCTCGCCCATATTTCTTGTTCCTCATCGTGCCGATGCTGGCGCTTGTTTTCGCGTGCTCGAAGCAAGACGCGCAGAACAGCTCCGAGAACAACAAGGGAGAGGATATGGCGGCGGATATGAGCGTCGCGGACCAGGGAAAGCGCGCGGATCAAGGTTCGAACAGCAACAACACGACCCCTGGCATGGACCAGGGCTTCGAGGAACCTGACCTGGGACCGCCCCCTCCTCCCGGCATGTTCGCGCTGCTCGGTGATCGCTGCGCGCAGGGCAACTGGGCAGAGGATCTGGAGGTCTCGCCAGGGATGTTCGGCGTCGGTGATTTCTCACTGGAGGTCACAGAATCAGGGCGCTGGCGCGTCTCACACGCGAGCGAACCGGGCCGCACGATCTTTGCCCTGGCAGAGGATCAACCCTTGCTCTACGCAGCGCGCGCGATCCTCGACGCCGAGGAGCACCAGGGCTCCTTCGACATGAGCTCGCGAGAGGTCGAGACCTGCCAGAAACCAAACGTCGAGCATATCTACTACGACGGACAGGCGCTGGTGATGCAGGGCGGCTTCGCGGACGGATCGCGAGGTTGCCAGACGTTGACCTTCGAGTTTCAAGCATGCGCCGCGCCCGAAGAGGGGCACCTCTCCTGGGGCGTGACGACGAGCAACAAGAACTTCAACTTCCTGATCGTTCGCCCCACATCGAGCGCCGACGAGCGCATCTATGGCCTCGGCGAGCAATTCCCGCATGATCGGCTCGACCTGAAAGGTCGCGCCATCCCGTTGCTCTCGCAAGAAGGCGGCGTGGGGCGCGGGCACACGCCGATCAGCCCCGCGGTCAACACCGCCTCGCCAGGATCTGCGGGCAACGAGAACTCCACCTACTACGCCGCGCCGCACTACATCACCAGCACCGACCGCTCGCTCTTTCTGGAGAACTCCGAGTATGTGATCTTCGACTTTCGCCAGGAGGATCACCTGGCGTTGCGCCTGTTCGCGCCAGAGATGAATGGCCGCATCATCCATGGGAAATCACCGCTCGAGTTGATCGAGCGCTTCACCGAGTGGGCTGGCCGCATGCCCGCCCCGCCCCAATGGATCAACGATGGCGCCGTCATCGCGCTGGCCAGGCCGCTCACCGAGAGCGAGCAAATCATCGCCGACCTCGAAGCTGACGGCGCAGAGATCTCGGCGGTGTGGAACCAGACCTGGTCGGGCACGAGCGTGACGTTTATCGGCGAGCAAGTGCTGTGGAACTGGGTCCAGAACGAGCACCAGCTGCCGGAGTGGGGATCGTTTGTCGAGAAGATGAACAACAAGAACATCCGCGTGCTCTGCTACATCAACTCGATGTTTCGCGATGTCTCCGAGATCGAGGGCGAGCCGACGCCAAGGCGCAACCTCTTTGCCGAAGCCGAGGAGGCGGGCCATCTGGTCAAGAAAGAGGATGGCAGCACCTACAAGCTCGAGGTCACCGCGTTCGATGTCGGCCTACTCGACCTGAGCAACGAGGCGGCGCGCGTCTGGATGAAGGATGTGATCAAGGACGAGATGATCACGCGCGCTGGTTGTCAGGGCTGGATGGCAGACTTTGCCGAGGCGCTCCCGTTCGACGCGAAGCTCGCCAGCGGCGTCGAGGCGTCCGCGTTCCACAACCTCTACCCGGTCGAGTGGGCAAAGCTTAACCGAGAGGCGGTCGAGGAGGCAGGCAAGCTCGGTGAGATCCTGGTGTTCAACAGGTCTGGTTGGTCGCGCACGCCGTCGCACAGCATCATGCTCTGGCAAGGGGATCAGCTGACCACCTGGGATAAATACGACGGCATCAAGAGCGCGCTGCACGGGTTGCTCAATGGCGGCTTCTCCGGGATCGCGCTCAATCACTCGGACATCGGAGGTTACACCTCTCTGAGCCGCTACAACCTCGGCTACAAGCGCGAGGCGGAGCTGCTCAAGCGCTGGACCGAGCTCGCCGCGTTCACCTCGTTGATGCGCACGCACGAAGGAAACCAACCAGAGGCAAACGCACAGATTTACAGCGACGCCGCTGCGCGCCGCCACTTCGCGCGCATGACAAAGATCTACAAGGCGCTCGGGTTCTACCGCGCCGCGCTCTTCACCGAAGCAAACCAACGCGGTTGGCCAGTGGTGCGACACATGATGCTCGAGTTCCCCGAGGACGAGACCGCCCAGACCATCGACGATCAGTTCATGCTCGGTGCGGAGCTTTTGGTGGCGCCCATTCTGGAGAAGTGCGGCGACTGTGACGCCACGCGCGAGGTGTACCTGCCCGCTGGGCGCTGGGTGCACCTTTGGACGGGCACATCGTATGGCTCGACGAGCAGCGGGACCCAGATCGAAATCACCGCGCCGCTCGGCGAGCCGCCGGTGTTCTATCGACGCGGCTCCTCGATCGCAGCGCAGCTGCTGATCAACCTCGAGGACGCGGGCGTCCTCTCGAACTGACCTCCTCGCAAACCTTGCCTCGCAAACCTTGCTGGCATCGAATGAGACACAAGCGACCTGCGCTTCACGCAGGTCGCTTGTAGGTGTCTGGGAGAGCGGTTATCTTCGGGCACGAACAACCAGACAAGCCCCCTCGAGAGGTGACACTCATGGCTCACGAACATGGCGGAATGATACTTGGCGAGCGCCTCAGGGCGCGCGGTGTACGACACATGTTCACGCTCTGCGGCGGGCACATCTCGCCAATCCTCGTGGGCGCCGAGCGCGCTGGCGTCGAGGTCGTGGATGTGCGCGATGAGGTCAGCGCGGTCTTTGCCGCCGACGCGACCGCGAGGATGACGGGCATCCCAGGCGTCGCCGCCGTCACCGCAGGTCCAGGCGTCACCAACACGATGACCGCCGTGAAGAACGCGATGATGGCCGAATCACCGCTGATCATCCTCGGCGGCGCGACGGCGACGATCCTCAAGGGGAGAGGATCGCTGCAAGACATCGATCAGATGTCGTTGATGGAGCCTGTGACCAAGTGGTGCACCACCATCAAGACCGTGGCCCAGATCGGCCCCACCATCGACCGCGCGATGGACATCGCCACCCAGGGGATTCCTGGCCCCGTGTTTATCGAGATCCCCGTGGACCTGCTCTACCCTGAGGAGGTCGTGCGCGGCTGGTACATGTCCGAGAGCGGCGTGGACAAAATGAAGGGGCCTGTGGGAGCAGCGCTCAAGCTCGCGTTGACAGGACACCTGACGCGCTTGTTCCACGCGCCTCATGTGGACCTCGATTTACTGTCGAACGTGGGCATGAGCGCGGGAATCAATGGGAGCACATTGCTTCGCGCGCCGCTCGTGGCGGCGCAGCTCGCGCGCACCTCGCGCGCGCTCGCCAGCGCCGAGAAACCAGTCCTGATCATCGGCAGCCAGGCGCTCGTCAACATGACGCGCCCCGAAGCAGATCTGCTGGCGCGCGCGGTGAACTCACTGGGCATCCCGACCTTCCTCGGAGGCGGCGCGCGTGGGTTGCTCGGGAGGCGCGCCAACATCCAGTTCAGGCACAAGCGTGGCAAGGCGCTCAAGGAAGCAGATCTCGTGATCGTCGCCGGTTTTCCGTTCGACTTTCGCCTCGGCTATGGGCGCAAGATCAACCGCGACGCGACGATCGTCTCGGCCAACCTCGACCCGGAGGCGCTCAAGAAGAACCGCCGCCCCGAGATCGCGGCGCAGACTCACCCAGGCAGGTTCCTTATCGACCTCGAGCGCCGCGCCGCGAAACCGCGCGCGGTCTGGTCGCGCTGGTTTGACACCTTGCGCGAGCGCGAGGAAGCGCGCGACGCCGAAATCGTCGAGCAGGGAAAGCACGACGGCGAGCTGATCAACCCGGTCGACTTCTTCCTGAAGATGGAAGAGGTGATGAGTGATGACTCGGTGTTGGTGGTCGATGGGGGCGACTTCGTGGCGACGGGCGCCTATGTGCTCCGACCACGTGGGCCGCTCTCCTGGCTCGATCCAGGCGTCTTCGGCACGCTCGGCGTGGGGGGTGGATTCGCACTCGGCGCGGCGTTGTGCCGACCTGGCGCGGAGGTGTGGTTGATCTGGGGCGATGGCTCGAGCGCGTACAGCCTCGCCGAGTTCGACACCTACGTGCGCCACGGGCTGGCGCCCATCGCCGTGGTCGGGACGGACGCATCCTGGGGGCAGATCGCGCGCGATCAGGTCGATTTATTGGGGACCTCACTCGGCACAGACCTTCGCCGCACCGAGTACCACGAGGTCGCCAGGGGTTATGGAGGAGAGGGGATTCTTGTCACCTCGACCGATGAGATCGAAGGGGCGCTCACCAGAGCAAAGGAGCTCTCTGCGGCAGGAACGCCCGTGCTCATCAACCTGCACCTCGCGCCGAGTGATTTCCGCAAGGGCTCGCTCTCGATGTGAACTCACATCATGGGCGAGTAGTGCATCTCCATGGCCGAGATGTAATTGCCCGTAAAGCTGTAGATGTGCAGCCCATCGAGGAGCTCGATTTGCGCCTCGGGCATCTTGCCCTTGTCGTGGCGCGCCTTGCTCTCGGCCATGTAGTTCCGCGAGCTGTCCATGTAGTCCTCGAGCAGCTTCAAGATCTTGCGCTGCTTGTTATTCATGCTCGCCTTGTAGCGAGGTTCGCGCAGCTCGCGCAGGCGCGTCTGGAAGCTCTCGTGCAAGCCGCTCGCTTCCTTCGAGCGCGGCCTCTCCATGAGCGCGCGTTGGAGCGGCTGCATCTCGATCAGCAGACGCAGCAGGCGGTGCTCGAGCGGCTCTGTTGCCGGACTCGTTGCCGCCATCACTTGCTCGAGCTGCTCGGTGTTTGCGATGTAGAGCGCGTTAAAGAACGCCTCGCGCTTGTTCAGATACGCCTTCCACTTTGCCTCGAGCCGAACATCGAGTGATTTTGCCTTCGTGCCTCGATCCTTCTCCCAGGCCCGATCGAGGCGCCAGTAGTTGTCGAGTTGCTCGGTGGCCTCGTTCACGTCATGGAAGGACTTGATGTAATCCTGCTGCGCCTTGCCGATCTTCTTGTGCCTGTCGGGCTCGACCTCGGCGGCAACCTCGAGCGCCTTGAGGAAGTACTCGAAGCTCGTGGGATCGACCTCGAGGCCCGCGCTCTCGGCGATCGACTCCAGATTTTTATCATGTGTGCGGCGATGAAGGTAGCTGTGCACCCTGGGTTCGGTCATCGCCATGAGCGAGAAGGTCCCTCGATGGAGCTGCGCGAATTTGAACCCGACAGGCCCCTGGTTTCGTTGGAAGTAGAGCGCTTGCTTTATCGGATCACTGCTGCTCGATGGCATGGCGATAGGCTGCGGGGCTGGGACCGTCTTGGTCGGTTTCGAGAGCGGCTTTTTATCCCTGCCCTCCTCGAGTTTACTCACCGGTCGGACGGCATCAGAGTTGTTGTTGCTGACGGACTCGTCGATGGTCGAACCACCACGCATCGAGCCATCTCCGCGCACCATAAAGAGGCCAAAGACCAGCGCGACCACCACAGCGATCGCGCCGAAGCCACCGAGCAACCCGAGCACCAGACACCCCATCCCGAGGTTGCTGCTCTTCCTGTTCATCGGCTCGATCGTCGGGGGCTTGGGTGCGAGCGGTTCGGTCGTTGGCGCAGGAGTGCGCTGTTGCAGCTCCTGGGTCAGTGGTTTTGGCATCTCGACGCTATCGAGCGTCGGCGCGAACAACTCCGCAGAGTTTGCCCCAGAATCACCGCTGACGCTGAGGTCGAGCGGAACCTCCTGTTCGCCAGTAAACGTGGCCGCCATCAGGCGCGCTTGCTCTTTCAGATCGAGCTGCTCGAGCGCGACTTTAAAGGACGCCCCAGAGTCATAGCGTTGCAAGGGGTCGACAGAGACCGAGCGCCGGATTATCTCACCGAGCGGGGTGCCGAGCAGCTTCGGGTCCACCCTCTGCTGCCCATTGCAATGCGCCACGAAGTACGCCATCGGCGAGCTCGCCTGGACGATCGGATTCCCGGTGAGCGCCTCTCCAATAATCAACCCCATTTGGTAGACATCGAGCGCGGGCGAAACGGTCTGACTGTGAATGTATTCAGGCGCGGCGTAGGCGGGCGTGCCGGTGTACTGGTTGGTCTGGGTGAGCTTCGCGTCGGGGGAATCATAGAGGCGCGCGATGCCGTAATCGAGCACGACCATGCGCTCGCGCGGCGTGTTCGGCTCGCAGATAAAGAGGTTCGAGGGCTTGAGGTCCTTGTGAACGATCCCCTTCTCGTGCGCGTGACCGAGCGCATCGAGCACTCCATCAAAGAGCCGCATGGCCCGCTCGAGCTCGAGCGGGCCATGCTCGAGCAATTCGCTCTCGAGGTCATGGCCTTGCAAGAGCTCCATCGCGATGTAGGGCTGCTGTGACTGCTCGACGAACCCGTAATCGAAGATGCGTACGACGTTGGGGTGCTCGAGCCTCGCGGCGAGCTTTGCTTCGTTGGCGAAGCGCTCGCGAAAACGCACGACCTCGACGCTGTTGCCGTGCAGATCGAGCACCTTGAGCGCGGCGGGGCGATCGAGCGTGGTCTGGACGGCTTTGTAGACGATCGCGAAGCCGCCTCTGCCGAGGAACCCCTCGATCACGTAACGACCATCGACGAGTGTTCCCTTGGGAAGAAGCTCTTCTTCGACTTGCTGATTGGGGTCCAGATGCATGGATATACGCGTGGTGCGAGTTGATGGAATCAGCCTGAGCGTTGCTTACTCGAGCGTTGCTACGAGCACATCGAGCAGTGTTTTCGAGGCATTTGCCCGAGAGACAATGAGTTATCCTGGGGAGAAACCCTTCTCGTAGGCAAATGATTCAATCATATCCAGAATCTGTTTCCAACCTCAGTCATCCCCCCACACCTTCTCGAGGAACCCGGCGCGCCCGGAGCCCCGGCGGTACGCGTTGTAGTGGGTGCTGTTGGTCTTGTAATAATCCTGGTGGTAATCCTCTGCGACGTAGAAATCTTGCGCGGGCTGGATCGGGACCACGATCGGCTTGTCAAAGCGCGCGCTCTCGGCGAGTGCTTTTTTGGAAGCCTCGGCGATCTGCTTTTGTGTGTCGTCGTGGAAGAAGATCGCGGGGCGGTATTGCGATCCTCTGTCCGCGAACTGTCCGCCAGCGTCGGTCGGGTCCATACTGCGCCAGAACACATCGACGAGCTTCTTGTACTCGACCTTGCCAGGATCATAGATGACGCGAACAGCTTCGGTGTGCCCGGTGGAGCCGCTGCTGACTTGCTTGTAGGTCGGGTTCTTCTCGGGACCGCCCGTGTAACCGGAGAGCACCTCGTCGACGCCATCGATTTTTTCAAACGGCCCCTCCATGCACCAGAAGCAACCTCCCGCGAAGGTCGCGACCGCGCGCCCATCGGGCACGGGCGACGCGAGCGGTTGCCCCTTTGTAGCGGCCGCGGGCGCAGGTTGAGACTCCGCGGCGCCGTTCGTATCGCCTGTCGCCGAGGGCTCGTTCGTGCTCGCGGTCTCCTGGCGATCACTGCCGCCGGACTGGCAGGCGACCGAGGTCAACGCCAAGGTCACCATCACACTCAAGATCATGCTCGCGCGGTTGCCGTTCATCTCTCTCCTTCTCGTTTTGCATCCCAACCCATGCTCGCTCGTGCGGCGAGGAGCCATGAAAGAAGTATGCGCTCGCTGCGCCAAAGGTTCCATGGAAGGAGTACGCGTGAGGAGCGGCGCGCGTTCGACCGCGAGAAACTTGCCACCCGTGCTCCAGCCCTCATCATAAGAGATCGCTGAGATGGATTTTCTCGAAGAGAGTGACGCGATGTACCGCAGACCCAACCGCTTTCGCTTCCTTTACTTTGTCAGACACGGTCAATACCGACGCACGGACGCGCACCCTGATGGGGAGCTTACAGAGAAGGGGGTCGAGCAAGCGAAGTTGCTCGCGCGGCACTTCTTTGACCGGGGCGTCGAGTTCGACATCGCGTGGACCTCGACGATGCACCGCGCCGAGCAAACCGCCAACGTCATCATCGAGGAAGCGTACCCGGACCTCGCGCTCGAACAATCGCCGCTGTTGCGCGAGAAGATCTTTCCTTGCGCGAACATGCCTCAGGATTTGCCAGACGAACGCAAGGGGAACGAGGCGCTCATCGACGAGATCTTCGAGCGCTTCATGCGCCCCTCACGCAGCGAGCGCCACGAGCTGATCACGTGCCATGGCAACCTCATCCGAGCGATCCTCACGCGCACCATCGGCGCGCCGCTCGAGGTCTGGCCCAACATGCACCCTTGCCACTGTGGCGTCACCACCATCGTCTGCTTCGAGCACGAACAGTACCGCCTGCTCAACTTCAACGACCACACCTTCCTCCCGCCAAATCTGGCGACGCTGGGCTAGAGTCGCACACCGACGTTCACCAGCTCCGCTCGGGGCCACAGGCAACCGACCTGGGCGCCGGAGCGCGACACAAACACACCAACGCACCTCACGCCGCGATGGATCTTTTGCCACTCTGGATAAAGCCTACTCCGCGAGCATGGCGGAGATGTCGTGATTTCGGGGGTTATTTTCCATCAACATGCCTCATCACGTTGTTTTATGCGGCAAAGAAAGATCTGGCACAGTGAATGCAGGTGTACAACTTCGATGTCGACGCCACGAAACGGGCGACGATATTGAAAATGGAACGTGATGATAAGTACGCCAGAAAAAGGAAAGAACATGTCTAAGCAACCAGGCATCAACCTCTATAAAAAGCATATCAAAAACCTCGCTGTTGGCCTCACGGCTGCAGGCGCCCTCGTCGCATGTGGCGGCGAGCCCGAGACCGAGTACAGCACGGTCCAGGGTCGACTCGAATCGCAGGAGAGCGCCGAGGCTGAGGGCGGAGAGAGCAGCAGCGAAGAAACGACCGCGAGCAATGTGATCGCGTATCGCGTGACCGCGAGCGGCGAGCTCGAGCAGGTCGCCAGCGCTGATGTGAACGCACAGGGCGCCTACCAGATCGATATCCCGACCGAGGAGCTCGAGCAGGAGCGCCAGGATCTCGTGATCCGCGCCTACAACAGCTCAGAAGCAGAGATCGGATCGGTCGCGCTCTCGAGGAAGTTCGAGGCAAACACCGTCTACACCGCCTCTCCGATGAGTCAGGAGACCTCGGTCGAGGTGACCGTATATGTCGAGGCGAAGTCCTCTGGCACCTGGTGTGAGACCTGCACCCTGCCCGAGCTTCGCGCCATGATCGACCAGGAACTCGCCGCTCGCGTCGACGCGAGCTCGCGCTCGGACCGCCACGCCAAGGTCGCCGCGGCGATTTCTGGCAGCATCCAGGCGCAGTCGAACCTCTTCGCCGAGCTCGAGGGTGAGTTCGAAGACGCACAGGCACGCCAGAAGTCCGCGGACGCGGTCGCATCCTCGCAGCTGACGCTCGACGCCAAGTTGCACGCAGCTAGCAGCGCCTCCGCCAAGGAGGGCGCTCGAGAAGCCAGCGAGCGCGCTTATGTCGACGCTTACGCGACCGCAGGTTTTGGCAATGACACCCTCGTGCGCGCTTTCGAAGCACGCGCCAAGGCAACCTCGAGTCTTTCGACAGGTCTGGAGGCAGATGCTCGCGCGTCGATGATTTCGGACGCCGAGGTGCACCACGCTGTCTTCGCAGACACCGCGCTCCAGGGGAGCCTCACGGGTGAAGCGAGCACCGAATACAAGCAGGCCCACGCCGCGCTTTTGAGCGAGCTCGAAGCATCGGCTGAAGCAGGCGCAGATATCGAGGGTGAGGTCGAGGCATCCTGGGCAACCTGGAAGGGAATGGCTCGTGACGAACTCAACGCACAGTTCGAGCTCGTGACCCAGACCGCGCTCGATGGCATGGCGACCTCGTTCGATGCCGCGACGCAAGCTTACCTCGGCGCGCTCGGTACCCTCGACTCGTCAGCGTCGATCGCGGCAGAGACGATCGTCGCCGCGCAGTCCACGCTCTACACGACGTTCACCGCTGACGCCAACGTCACCGTGTTGACCGCCACAGGCGTCGAAGAGGACCGCGCTCGCGCCTACCTCGAGGCCCGCGCGCACATCGCCGCCGCTGGTCAGGTGATGCAATAATCCATCTGGCGCGATAGCGCCTGAGAGACAGAGGAGAAGAGGCCCGCTCGAATTCGAGCGGGCCTCTTCTCCTCTGTCTCTCTTCTCTGCTGCCAAGCCGCGATCTCAATCAGTGCGGTAGCGAATCTTTGCCCAACCTCGCACCGCGCGATGGTCGGAGCACACGCCCGTGCAATCGTTCGGGATATCGAGCGTGCGGGCGCCATACTTGCCGTTCACGATCCTGTTCTCACGCGCGAAGATGAAGTCGATCTTGGAGCCCTGACGGCATGGCCCACGCGTTGTTCCAGGTTGCGATCGTTGGCCGTAGCCCTTGCAGTGATTCGCGTCGTTGTCGTCCCACTCGCGATATTTTCCGTGGTTGTTGCCGTTGTTTCGGGTGTTGGCCTTGACCGAGTACATCTTGTTAAAGCCATGATCGTCGGACTGGATGTTGAAGTCTCCGCCGATGATCACGGTGTCGCGGTTGTTTTGCCAGAATGACTCGATCTTGCCGAGGACGCGCACGAGCTGCTTGCGCGCGGTGGCGTCTCCGGGCGTCAGGTGCGTGGTGCAAACGCGGATGCGTCGATTGGTCTGGCGGCCACAGAGCAAGTAGCGCTTGCCCCATTTGTCCTGGCCGACCTCGAGGCGAGTGATCGCGCGGAGGTTGTGTCGGCTAAAGATGGCGACGCCGACGCGCGATTTGCCGCTCGCCTGGAAGGCCGAGAAGGTCGCGTTCGCGCCCTTGCCCCAGTGGACTTTGAGCGCCTTGCGGATCGCGTGGTACTGCGCCTCGCACACCTCGTTCAGGCTGACGAAATCCATCGGCCCATTGGCGCTCTTGACGTAACGCATGACCGCGCGCGTGATGCGCGCGCTGGCGCAAGCGTTCTCCTTGCCACCTGCAATGTTCCAGTGGAGCGCGCGAAAGTTCATCGTCTTGACATTGACGCTCTGGGGCGCGCTGGGGTCTGGCGCCTCGGCAGAGTTCTCCTCGACAGGCCCGCCCTCCTCGGGCGTGTCCATCATCTCTTCGACGTCGATAACGGTGTCATCGAGGATCGGCTCTTCCTCCGGGTCATCCTCGCTGGTGTCGACCCACTCCTCCCAATCTGTGTCATCCATGTCTCCATCGGTGGGCTCTTCGCCCCACATGTCCGTTGCATCCATGTCCATATCTTGCTCGCCAGCGCCCCCCTGATCAGCGCTCGACTCATCGGTTCGCCACCCCTGGGAGTCATCTCCGCCGGCGGAAACCTCCGCCACAGAAGAACCACAACCCATTGAAAAAACGAACAAAAGAACCAACACCAACGAACAACAATGACTTCTCACGACGCACCTCCCGAAACATGCTCTCCTGACCTCACGTCCCCCCAACAAAACCTCCAGCACCCGCTGAGGGCTTCCTATTTGTACACATGAGCAAATGCTGTGCCCGAAACTGACGAGGCGATGATTTATTTGTACAGATGGACAAGAGACACACTTACATCCAGGCACTGGTATTAGCAGCCTGCACACTCATTTGTACAAACGAACAAGAAAACAGTTCAAACCAGCGAGGAGCACACAAGCACAAAAAAGGCGCCAGGTTACACACCTGACGCCTTTCGAATGATTCGTGGATGCCTGGAAGTTCAGCCGCCGCTGAAGAAGCGACAGGAGGAGCCGAGCAGGCAAGCAGCGATCGAGTTGTTGGTACCGCCCGAGCGAGGTGGGTCGATGTTGATCTCGCTGCCATTGGGGCAAGAGATGTTGAGCGCGCCCGTCTGGCGAATACACAGCGTGAGCGTATCGCCTGGCTTGAAGCCGCTCTCGTACTCGCCAGTTTCAGGATCGAGGTACTCCTCGCCGAGATCCTCCAGCGTGTAGACGGTCTGGTTGGTGCAGCCGCTCGGCCCTGGAGGGTTGCGGAGCGTCCCTGGCGCGGTCGAGACGAGCAGGTTGCTAAACTCATCAGAAGAGAACAGCTCGAACTCGGAGACCTGCGTGAAGACCGGGCCGCTCGGAGAATCCTCTGCCCCGGAGACAGGCTCGCTCGAGGTCAAACGCTCGCCGCTCGGCCATGTCATCTCGTAAGAATCATCCGCAGCCACCGAACCCATGCACATCCCCTGTCCCATGAAGAAGGGGCGGAAGAAGTGTCGCAAGGTGCCCTTGCACTCTTCGGTGGGGCGCTCGGAGTCACACGCAGGGAGAGGCTCCTCCATCGCCGCGCAGGGTTGATTCAGGTGGCGAGCGAGGCTCGCGGTCAAGCCGTTGGAGTCGTCGTTCGTGCCCTGTCCGCGGCAAACAAACGCGTAGTCGATGTCGAAGGCTTCATTGAGATCCTTGACCAGACCAGGGCAGGAGTCGGGGATCGCTGCTTCGAAGAGCGTCTGCGAAGCGACCGGCAGGCGGCCAGACCAGAAGGAGTGCGAGAAGCTCTCGCTGATGGGGCCTGCATCGACCGAAAGCTCCGCGTCGAGCGCGCCCGAGATGTACGGCTCGAGGATGATATCTGCGGTCGCGCACTCCATGCGACCACCACTCGGGGCGGTCTCGTAACGTGCCGCTGCGGTGAGCTCGACGCCAGCCTCGACGTTGCCAAATCGAACCTCGACGTTGTCATCGAGGCCGATCGCGCGGAGCCCGCTCTCGTTGATGCCGATTGACGCATTGAGCGCCATGGACACGCCCGCCGATGCGACAACGCTCGCTTCTCCGGTGACGTCCACATCTGCGGACTGCGAGGTCGTGGTCTCGACGAAAGGTTGGAAGGAGCCGTTAACAGCGCGGATGCCGACCGGGACCGAGACATCTGCGCGAGCAGAGGCGCTCATCGAGATCTCACCGCTGATTTCCACGCCAGCCTTCGCCTTGCCCTCGACGCCAACGTTGATGGCGAGCGGAGTGGAGCCGAGCGGGATCGACGCCAGCGTCTCGTCCAGGAACTTGTTCTCTGCGGTGTCAGAGAGCGCCGCGCCGACCGAGACCTCGTAGCCAACCTCGGCGAACGCGTTGGTGGTGAGCGAGACCTCGAACTCATCGACGCAGAACCACACGGTGGCGACGGTGACCTTGGCGAACCCGATGCCCGCCTTGAAGTCCTTCTTCTGGTCGATGGCGTGTCCCTGACAGCTGCTATGAGAGCCGAGGAAGTCCTCGTCGATAAAGCCAGCCTTGACGCGGAACGCGCCCGAGAAGTTCGCGTTGGGCTCGAAGCTCACGCCCGCAGAACCCGTGAGCTCCACGCCCGCGCTCAGCGTCAAGCCATCGTATTCGTACTCGCGCTCGCCGAGCAGCCCTTGCTGCCGCGTTTGCAACCCCTCCGAGTTAAGGCCGTTTTGAGGCGTGAGATCGAGTTGTTGATTCCAACGCCCGTAAACAGCGTGCTCGATGCGGAACGGTTTGACGTCGTAACGGATCTCGGTCTCGCTGATGACCTCGTAGCCCACAACCGTGAGCGAGAATCCACCATCCGCGATGCAGGTCTGACACTCGGTGCCAAAGACCACGTCGCCTCGCAGCACCGCCTTGTCCTTGAAGTGCTGCGCGGCAGCACCCGTGACGGTCATTTGCCAGGGCGCGCTCGAGCGCTTGATCAGATCGGGGTGCTCGACGATGCGAACCTGTGAGCCGAGGTTGCCTGGCACGCCCACGATATCGACAAAGGGCACCTGATGAATGCCTGGCTCGTCGGTGAGCAGCTCGTTAAAGCGCTGCTCCAACTCGGCCTGGGATGGCTCGCCCGTGTCGGCGTTGGCTGTCGCGTTGTTGGTCGCCGGGTTTCCGTTAAAACCGCTGGTCGTCGCCGTGGAGCCATCGCCACAAGCGACGAGTCCCCAGGCCATCACCCCGCACAACCCCAATACCCTGTACTTTGACATCGCTGATTCTCCGCTCGATTGCTTGCCTTGAAAAATCCCCGCAAGGGATTCAGGACAAGCTGCTCCCTCTCTATTTTGATTTGCCACTGAATCGAGTTTAGGCCACCCATCACGAAAACGCGAATGAATTCAAGGCGTCTTCCAGGGTGACGATCGCAAAACTCCCTCCCTTTGCGGGATGGATTTCGAGTGGTTCTTCTTTTCCAATGATCCACCACGCGATCTCTTCAAGGTGTGTGCCAACGATGCTTTTCACCGAGGAATCAGCATCAAACGATGGTTCACGACACCAGAGGTGTGCGATTCTGGCACAATCACTGTGGCGCAGGAGCCACAACGAGGCACCAGAACCTCATGAAAAGCCTCACGAAGTCTGGCGTCAGCGCCTTCGGTTTTTCAGGTAGGTTTTACATGCAGCGCGAGGCATCTTCGACGAGCGCGCGGCAACTACGGCGCGCCTCGACGGCTTCCTGGGCGCGACCTCGATCGACGAGTTGTTCCGCGAAGACGGTCCACTCCAGGGCGGTGAGCTTGTCTCGTTTGGCGAGGTCTTCGAGCGCAGCGAATGCCTCGGCGCGCCCCTTCCCGTTCTCATCTCCTCGTGCAGAGGAGAGCCTCGCGACAGCCCAGCGCGCGCGGATCACATCATCCTCGCTGTGGCGCCCTTTCAGGTAGTCGAGCGTTTTTAGCGCGTAGTCGATGTGGCGCTCGGCGCTCGCTCGCGTCACGGCTGCGTAGGGAGGTTCGCGACGCAGCGTGATGTATCCCTGGCGTTGCACCATCGCCGCGGCCATCAGCGAGATGTCATAGCGCGTCTCTTCATTGTCGTAGCGACGCAGGCTCTTTCTGCGCTCGTTGAACTTGGGGTAGAGCCCGAGGATGTGGCGCACTGCCGCTTCGTATTCCTGGCGCTCGAACGCGGCGACCGCTTCCTCGCGTGAGGGAGCAAAGGGAGCTGGCGGTTGCTTGGCGCGCAACCACTCGCACCCCTCGACGCAAACATAGCAAGCGTCGCCATGATGTGAGACGCAGGTTCGCGTGAGCGTCCAGAGTTGGACGCGATCATCCACAGGATGCAAGCGCTCGAGCGCGACCTGCCACCCCACCACATCGACGATCGCGTCATCTGCGGCGAGCTTCATCAAGATCTCGAACCCCTTCTTCAGGCGTCCGCCGCGCCGTTTCATCGCGCGCTCTTCGTGCGAGAGATCGTGCTGGATGATGTAAGCCTCGGCGAGCAATTGCGCGGTGAGGTGATCTCGTGGCGACTCCTTGTGGAAGTACTCGAGCGCGCGCGCAGCCCAGGCGAGGTTTCCGGCAGGATCAGTGCGATCGCTGCCGAGCGCGTGGTTTCCTTGCAGGCGAACGGTCGAGGCAACGAGCCACCTCGCCGCCTCGAGCTCATCCCCCCTGGCGCGACGATACTGCGTGCTTCGCTCGCCGAGCGAGGGATACGCGCCGAGCACGTCGTGCACGATCATCGCGTAGCGCCCTTTCTGGAAGCTGGACGCCAACCTGTCCTGCTCTGCCGAAGCGTCCGAGGTCAGGTGGATCGAGGAGACCGAAAGCGTCAAGGCGAGCAAGAGCGCCAGCGGTTTAAAGGTTCTCATCTTCACGTGGTGTCACCGGCGCCAGAGCTCGAAGTGGGTGGAACATCCTGAGGTTGCAGAGGTTGATTTTGCATCGCGCCAGCCAGGCGCGCGGTCATGCGTTGCTCGAGTCCTTCGACCGGGGAGTCGAGCAGGTGCGCTGCCCACTTCCACTCATCGACGTGTTCACAGACGATCTTGACGATCATCGTCAACGGCGCGCTCAAGAGCGCGCCGACCGGACCGAGCAACCAGCCCCAAAATACCATCGACAACAGGATCACCGTCGGTGAGAGGCCGAGCGTGCGGCCCATCAGCCTGGGCTCGATCACATTGCCGATCACCATGTTCAAGGTCAAATAGCCCGCAAAGATTCCAAGCGACGGCCCCGTGCCGAGCAGCACGAACGAGAGGACGATCGGAGGCAGGGCCGCGATGATGCTCCCGATGGTGGGGATGTAGTTGAACAGAAACGCGACAAAGCCCCAGAACAACGCCAGATCAAGATCGACGCTCCAGCACAAGACCCCGGCCAGGACACCTGTCACGAGGCTCGTCCCTGACTTGACGACGAGGTAGCGCTGCACCTGGTTTGTCGCTTGCTCGAGAGGATCATTGGGGAGCGACTGGATTCTTCGCTCGAGCAAGTTCTCGAACTTCTCGTGCAGGCTGGCGCCCTCGATCAGCATGAACGTTGTCACGATAAGGATCAGCACCACGTTCGACGCGAGCCCGGCGACGCCGCTGAGTAACCCCGAGGTGACGTTAAAGATCGCGCCGAAGTCGATAAACGTGAGGACATCCTCGACGTTGGCCTGGACGCCGTGGTTCTCGAGCCAGAGCTGCGCGTCCCAGATCCGCTCCGAGATCAGCGCGCGGTATTCCGGGATGCTCGAGGTGAAGGTGTTCACCGACGAGGTCACGATCAGGCTGACGATCGTCAAGAGCCCGAGCAGGGCAAAGACGATCCCCAACGTGGCGATCACGCGCGGGACGCGCTTGGACTCGAAGAAGGAGACCAGCGGTGAGGCGAGGATTCCAAGGAATGCAGCCATGAGAAACGGCACCACGATCTGGCTGGCGAGCGTAAGCCCGGCGAGCACGATCACGAGCGCTGCGAAGTCGATCAGCGCGCTGCGATCGCTCCAGCTTGCAGCGGGAGCGATCTCTTGTGAAACCTCACCCTGTGATTCTGGCTGCTGCGCCTCGTTGTCTATGGATGAATCCATCGGTTCCTGCAAAAGAAGTGCTCCTCCACGAGAGGTTTTCGCATACAACCCTTAACAAGCCGCACGCAGCGCTTATTATAAGCATCGGCAGCGCCTCCACCAATCTTTCCTCGCACGATCTTCCGATTCACCGTTCACACGCGAACACGACAACGAGCCTCCCCGATGACACGTCGCGCCTCATCCCCTGATATTCAAGCCATCAAGCAAGTCGCGCGTTGGATAAAGAGCGCCAAGCGCGTGCTCTTCGTCACCGGGGCAGGGATCTCAGCAGACTCCGGCTTGCCGACCTACCGCGGCGTCGGTGGCCTCTACAACAATGGGGGCACCGTCGAGGGCATCCCCATCGAGGTCGCGCTCTCTGGCGAGGTCTTTCGGCGAAGCCCCGCGATGACCTGGAAGTACATCCTCGAGATCGAGCGCGCGTGCCGTGGCGCCAAGCCCAACCGAGGACACGAAGTCATCGCCGCGATCGAGCAACGCGCGGGATTGGAGGTGTGGACCTTGACGCAAAACGTCGACGGCCTCCATCGAAAAGCAGGATCGAAGAACCTGATCGAGATTCATGGCAGCGTCGCCACGTTGATGTGCACCAGGTGCTCCTGGAACGAACAGGTCGACGACTACGCATCCATCGAGGGGAGCGAGGACGCGCTCCCGCCAACCTGCAAGACATGTGGTGGCGTGGTCCGCCCCGACATCGTCCTGTTTAACGAGCAGCTCCCCGAACATGCATCCTTCGAGCTCGAGCGCCAGCTCGACCTGGGGTTCGATCTCGTCCTCTCGATCGGCACCACGAGCGCCTTCCCCTATATCGCGTGGCCGTTTATGGACGCGAGCCGATCGGGAAAATACACCGTCGAGATCAACCCCAGCGAGACCGACGTCTCTCGAGCCGCATTGATTCGTTTTCCCCACGGCGCGGCCGAGACGTTGGGCGCCATCCATGACGAACTCGTAAAGTAATCCCCTTACTACACCCACATCGAGGTGACCCTTGGCACGATCGACTCAAGACGAGCGCGAATTCGATATCATCCTCTTTGGCGCGACCGGCTTTGCTGGCGCGCTCGTCGCCGAATATTATGCCGGACTCGAGAACCCTCCCCGCTGGGCCATGGCTGGCCGCAACATGGAGAAGCTCGAGAAGTTGCGCGAGGATCTCTCGAAGGAGTTCCCCGCCATCGCCGAGGTTGACCTCGTGGTCGCCAACAGCAGTGACAAAGCCTCGCTCGAGGCGATGGCCGCGCGCACCAGGGTCGTATGCTCGACGGTCGGCCCTTACGCCAAGTATGGGACCGCGCTGGTGGAAGCTTGCATCGCCAATGGGACGCATTACTGCGACCTGACGGGCGAGGCGCAGTGGGTGCGCGCCATGATCGACGCGCACCACGAGAGCGCGAGGGAAGCGGGCGTACGCATCGTCACCTGCTGTGGCTTCGACTCGATCCCGAGCGATCTCGGCACGCTGATGCTCCAGGATCACGCGCTCGAGACGCACGGGCGCCCCTGCTCACAGGTGAAGTTCTTCGTGGCCAAGATGCGCGGCGGTTTTAGCGGCGGCACGGTCGCGAGCATGCTCGAGTTGCTCACGCAAGCGAGCCAGGATCGCTCGATCCTCAAGGTCCTCGGGCACCCCTACTCGCTCAACCCCGAAGGAGAGCGCAAGGGGCCAGATGGCTCGGACCAAAGGTGGATTCGCTATGACGAGGACGCGCGCGCCTGGACGGCGCCCTTCCTGATGGCGGCCATCAACACCAAGATCGTGCGTCGCAGCAACGCGCTGCTCGATTACAAGTACGGCAAGGAGTTTCGCTACAGCGAGGTCACCCGCACAGCGAGCGGTCCTTCAGGCATGTTCGCCGCGGTCATGATGGCGCTCGGTTTGGGTGGCTTCACCATGGCATTGATGCAGGAGCAGACGCGCGCATTGCTCGAGAAGTTCGTCCTCCCTGCTCCTGGCGAAGGCCCCTCGCGCGAGATGATCGACACGGGCTTCTTCGAGATTCGCCTCGTGGGGCATGTCGAAGGTCGCACAGAGCCGGTGCGCGGGAAGGTTCGCGGCGAGCGTGATCCCGGATACGGCGCGACGGCGACGATGCTTGGAGAATCAGCCATCTGTCTGGCGCTCGATCAAGAAAGGCTCGAGAGCGAAGGTGGGCTCCTGACGCCAGCCTCGGCCATGGGCATGGTCCTCGTCGAGCGCTTGCGCGACGCCGGGATGACGTTCGAGGTGAAATCGTGAGCGCGACAGACCTCGATCTCAAGGTCTTCCTCTTCGAACAGCTGCGCAAGCTGCTGACGACCGAACCGTGGAAGCAAACGCCCGAGGAAATCGCGGCGAACCGCGAGCTCAAGCTGCCCGAGCCCTTGCTCGCGCTGACGCTCGGGCGCAAGATCTCCATCGACCGCGTCGAAGACTGGCTCATCGATGGCAGCGACGGCCCCATCCGTGCTCGCCTCTACGCCACCCACCAAAAGCCCGCCAAGGAGACACCGCTCATCCTCTATTACCACGGCGGAGGTTGGGTCAATTACGGCATCGAGGACTTCGATCGCGTCTGCCGACGCCTCGCCATCGCCACCGGCGCGGTCGTCTTCTCGATCGATTATCGCATGGCGCCCGAGCATGTCTTCCCGGCAGCACACGATGACGCCGTGGCGAGCTTTGGTTGGGCGAGCACGCGCGCATCCGAGCTTGGCGCGAACGCGGAGATGATCTTTGTCATGGGAGATAGCGCGGGTGGTAACCTCGCCACGGCCATCTGCCGACAGGCAAAGGCCGCCGGGCACGCGATGCCAAGAGGACAGATCCTCGTCTACCCGGTGACAGACGCCACCCTCGCGCACCCCTCGCTCGAGACCTTCGCCAACGCGCCGCTGCTGACGCGCAGACACGTGGAGTTCTACTTCGAGACCTACCTCTCGGACTTTGCCAACGAGAAGTTCGACGATCGCATCTCTCCGCTGCTCGCAGAAGATCACTCGGGGCTCCCTCCCGCGCTCGTCATTACCGCCGCGGTCGATCCTCTCCACGATGAAGGGGTCGCCTACGCCAGAGCGCTCGAAGAAGCCGGTGGCGAGGTCGAGTTTATCGACATCCCCAACACCATCCACGGCTTCTTCAACCTCCCCTACTTCACCAAGGGGAGCACCGAAACGCTCGAAGCAACCGCCGCGTTCATCCGCAAACACACCGCCTCGCGATAACCCCAAAACGGTCGTCGTGCCGAGCAACCCTGGGCGCCGCCACATTTCCCAACCTGGTGCGGAACACCACCCAGGTTGGGAAATGTG
>JAYZVO010000212.1:0-28255 GCA_036155555.1 Myxococcota bacterium
CCTGGCCACGGAGACGGCCATCTTCTTGCGCTCCGGCAAGAGGAACAAGCACCTCTTGCGCATGAGCTGACCTTTCGCTGGTCCGTGATTCACGCCGAAGCGGCGCGCAAAAACGAGCCCACGAAAATTTTCCCGACCTGGGTGGTGTTCCGCACCAGGTTGGGAAATTTTTCGTGGGCTCGTTTTTGCTCAGGCACCCGACGTCGGGTGCTGATACCGGATCAAATCAAAGGAATCACTCGGGGAGCATGCAGATCATGAGCGCGGCGCAGGTGCCTTCGTCGTTCTCGCCGAACTCGCAGTTCGCGCTCTCGCACTGGAGGTTGTTCTCGCAAGATGCGCCGTTGGCCAACCTCGGCCCACAGCTTCCCTGCGTCATGCTCTGGAAGTCTGCGCCCGCGCAGACGGCGTCGATGCCACACTCGAAGTCGAGGTAGCAAGAGCCTCCCATCGCCTTGGGGGGCTGACAGGAGCCCTCGATCTGGCCAGCGGCCATGTTGATGGCGAGGTCGCCGCAGACAAGCCCTGGCTCGCACAGCGGACCTTCCTCCGAGAGCACGCAGGTCGAGCCCATCGGCCCGAACGTGATCGCGGCCACCGCCTCGCATGTATCGGTGTCATCCGAGCAGCCAAGTCCTTCGGCGCACTCGTCGTCGAACTCGCAGTCAGAACCCGCGGTCTTGGTGTAGAGCGTGCCACAGGTGCCGTCGAAGCCGCCTGGCTCGCTCGGTTGCGTGTAGTCGCAGTAAGCGTCCGACTCGAAGCTGCCACACTCTTCGTCACCAAAGCACGCGGCGCCTTGCTCCTTGTGCGCGACGCATGCGTCGTTCTCATCGCAGAATTGGGTCGCCTCGTCACAGATCTGGCCGCCGCACTCCTCGCCGCCTTCGTCCGGGGCGCAGGTGCCGTAGCACATCGTGTCATCGGCGCTATATTCGCAGTAGAACCCGTCGCCACACTCCTGGCTATCAGCGCAAGCCGAGCCCTCGACCCCCTTGCCGGTAAAGACCTGATCGCACTCTGCGACGGCGCCGTCATCGAGCGCGCCGAGCGCGCTGCAAGGATCGGCGTTCGCGATGAGCATCTGCGCTTTCTCGAGGCAGGTCTCGGCGACTGTCTGGTCGAACTCGACGCGTCCTTCCTCGATGGCGAGCGCGAGCTGGTCGAGCTCTCCCTCGACGCCAAAGACCTCCGCCGCGCCCATGTTACACGCTTGCTGGGAGCCAAAGCGGCTGAGCTGGAGCGTGAAGAAGGGATCTTGCTCGGGGCACTCGTAGGCGGTGCGGCACGCCGCCGTGCCGAGCAATCCCGCGTAGGCATCGAGCGCCTCGTCGACGCTCAGGTTCGACATGTTGTTGCCGGGCGTCGTATTGTTTCCTGGCGTCGTATTATTGCCGGGCGTGGTGTTGTTCCCAGGCGTTGTATTGTTGCCGGGTGTGGTGTTGTTACCTGGAGTCGTATTGTTGCCTGGCGTTGTATTATTGCCTGGCGTGGTGTTGTTCGCGGTCGAGTTGTTCTCCGTCGAGTTATTCTCGGCAGGATCTGGTCCACAGGCGACCGCGCCGAGCAACATCCCCGCGCAACACATCTTCATCATCCATCGTGTTTTCATCGACATCCTCATCTTTTTGCGTTCATTCCAAATAAGAGCCACGGCGCCGTTCCTCGATTTGTCGGCGCCCGACCCTCGAAATTGTGCAGAAACCTGCGGCGAGAAGCAATTTCTCGTCTGGAGCGCTCTCCGCCTTGCTCAGAGCTCGACGGGCTCTCCAAAAGGCATGATCGAGATATCGGTCGTCCGCGTCTCTTTCGCCAGGTGCGTGCCGAGCGCTTCCTTTGCCCTCGTCTCACCGTGCACCAACAGGATCTTCTTGGCGTTGGTGTGCTTGGCCCACCAGGTCAGCGTGTCCTGGCCAGCGTGCCCGGAGAAGCCGTTGATCGTATGAACCTGCGAGCGCACCGGGACGATGTGTTGCAGGATCTCGACCTGAAGCTCACCCTCGATGATCTTTCGGCCGAGCGTTCCGGTCGCCTGATAGCCGCAAAAAATCACGCTGCACTCCTCGCGATGGAGGTTGCGTCGCAAGTGGTGCAAGATCCTCCCGCCAGTGAGCATGCCGCTGCCTGCGATGATGATGGCGCCTGCGCTGTGGTTGTTGATGCGCATCGACTCGTCGGTGTGGCGCGAGTATGTCAGCGCGTCGAAGCGAAACGGATTCCCGCCCGAGCTCGCCAGCGCGACGGTCTCCTCGTCGTAACAATCGGGGTGGCGGGTGAAGATGCGCGTGGCGTCGATGGCCATCGGGCTGTCCAGGTAGATGTGCGCGTGCTTTGGCAGCTCTCCATCGCGCCACGCCTCGTACAGGACGTAGAGCAGCTCCTGCGAGCGCTCGAGCGCGAAGGAGGGGATCAACGCGTTCCCATTGCGCGCGAGCGTCTCGTTGATTGCCTCGATGACCTCGCGCCGCGTGTTCGAGAACGGCTGGTGGTTGCGGTCGCCATAGGTGGACTCCAGCAGCACGATGTCGGCCTCGGGCGGCACGAAAGGATCGCGGATGATCGGCTTGTCCACGTTCCCGAGATCGCCGGAGAAGATCATCTTCCTTTTCGTGGCGCCCTCGGTGAGCGTCATGCACAAAAAGGAGGAGCCAAGAATATGCCCGGCGTCCATGGGCGTGACCTCGAGCTCGTCGCTGACGGCAAACGCGCGATCGTATTCGAGGTACTCGTTCCACATGTCGAGCGCCTCGAGCACGTCCTCCTCTTCATAGAGTGGCGTGATGGGAGGTGTGCCCTTGGGGCGCTTGCGGTTCGCGCGGCGCGCGTCGTAGTCGAGGATGCGCGCCGAGTCGAGCAGGCTGATACGCGCGAGCTCGTAGGTCGGGCGCGTGGAGATGATGCGACCCCGGAACCCCTCTTTGACAAGGAGCGGGATGCGGCCGATGTGATCGAGGTGGGCGTGGCTGACGATCAGCGCGTCGATCGACTTTGGATCAAAGGGGAGGGGCTCCTCGTTGCGTTCTCCCTGGCCTTCGCCCTGGAAGATGCCGCAGTCGAGCAAAAACTTCGCGTCGCCAACCTCGAGCAGGTGGCAAGAACCCGTCACGCCGAGCGCGGCGCCATAACTGGTGAGTCTCATTCGATGACCTCGTCTTGGGGATTCAAGAATCATCCCTACACTGCGAGGTCCATGGAGCTTCGGGCAACAAGAAAAAAAAGAGCCTGAATCCAAATCTGGATTCAGGCTCTTTTAGGTGACCCCTACGGGACTCGAACCCGTGTTGCCGACGTGAAAGGCCGGTGTCCTAACCACTAGACGAAGGGGCCAAGGTGAGCCGTGCAGGGATCGAACCTGCGACCCGGTGATTAAAAGTCACCTGCTCTACCAACTGAGCTAACGGCCCGTGCGGTGGTGAGCGTCCAAGCACTCATCGCCACAACGAGGAGGGTTTTGCCGTTTATTCCGGGATGTGTCAAGCAGGTTGTTAGAAAAAAATTAAGAAAAGTGCTCGCGGATGGCTCAGATTCAGGGGTTGAATAGGGTGGAAGTCCTTGAAAATCAAAACGCAAAATTACGATTGGGGGTCATTTTCTCCGACTAACTTTTCTTGGCGAGGAACGAACAAATCACTTCGGACGTTGTCTCGAGGGATGGTTTACTCATCGACGTGGGTCATTTTTTCTTCGACCCGACCATCATCGAACAGCACTCACGAGAGTGCTGACGCGATCACTGCCCCACATTCGCGCTCACGCGAGGGAAGGCTGCCATGAGCAGGAGGCGAAGACATGATCCGGGCGCGCGCGCCGCGCAACGCTCGGCGTTGCGCGCTCGCGCCAGGCGCAACCGCCGAAGGGACACGCCGCGAGGAGCCCACTACGAACCTCTGCGCGTGGACGCCAAGGCGGCCGAGCGCGGCGTGCGAGCGCGCTTGCTCGGGGGAGTGCTCGCGGGCGCGCTGACGTTCGCCTGCGCGCTGGCGGTGATTTTCATGGCGCCCGACAAGTTCACATTCCTCGCGCTCACCGCGCTCGCGGTGAGCGGATTGCTCGTGGCCATATCCCTGATCATGAGCGCGCGACGCGAGGAGCTCGTTCACCAACTCGCCAGCGACCTCCAGGAAGATCCTCACAAGCTCCTCGTCGATGAAGGCGACGAGCGCGGCGACGACGCGCCAGCGCTCGAGGCTCTCGCAAGGAGAGAGCGAGGGCAGGTGGTGGGAGATGCGCACGCGCGCGATGGGAGCGTATAGAAAACTCGCGCCTTGGCGTGTATAACCTCGCTGCTGCCCTCCTCACGACATCTCCCACCCAAAAGACAGCGAAAGACATGTACAGGATCACGCTCGAGCACAACTTCGAGACCGCACACAGGCTCTCCTCTCCTGGCGCGCCGATAAAGTGCCAGTCGATTCATGGCCACTCATGGTGGGTCAAGGCCACCATCGCTGGCGAGCAGCTCGATGAGATGGGGATGCTCGTCGAGTTCGGCGCGTTCAAGAAGGCATGGCGCGCTTTCCTCGATGATCAGGTCGATCATCACCTCCTCGTCAAAGAAGGCGATCCTGTCGGCGAGGCGATCCTGGGGGCGCAGCCCGACGCGAGGCTGCGCTTTTTGGAGTTTGATCCGACCACCGAGCACCTGGCGCGCTGGCTCTTCGAGCAAACCAGCCAGATCCTCTCACAGGTCTCTCCGCGCGAGGATCTTTATGTGGTCGGGGTTCACCTACAAGAGACGCGCGTCAACGCCGCCGAGTATATCAGCGCGACGTCTATGATACCTTCGATGACCAGCAAATAAGCCCCGAGTTAGCGCTTTTGCCTGGTGTCACGCCCGCGTAAATCAATGAACGGTCTCGATCGAGCGCCAGCCCCCACACCTGAGGGTTTTGCTCGATGTCAGAGCTCTCCGCAAAGGTCAGGCGCTCCCTTGTCGGCAAGTGCCACGCGTGCACGCCCCGGTCCTCTCCTTGCCAGGACGCCGCATAGAGCACATCCCCATCAATCCTGATCCTCGAGACATCCGACTGAGGGAGCTCGTCGAGGACGTCCAGGTTTTCATCGAGGACACGGATCGCATCTCCCCACCCCGTGTAGATGCGGCCTTGATGAACCTGGATCTCGGCGACCGGGCGCGTGTCGCGCGCGCGACCCTTGCGGGTGTGGAGGTCGACGAGGCTCACGCCCGCATCGCTCGCGAAGACGACCTGGTTTTTGCCAGGACCCCACGCCACTGTATTCACGTCCGCGCGATCTTTGAACAGGTTGACTTGCTCGCCGCGCTCGACCTCCCAGATCCGCAATGTCGAGTCTTCCGCGACCGACGCCAGCAGCTCGCCGTCAGGATGAAACAAGACCTTGCGAACACCTTTCGGGACGCCTGCGTGCCCCTCGTACTTGGTCAGTATCTTCCCCGTGTTCGCGCTATAGCGCCTCACGTGGCCACCGTGAAAACAGACCGCGATGCTTCCTCCATCCGGTGAGAAGTCGACGTCGTAGGCGTGCCCGATGGGACCTTCGAGTGGCAGGAGCGGTTGACCCGTGCTCGTGTCATAAATCACAGCGACGCTCGGCCCCACCGCGATGATCTTCTCGCCACGCTTGTCGAGCGCGAGCCCATGTACCGTTGTCGGCATATTAAAGTGCGTCATCTACCACTCCTTCTCGTAAGACCCCTCGCGAGGTTTGCCGCCGTTGACAAAGATGGGTTTCCCGCTGACGAGGCGCTCGTAGAGCTCCTGCTCGTCGACCTCTCCATCATCGACGAGCTCGTCGACGAAGATGTTTGCTTCATCGTAGGTCTCGATGACCTCCAGCCCGCGCCGGGTCGCGAAATCGGTGGCGTAGGTGCCGCCGATGATGTGTTTGACGTCCACCTTCCCCACCACGTCGAAGACAAAGTAGGTCGTCGCGATCACGACCTCGGCCTTTAGATCGCCGAGGATGCCCATGGAGCCACCATCATCGCCGTAGCTTACAAAGATGTTCTTTGCCGTGAGCGAGCCGCCGACCTCCACGACGCCGATCTCACTCAGCTCGATGTTGTTGGCGGTCATGTCACCCGTCACGAGGAAGACATCGTTGGAGAACTCCTCTCTGTTGCCCCACCCGATGTTTTGCGCGGTGCAAGTGAGGTTGCCGTCGATGACGATGACCGTCCCCTCGTCTCCTTGCTCCGGCGCGATGTCGAGCAAGCCGCTGCCCGCGTTGAACACATCACCGCGGAACAGCACGCCGACAGTAGCCATGTCGATCAAGCCGTCGCCAAACTCCCTCAGCCGTGGGTAGTTCTCCAGAAGCTCGTCGATCGAGAGCACCTCGCCCTCGACAGATGGCTCGCCATACCCCTTCTTGCGCTTTGACTTGATGAGCTTCTCTGCCTCGGCGCGCGCGTCTTCTTCGGAGTCGAATGATTTCGTGGTCGTGCGGCCATCTGTTCCGATCTTGCCATAGCGCACGGTGTGCTCTGTGCCCTCGACAGTGATCTCCCAGAACTTCGACGAGCCATCGTCGACCAGCTCGAGGTATGTCTTTGCAGGCGCCGAGGAGGGTTGTTCTGGAGGTTCTTCGCCAGCTTCCGAGCCATCCTCCCAGCTCTTCTCATAAGATCCTTCGCGAGGTTTCCCATCGTTGACGAAGTAGGGCTTTCCGCTCGTGATCCAGGCGTAGAGCTCCCTCTCGTCGATCTCACCATCTTCCGAGAGCTCCTCGGCGTAGATGTTCTCTTCATCATAGAGCGGGAAGTAATTCTCTTCCTCCACGAAGTCCGACGCGTAGGTTCCATCAGCGAAGATGCGCTCGATGTTGACCTTCCCCCCGACCTCGATCACGAAGTATGTGCTCGCGATGAAGGTCTTGGCGGTGAGATCTCCGGCGACATCCAACGAGCCCCCATCATCGCCATAACAAGCGATGATGTTGTTGCCTTTTAGCGAGCCGCCCACGATGAGCGCGCCGATGTAGGAGAGGTGGAGGTTGTTTACGGTGAGGTTTCCTGTGACGAGGAGGGCATTGTTCGAATAATCCCCTCGCTCCCCCCAGGTAAGATCTTCCGAGGTGCAGGTGAGGTCGCCATCGACGACAATGATCGTGCCTGCCTCCGCTTGCTCGACCGCCAGGCTCAACAACCCGTCGGCGTTGGTCTCGACGTTCCCTTTATACAGGGTCGCTGTCTCCGCCAGGTCGACCAGCCAATCGACCTGCTCGAGCGCAGGGTATGCCTCGCGCAACTCATCGATCGAGATCGACTTCGCGCTCGAATCAGCGCTCGAATCAGCGCTCGAATCTTCGCTCGACTCTGGCGCCTCGTATCCTTTCTTGCGCTTTGACTTGATGAGCTTCTCTGCTTCTGCCTGCGCCTCCTCATCAGAAGCAAACGATTTCGTGGTCGTGCGACCATCCGTTCCGATCTTGCCATAGCGCACGGTGTGTTCTGTGCCCTCGACAGTGATTTCCCAAAATTTCGATGAGGTTCCTTCGACCAGCTCCAAATACGTGCGCGCCATGGTGGACTCCTTGGCGTGTGAGAATATGTGGCGAACTTTTTCAGAGAAGGGGAGGTTCCCCTTTCAAAACAGTATCTAAGGTTGGGGAAATGTAGTGTGTCAGCGCAGAGAGCGCAATTTTGCAGCCAGTCGTATATCGAGCAAAAATCACACCCTTCGCGTGGGTAGCGCCGCAGAGTGCCTTTGTGTATAGTCCGCGCCAAGTGCGGCCATTGAAAATGGCCCAAGTTCCTGACCTGATTCGAGTTTCATTGCCATGAAGAAGCCATTCCTCGAGGCCGTCGCCGCAGGACCGCTCGTCTTTGACGGTGGGGTCGGCACGCAGCTCTACGAACGCGGGGTTTACACCAACCGCTCGTTCGATGACGCCAACCTCTCGCGCGCTGACCTCGTGCGCCAGATCCACGAGGATTACCTCCACGCGGGCGCGCAAATCCTGACGACGAACACGTTCGCCGCCAACCGCGTCAAGCTCGGTCGCCACAGCCTCGAGGACAAGCTCGAGGCGATCAATCGCGCTGGCGTCAAGATCGCGAAAGAGGTCGCAGGCGATGCCGCATACGTCGCAGGTTCGATCGGCCCCACGGGTCAAACGCCCACGATGCTCACCGATGGGGAACTCGACGAGATCCGACACGTCTTCTCGGAGCAGGCGAAGATCCTGGCAGAGGAGGGGGTCGACCTGATCGTCCTCGAGACCTTCCGCCAACTCTCCGAGATCAGGCTCGCCATCGACGCCGTGCGCCAGGAGTGCGACCTGCCGATCGTGGCGCAGATGGCCTTCGACGCAGACTTCAAAACAGGCGATGGCGCTGGTCCCGAGCGCGTGGTGATGCTCCTCAAGGACTGGGGGGCGGATGTCGTCGGCGCGAACTGCATGGAGGGTCCTCACGTCCTCTTCGACGTGGTCACCAAGATGGTCGGCAAGGATATCCCGATCATCGCGCAACCCAACGCCGGTTATCCTCGCTACGTCGCAGAGCGCCTGGTTTACATGGCCACGCCAGATTACTTTGGCACCTTCGCGCGTCGCTTCTTCAAGGCGGGCGTGGCGATCGTCGGCGGTTGCTGCGGCACGAACCCCGAACACATCAAGAAGATCGCAGGCGCTGCGAGGATGATGAGCGGTGGCGCCAGTGAGATCCGCGTCATCGAACCCCGCGCAGAGCTCTCGCAACAGGAACACCACCAGCCAGTCCCTGTCGCCGAGCGCAGCAGGCTCGCGGCAAAGATCGACCGCGTCTGGCGCGAGCGCGTCAATGCGCCCGCAGATCAACGCCCCGCCTTGCATCGTGACAACTTCGTCGTCAGCGTCGAGGTCAATCCTCCCAAGGGACTCGATCCATCGAAGTCCGTCCTCGCCGCCAAAATGCTGGCCGAGGGGGGCGTCGACGTCGTCAACATCGCCGACGGTCCGCGCGCCTCGGTGCGCATGAGCAACTGGGCGCTCGGGCGATTGATTCGAGAAGAGCTCGACATGGAGACGATCCTCCACGTCTGCGCCAGAGATCGAAACCTGCTCGGCCTCCAGGCCGACATGCTCGCCTACAACACGCTCGACCTGAACAACCTCGTCGTTATCACTGGCGATCCTCCCAAGGTCGGTGATTATCCTCACGCGACCGCGGTCTTTGATCTCGACAGCGTCGGGATGCTGCGCATGATCGAGCACTTTAACCGAGGCACCGATCCTGCCGGAAAGGACGTCGGTCAGGTCACCAGCTTCTACTGCGCCTGTGGCGCAGAGCCCGCCGCGCTCGATTACGAGCGCGAGCTGCGACGGTTGGAGCAGAAGAAGGCCGCGGGTGCCTCCATGATCATGACGCAACCTGTCTATGATCCCGATGTGCTCGACCGCTTCTTGCGTGATACCGAACACCTCGAGATGCCCGTGCTCGTCGGGTTGCTGCCGCTCGCTTCATGGCGCAACGCCGAGTTCCTCCACAACGAGGTCCCCGGCATGGCCGTCCCGGAAGATATCCGTGCCCGCATGAAAGAGGCTGGCTCTGGCCCTTCCGCGCGCGCAGAAGGGGTCAAGATCGCGCAGGAGACCTTGATGGAGATCAAGGATCGCGTCGTGGGCGCTTACATCATGCCTCCGTTTGGCCGCTACGTGGCCGCGCTCGAGATCCTCTCTTGCATCGACGGCTACACGGTTCCCGAGTAAGATGCCAGCCTTCCTGCCCGATTCCAGTGGAGAAGGAGAACTGGATGCCCATTTATGACAGCATCGCCCAGCTCGTCGGTCACACCCCGTTGATCCGATTGGGACGCGTGGTCGATGGATGCCCCGCCGAGATCCTCGGAAAAGCCGAGTTCATGAACCCGCTCTCGAGCGTCAAGGATCGCATCGGCCTGCGCATGATCGAGCGCGCTGAAGAAGCTGGCAGCGTCGACCAGAACACCTTGCTCGTCGAGCCGACCAGCGGAAACACCGGCATCGCGCTCGCCTACATCTGCGCCAGCCGAGGCTACAAGCTCGTGCTGACGATGCCCGATACGATGAGCCTGGAACGCCGCGCGCTCTTGCGCGCGCTCGGCGCGCAGCTCGAGCTCACGCCCGGCGCGCTCGGGATGCAAGGGGCCGTGGAGCGCGCGCAACAACTCGTCGATGAGTCCGACAACGCCGTGATGCTCCAGCAGTTCGATAACCCCGCAAACCCCGAAGCGCACATCCTCGGCACCGCCGAGGAGATCTGGGAGGACTGCGACGGAAACATCGACGCCATCGTCACGGGTGTGGGGACTGGCGGAACCATCTCCGGCATCGCGCGCGTCCTCAAGGAGCGCAACCCGAACTTCAAGGCGATCGCCATCGAACCCGCCGGAAGCCCCGTGCTCTCTGGTGGTCGCCCTGGTCCACACCGCATCCAGGGGATCGGCGCGGGCTTTGTCCCCGATAACCTCGAGACGGGCCTGCTCGACGAGGTCGTCACCGTCACCGACGAGGACGCCTTCGAGATGGCTCGCCGCCTGGCGAGCGAAGAAGGGCTCCTGGTGGGGATCAGCGCCGGGGCAAATGTCGTCGGCGCCATCGAGGTCGGACGCCGCCCCGAGTTCAAAGGGAAGCGCATCGTGACCATGCTGTGTGACACCGGCGAGCGCTACCTCTCGACGCCCCTGTTCCGAGAGCTGTAGCGAGAGGGGGTGTGGCAGGCGTCACGCGAGTGAATCTGTCACACAAACTCTGCGTCTCAACAGAGGATGCCGTTGGCATCCTTCACGCACGAACCAACCTCAACCTACCTCGAGGAGCCCGACGATGTCGATCGGTCGCCACGACAAGAAGATTTTCGCTCTCCTGTTCGCAACCTCTTGCGCGCTCGGCGCGCTGGTGTTGCCTGCTGCCATCGATGGCGCTGGCCACGATGCCTTCGCGCAAGATGGCGGCAAGAAAGACAACCTCAGCGCGAAAGAGATCGTCGACAGGATGGTCGACAAGAACAACGCGATGGGGGTCGAGTCGGGCCAGGCGGATATTCGCCTGACCATCAAGGGTCGAGGCGCGGATGATGCGCGCGTGCGAGAGCTGCGCATTCGCGCCAAGAAGATCGACGATCGCTCGCACACCATCCTCAAACTCACCGCGCCAAAAGAGGTCGCCGGGCAAGCCTTTCTGTTTGTCGAGTCCGCGAAAGAGGGCGGTGAGAATGACATCTGGACCTACACCCCCGCGTTCAATCATACGCAACGCATGAAGGGCTCCGAGCGCAACAAGGAGTTTCTGGGGACGCACTTTACCTTCGCGGACCTCGAAAACCGTGACTTCAAGGACGCCAAGCTCGAGCGCCTGCCCGACGAGCAGCGCGGCGGCTCGGATGTGTACGTGATCTCTGCGACGCCCACCGCCAAGAGCAGCACCTATGGCAAGATGGTCGCCTACATTCGCAAGAGTGACTCCATCCCGATGACCATCAAGTTCTACCAGAAGGATGGCGAGACGCTGGCCAAGACGATCTTCTCCGAGAAGCTCGACAAGGACAGCAAGGGCAACACCTACGTCAAGCAGATGACCGTGCGCGCAGAGACGGGCGGGTACACCACCATGTTGATCACCTCGATCGACACGGCCATCGAGCTCCCCGATGCGATCTTTAGCAGCGAACGTCTGGGCGATTGATTCGATGCGTCGACCTCTCACGATCACAGGGGTGATTCTTCTCTCGCTGCTCTCACTGAATGCGAGCGCCGAGGAGGTTTTCTGCGATCCAGAAAACCCCGCATGTCAGGCGGCAGAGGAAGAGGAGCAAGAGACACCCGGTGATTCCTCGGGCAGACCTGAAGAAGAACAGACCTCATCTCCTCAGCCAGGAGAGGGCGATGAGCTCCTCCTGTGTGATCCCGACAACCCCGCGTGCCAGTCAACCTCGCCCGAGACTCCAGATGGAGCACAGGGCGAGGATCAAACACCTCGCGTGATCTTCAATGATCCGAGTGGGCAGGTCGCCGCGCCTCCTTCGAACGCGGACTTCGAGCTTACCTGGGGGAGCGCGCTCTCGGTCGATACGCGATGGCAAGGGGAGGGCGAGGACATCGTCGAGCTGGGGTCGTCCGTGAACGCGGGCATCGGGTTGGAGCTGGACCCGACGCTCTCGGTAGACCTCCAGCTCCAGCTCCGTTACTGGACCGGAGGCCAGCGTCGCGAGGATGGTCCAAACCTGCTGGTCAACGCGCAGAACCCACGCGCGGACTTCGAGGTCAGGTCAGGCGTCTCGGCGCTGACCTGGAGGCCAGGGCGTTTTTCGTTGCGTGTCGGGATGCTCCAGACCGATTGGAGCGCCACGCGGCTCGTGCGCCCCGCCAACATCATCGACCCCACTGACAGGCGCAGCTTCGGGATGGTCGGACCTGCGAGAGCCGATGGGACGCTCTCGCAGTTGACCGCCGAGGTCGGTTGGAGCGCGCCGGGGTGGTCGCTGACGGGTGTCGTGGTGCCATTCTTCACGCCGGATCAGGTGGTGCTCTTTGGCCGAGATGTGGCGCTCGCTGGTCCGAGGAGTCCACTGTCCAGCAGCTTTCCGCTCGTGTCATTGCTCCAGCAATTCATCGATCCGAGCGTCTATGAAGAGGCGCAAGTATTGCTGTGGGCGCCGACTCAACCTGATGAGAGGCCGAGAAGCGCGAGCCTCGGTGGGAGGTTCGCGGCGACCGTGCTCAACACGGATCTGGGGCTGAGTTACTTTTGGGGGTGGGATCGCACGCCATATATCGAGATCGACGAGAGCGCCGCCGAACTGCTCTCATTGCTCGCCAACGACGAGCAGATCTTTGTCGATTTTGACTTCACCGGCTTCATCCGCAGGAATCCGCGCGCAGCGATTCTTGCCAGAGAGCTCTCGGTCAAGGCGGAGAACGGCTAGGAGGTCATCGTCCAGGAGTTCGATCGCAGGCACTCGGTGATGCTCGACTTCGCTCGCTATATCGGCCCCATCGGTGTTCGCGCGGACGCGGTGTTCTCACCCGCGCAGAACTTCTCCACGGAAACGCTCGGCACGATCCGGCGCCCCTCACTCTCGGGCGCGCTGGGGTTATCCTACGAGCGCATCGACGGGGAGCGCGTCTTTGCCATCACCGCCGAGGGCTTCTTGGTCGAGCCGTTCTCGCGCACCGCTGGCGTGACGCAGTTCTTCGTGCCCGAGGAGCGGCGCGGCGAGGAGGGGATGGAGGCCGCCATCATCGGGCGCAGGTTGTATGGCGTCGCTGGCGGCATCGCCTGGGATATCCCCGTCATCGAGACCAACCTGCAACTCGGCGGTGTTTACAACATCTCGTCAAAAGACGTGATCGCCAACGCTGCGCTTCGGCGGGGGGTTACGGATTCGGTCTGGGTGACGCTCGGCGCGAGCGTGTTCGAGGGACCAGCCCCATCTGAGCGCTTGACGTTGGGTGGGCTGTTCGACATCAATGATCACGTCTACCTGGGGTTCGATGGCGTCTTTTGACGCTCTCAGAAATTTGAGAGACCCAGGGGCGGCTCTCGGAAATTCAAGGAACTTTCGAGGCCGCGTCCGCTCGCCGGAGCGCCGCATGTTTTCTTTCAATGCGTGATCCTCCTTGGTTCATGCGCCAGATCTGATGCTTGGAGAAATCACAGCGCGAACAAACGCGAAGTTGGATCGTCCCTTGCACAAGGAGAGAGCGGAGACCGACGGACACGGTCGAAAGTTTCGAGGAAGTCATGTTGAAAGTGTTCAGAAAAATCATGCTCGCTGCGATGCTCACCCTGATCATGGGTGGTGTGAGCGCGGTCGAAGTCATGGCATTGGCTGGGCACACGGACATTCGCGCGCAGCTCGAGATCGAAGGGCTCGACACCCTCAAGAACCGCTGGGCGGATGCCATGGAGCAGCGCGCTCTGCTCGAGCGCGCCATGCGTGATCTTGGCGGCGAGTATGACAAGGTCGTCGCTGGCATCGACAAGCTCAAGCGGGGCGGGGTGGATAACCTCGAGCGCCGCGAGCTCGAGAAGCTCCTGGGCAAGGGGCGCACGCTCGCTCAAGAGCTGGAGAAGCTGCAAAAGCAGGTCTCCTCGCTCGATGGCCGCATCAATCAAATCGCCGCAGAGATCGTGGAACGCCTCGACGCCGAGCGCGCCAGGCTCGAGTTCGAGCTGGTCAACGCCAGCATCAGCGAGCAGGTCATCATCGTCGAGACGCTCAACGAAATCGCCGACGAGCGCGCTCGCTATGCTCGCCCGCTCGAGAAGATCTCTCGCAAGAACCTCGCCATGATCCTCGAAGACGCCGATGGCCTCGAGGACCCAGGCGATATGATCGCGATGGCGGATGAACTCCAGGACGCCGAGGCAGAGGTCCGCTCGAAGCTCACGCGCGTGCAGCAACAGCTCGAGGACCTCAAAAAGCGCCAGCGTTTGCTTCGCCGTGCGCGCGCCTTCAACCGCGAGGAGCGCTTCTTCGAAGAGGGAGATCGCGGTCGCGCGACGGTGGCTCGCGTCAGCCGTAACGAGCAGCAGGATGGCCAGCAGTCATCTGACAGGCCAAACTCTTCCGGTGATTCCTCCGAGGAGAGCGCATCTGGTGGGAGCAATCCGCCTGATGTCAGCAGCAATAACGTGGCTGGCGAGCCCCTCGAATCCGATGATGCGAGCGCGGAGCCCGATCAGGCATCTCCTCCCGAGGCGGGCGCTGGCGGAGACTTCGACGGCAACTTCAGCAACGGCGGCGTTGGCGCCGAGGCTGACCGCAGCACGACGGACCCTGGGATTCGAGATAACCCTGGTGATTTGTCGACGCCCGAGACGCCTGACAATGTCGGGAACGGCAGCACAGGCGGCTCGAGCAACGGTGGCGGCGACCCCTTCGCCGCGCCTCAGGACACGATCGTGGTCGACCGACAGGCCGATCCCAACGTCTCGACCCGCAACGTCGAACTCGGCGAGGCGGAGCTGGACGCGAGGATCAAGTCCCTGGAGAAGGATCGCGATGAGCTCGAGACGCAGGCTGACCGCCTCAAGCGTCGCGCGCGTCGCCTCCGCGAGCGCGCTGAAAAGTCCGAGTGATCCTCGTTCTGAGAAGTTGCAGCGCGTGGTCGTTGCGAAATCACACCAAAGATTGTAGAGGGAAAGGCATCTGGTCTACTGTTCTGCTCGGACGACGATATGTCCGGGCGGAATGATGCCTGACACACTGGACTTTGGGAGAGACTGCAATGTCGGAAAACAAGGAAGAGGATAAGTACTTCAAGCAACGTGAGCTCGAGCGCCGCGAGGCCGCACGCCGTGAGCGCGAGCTCGCTGCGTTGCGCCAGACCGAGCGCGAGGGCATCGCTGAGGTGCTCAACACCACCGAAGAGATCGCCGAAGAGGCGCTCGAGCTCGGGTTCTCTCAGGAGACCGCTCGTGTCCTTCCATTGATCCCACTGATTCAGGTGGCATGGGTCGATGGTTCGGTCTCGACCGCAGAGGAGCGCGCCATCCTCGACCTCGCTGTCGCGCGTGGCCTCGAGAAGGGCACCCCCTCGTTCGACTTCCTCACCCGCTTGTTGGCAGAACGCCCCGCGGACCTGTTCTTCGAGCGCACCAACCGCGTCATCGCAGAGCTTGTCCAGGCTGACCCCGACTCCTGGGTCAAGAAGACGGTGCCCGAGCTTTGCAAGGAAGTCGCTGATGCTTCTGGCGGGTTCTTTGGCCTCGGCAACCGCATCTCCAAGGAGGAGCAGGATCTCATCGACGAGATCGCCGAGCTCCTCGATGCCTCCTCGGCTACGGTCAAGGATCTTGGCGTCTTTAAAGGGGACGAGTGATACAACAGGAAGAGGGGCAGGTTTCTTTTCAAAAAAGAAACCTGCCCCTCTTCTCGTTTATCCGTCGATAAATTCGGGCGGGACGTAGTCTGCCAACCAGACCAGCGCGTTCCCCTCGTAAAAGACGATCCCCGCCTCGTGCGCCTCCTTCGCGCGCACGCTCAGCAAGATGGGTTTCCCATCCTTGCGATGCCCTACCTCCATCGCTGTATCGACATCCACTGACAGGTGGACGTATTGGCGCGCCATCGAGCGGATGCCATCCTCTCGGATGATCGCGGCGACCTCCGGGCTCGTGCCGTGATAGAGGATCGCTGGTGGTGTCGCGGGCGTCTTCTTCAGCTTGTCTGGCGTCGAGTGCCCATACAACGCGCGGATGCGTTCGCCATCCTCGCTCATCTCATAGCGCTTCTTGCTGCTCGTCTCGACCATGTGTGCGATCTCGGCAGCTCCCAGGTCGCGCCAGATCCTCTTGTGACCGCGCAGCGCGCCGAGCAAGGTCTCGACCTGAGTCCAACCTTCCTCGTCGAGCTCCAGCTCGTACAGGTGCGGCTCGTGCCGTAGCGCGTGCGCCACGGTCTTGCTCAGGCGCCTGTAATCGAGCGCCTCGTCGTGTGTCTTCTCTTCCATTTTATCATCCCGATGTTTCTTTGTGTTGTTTTGACACATTTGTTTGTGCAATCCAACGCGATGAGTGATGGTTCTATTTCCATCATGGCAGAAAAAATACGCGACCCACAGAACGCAGAAAGGAGCATGGCCCGGGCCATGCTCCTTTCTGCCAGTGATGCTCACCTCGAGCGAATCACCGAGTTCCCCGTGTCGACCTCATACTCGATGATGCCGTCCCCTTTTTGGACAAAGAAGAGGTTGCCCGTCGATTCGTCGAGCCAAGCGCCGCCGAGGTTCTGGTTGATGATCGAGCCTGGACCTCCCAGACACATCGGCAACCAGTCCACCTGACCGCAGTCCGTCTTGGCGTGGTAGGCTTTCTTCTCTTCGAGGTCCACGCCCACGATCGTGATCGTGCCCAGGAGACCGACAGTCCACATGATCTGTCGCCCTTCGTCCCAGATGATCCAGCGCTCACCGAGCGCGCCTGCCGAGAGCGCCTCCATCTCTTCGGTGCGGTTGCCCGTCTCGACATCGATCGACCAGAGCTTCTTGGGCTGTGTGGTGAAGGCCCACAACTTCCCATCATGGAAGGTGAAGCCTTGCACGAAGCCGCCGAGGTCACCGCCGCTCCCCTTAGTCATGCCATCCTGTCGGTTGCCGGTCGCGGTGATGTATTCACACTCGCTCCCATCTGCCGAGATCCTGACGATGCCTCGGCCATCGCGTTGCACGTTCGCGTAGCCGATGTAGTAGCGCCCTTGCTCGTCGATGGCGAAGCCAAGCTGAGAATATTGCACGACGCCAGTCCCATACCCGTCGATGCACTGACCGAAGGGAGAGTCTCGAGCCTCCTCCCAGGTTGTCGTGGAGTCAGGAGCATCCCAGATAATGGTCCTGTTGCCCGTCGCGGGATCGACGCGGTAGATGGTCGCGTCTGCGGTCTGTTGACTGTCTGTAAAGACATAGTACGCGCCATCAGGGCCTGGCTTGACGTCGATCGCGTAGGTGAACGATGGCCCGTCACCGACCTCCTGAACCCCTGCGTCGGTGGGGTATTGCCCGGAGATCACCTCTCGGTCGCCGTTGTCCAGATCGATCGAGAAGATCACCCCCTTGGTGTCATCCGAACCATTCCAGCTGTTGGCGACGATGAGCTTGCGCGCTTCCTGGTCGATAAAGCCGCCATTGTATTGCGTGTTGAAGACGCCTGCCATCGAAGGCCCAGATCCAAAGCGGTTGCGCGCCTCGCCCTCGAGGCGCTCGCCAACGATTGCCTCGCGCTCGGAGACGCCCGTGCTGATAAACGAGCACATGTCCACGCCATGAAGTGGCACCTCATTGGTGCCACAACGGCAGTCTGCCTCGAGCGATGTCTTGTACTCGAAGTGTTGGACGAGCGGACAGGACATCGCGCCGAACTTCTTGTTCTCCGGGTCGAGCACGGTGGTTTGACACGAGACCTCGCTGTCGGGGTTGCTCGTGTCATTGGCCCAACAGTACAGGCCAGGATCGCATATCTCGGTCACGGTCTCGGTGCAACTCAGCCTGCGCTCGAGGCCCTCGGGGTAATTGCCCCCTCCTTCCTTCGCGATATCCTTCACGCATGTCGTCAGCGTGCCTGTGGGCGTGCACATCCCCGCGTCGTCGATGTCGCCCATCACGCAGGTCGCCACGCCGTCTTCGATCCCGCAGGCGAAGCCCTCCTCGCACTCCTCCAGGACTCGCGATGAGGTGCCCGCGCCATCACATCGAAAAACCACCACAGGGTTCGATGCATCGCAGAAGTTTAGCCTCGGTTCGCAATCTCCAGGTGGTGGGGTCTCGGCATTGCTCGTGTTGTTGTTTGCCGTCGTGTTGTTCGCTGACGTGTTGTTTGTCGCTGTGGTGTTGTTCTCGTTTGCTCCGTTGTTGCTTTCTCCTCCCGGGATGACACATGCCGTCATGGCGAGGGTAGAAATGAGGGTCGGTAACACTGCTCGCAAGTTCATCTTTTCTCTTCTTGAGCTCGAATCGAGGATGTCCACCACTCGAACATCCTCGCCAGCGCGCTCGCGATCAGACCGCTCCCAAAAACAGATCGCACGACCGAAGGATGTCGCTCGGTGCGAGGTTGTGGTTATGCCGCCCTTGATTTTTGGCGAGTCGCTGGCACACAGAATCTGCGTGAAACCCCGGCGCGATTCCTCCCATATATTTCCTACATCTCTTCTCAGACTGGCTGGAGATGCGTGGCAGAGAGTATGTGAGGGCTTTCTAATCACGCGGCGTGGAATTAGACTGAGCCCTCTCGCTGTTGCTGCCCACCTCGAGTGAATCGAGGTGTTGTTTCTTGTTGGAGTGATCGATGCAGATCAAACCCACCATCATGGTGCGTGAGCTCTTTAATGGGGACGTATTGGCGTTCCCTTTGGCCGATCCTACGCTGATTTCCTACGCGGAAGAGCGTGAGGATGTGTTGCTCGAGATGGAGATGTTCCTCAGGGAACATCTGACGGACATCCCCGCGCAACAGCTCTCGAGGTTTGTCTACCCGGAGGGCACCGAGCTCGTGGAGGTCGAGGTGATGATCCCCAGACCTGATCTCCCGAAAGCGCTCCAGCCCGCGATGCCCATCGCGCTCTCCTGCCTGGTGATTCCACAACGCCACGAGAGCTGGGTGTATATCGTCGCGCTCCAACACACCTTCTATCTGGAGAAGGGAGAATCACTCCCCAACGCGGTCGAGCGCGAGGTCACGCGCCAGGTCAGCGCCAGAGAGATGGGCGCCACGGAGTACCTCGCGCTCCTCCCTGCGCGTATGGAGGACCTCGTCAGCCTCCCATTGGAGCTCGACAGGCTCGAGCGCCTCGACCCCAAGAAGATGCGCAACCGCCGCGAGAACCTCGCGAAGAAGAAGCGGCACCACGAGGCGAAGCTCTTGCTCGAAGAGGTCGGCGTCGACCTCCTCAAAAGCATGAAGCGCACCAAAGAGCTCACCCTCGTGGGGCAAGAGAAGCCGCTCGAGAACCTCGCCGCCTTGCTCACCGCTGACGAGGCGATGAGCGTCGTGGTGGTCGGCCCTCCGTTGTCGGGGAAGACCGCGTTGATTCGCGAGCTGGTGCGAAGCGGCAAGCTGCGCAGGTCATTGATTCTGACCAGCGGCGCGCGCCTTATCGCAGGGCAATCGGGGTTTGGTCAGTGGCAGGATCGGCTCCATCGCGTGATGAAGGCCGCCGAAGAGGTCGGCGCGATCCTCTACTTCGACGACCTCAACGACCTGTTCGCGGGGCAATCTGGAGGATCGCTCGATATGGCGGGTGCGATGCGCCCCTACATCGAGGATGGGCGCGTTCGCGTCGTCGGCGAGGTCTCGCTCGAGGCCCTGGAGAGCCTCGAACGACGCCACGTCGGGTTCTTCGGCGCGCTTCACAAGGTGCGTCTCGAGGAGGTCGACGCCGCTCAGGCGTTGGAGGTGCTCCGCGCCAGAGTCAGGCATGGCAAGAAACTCGACGCCAGGAAGCCAGCGCTCGAAGCGCCAGCGATGGAGCCCTTGATCGAGCTCTCGGATCGCTACCTGCCGTATCAATCCTTCCCTGGTAAAGCGATGCAGATCCTCGACGACCTGGTCGCCATGTATGACTCGAACTACTTGCCAGAGGAGGGCATCACCATCACCGCCGAGGATGTCTACAAGCTCTTCTGCGTGCGCACGGGCATCCCCGAGTTCTTGCTGCGCGAGGACAACCCGCTCAAGCGCCATGCGATCGTGGACTTCTTCGGGGAGCGCATCATCGGCCAGCGCGAGGCGATCGCGCGCGTGGCGGATGTGGTCTGCGCGGTGAAGGCGAGGTTGCAACCTCCTGGCAAACCGCTGGCGACGTTTTTGTTTATTGGCCCCACCGGCGTGGGCAAGACCGAGGTCGCCAAGACCCTGTCCCGCTTTCTGTTTGGCTCTCCAGATCGTCTGGTTCGCTTTGATATGAGCGAGTACATGGATGCTTCCGCTGCGGCGCGATTGATCCAGGGCTCCTCGAGCGGCGAAGGGGAGCTGACGCGGCGTGTGCGCCAGCAGCCGTTCTGTGCGCTGCTGCTCGACGAGATCGAGAAGGCGCACCCGGCCGTCTTCGACCTGCTCTTGCAAGTGTGTGGGGAAGGGCGACTGACAGACGCGCGCGGTCGCACCACGCACTTTCACAACGCCATTATTATCATGACCAGCAACCTCGGCGTCGCGCACAGACGCGACGCGCTCGGGTTTGGCGAAGCGAGCGCAGGGCACGCGAACCAGCAGCATATGGACGAGGTTCGTCGCCACTTCCGCCCCGAGTTTGTCAACCGCCTCGACGCGGTGGTCGGCTTCGAGGCGCTCACGCGGGATCAGGCGTTGGCGGTGTGCCGCGTGACCTTGAAGCGCATCTGCGCCAGGGCTGGGATGGCCGAGCACCGCGTCTCGATGCATGTCAGTGAGAAGGCTGCGCTGGACCTCGCGAACGCTGGGCACTCGGACGCCTATGGCGCCCGCGCGTTGCGGCGTCACCTGGACGACGTGCTCGTCTCGCCGATGGCAAAGATCTTCGCCGCGCACGCCTCGCAGCTCGCAGGCGCGCAGGTCTTCGTCGAGCATATCGACGAGGAGCCTTACTCCTCCTTCGAGGAGGAGATCACACGCCCTGGCACGGGCACGCTGCTCGGCACCGTGAACTCTGGAAATACGCGCATCTCGGTGCATCGCGGCGAGCGATCTTCGGTATCACGAGAGCTTCGTGGCTTCGACGCGATCTCGGGTGTGCGGCGCCGAGCTGCCAACACCATGAAGGTGCAGCGCATCCTCGAGCTTCGCTCGCACCTCGACTTCTTGCTCGCGCAGCTCAACTACGGCAACCGAGGTTCGCGCAAGGGCAAGCAGGAGGCGCGCGCCATCGCAGAGAACGCCAGGTTGCACTCCGAGTACTTCGAGCTCGACAACATCTGGAAGACGCTCGCGCGACCTGTCACGGACATCGAGGACGCCGAGGAGCTCGCCATCACCGCACTGTTCGAGGGGGAGACGCTCCAGCCTTACATCGAGGAGGCCGAGCGCGCCTACGAGGAGTTCAGCGTCGCCTTTGTCTACGCCATGCTCGCGCGGGTCAGCGCGCGCGACGAAACGTTCCTCTCGATCCGTCGTATCAATGGGCCGGGCTCGGTGTGGATGGAGTACCTCGAAGGGTTCCTCGACATGGCGCAGGAGCGCGAGTGGGACTTGCTCTTTCACCTCGACGGGGACCGCAAGGCGCCTGACTCCGGGCAATCGTGGGCCGGGACAACGCGTTGGGGGCCGCCGCGCTCCCTCGAGCGCTTCGGGGAGCTCCTGACCTCGCGACCCGATGATTACCACGGCATGTTGGTGCGCGTGCGAGGCGACTTCGCTGGCGCCTTGCTCGCCCTGGAGATCGGACGCCATGTCTTTTCCATGGGCGGCGATCAGGGAGACCACGAGCTCTATGTGCAACACATCTGCTCTTCTTATGCGCCGAACGAGGAGCGAATGAAGCGCTACCTGGAGCAGCCGATCGTGGAGAGCGACAAGGTTCAGAAGATGCGCCCGGTCAGGCGTTGGACCTATCCCCCGAGGAATCGTGTGGACTTCCCCAACGATGGAAACTGCTACCTGAACATCACCACGCAGGATTACTGGAGGCGCTATGACAAGGTCGCGGCGATGCTCCTGATGCGACGCTTTGGAAGGAGGGGGTAAGAGGATGCAGTTTTCCATTCCTATCTACAGGTCCAGAGCGCAGTGGGGCGAGGTCGTCTGGCACACGGTGGGGCTCGGTGAGTTCAACCAGGTGAGCCGTGGACGTAGTGAGATGCGCATCGAGAGCCAGATCATCAACGCCTTGCGCCGCGAGATCCGCAAGTGCCCGCCGTCGAGGTTGGACCAGTTCGTCCTCTCGCGTGGGTTGCAGTTCGAGCGCGTTCAGCTCGAGCTTTCGTTGCGCTCGGCGGGCAAGCGCCGAAAGTTCTCCGGTGTGTTTCCCGTCATCATCGAACCTCGCTGGGCCAACCTCGAGGAGCGCATGATGGTCGCTTACCATCCGCTCGATCAGCATCGCTGGTTCCCCTACGATTCGAGCCGTCCGCTCGAAGAGCAGGCGACCGCTTACTGGCAGCGCGCCTGGGCGGATGTATCGGACTGGCAGATCCGAGAGTTCATGACCGACTCCAAGGACTCACTCAAGATCATCTCGTTTAACTCCAGCATCGCGCAGTTGCTCGACCGGATCAAAAAGCGCAAGGACACACTCTATGGGAACTTCGCGCTCGCGGGTGGTGGCGCGCGCAAGGGCTCGCTCTCGATCCTCCACCAGGTCGGCACGAACCTCACGCCGCTCGGAGCGCGCGGGAACCTCGAGACGGGGATGCCGCGCGAGCCTTACCGTAGCCAGCTCTCGCAGTTGCTCGCGGGGAAGAAGAAGACCTCGGCGTTGCTCGTCGGCCCGAGCGGGAGCGGCAAGAGCACGTTGGTACGCCAGCTCGTCGTGGATATGCTCGAGGCGGATGATTACACCTCGCACCGCAACCTCGATCGCGTCTGGAACGTGTGGCAACTGAGCGGACGTCGCCTGATCGCCGGGATGAGCTATGTCGGTGAGTGGGAGGAGCGCTGCGTGGAACTCCTCGAGGCCGCGCGAAAATCACAGGTCGTGCTCTGGATCGATGACCTGCACGCGTGGGGTCGCATCGGTCAGTCGCGCCAGTCAGATCGCGCGCTCGCGGACCTCTTCAGGGGGCCAATAGCGCGCGGTGAGTTGTTGGTCGTCGGGGAGTGCACGCGCGCGCAATTGCAGCAGCTCGAGGAGGACGCGCCAGGGCTCGCGGGTGTGCTCGGCAAGATCTTTGTCGAGGCGACCGATGCGCCAGAGACCATGCGAATGCTCCTCTATGAATCGAGGAAGCTCGAGGTCGGGAGCAATGTTCGGTTCAGTCCCCTCGCGTTCCGCACGATCATCGACGTGGGCGGCGGCCTGATCAGCGCGCAGAGCATGCCTGGGAAATCACTCGAGCTCATGCGCGCGCTCGCCAGAGATGTCTCCGAGGATGCGCCAGAGGTCACCCCCTCCGAGGTCGTCAGCCTGTTGTCCTCGCGCACAGGTGTGCCTTCGCTCCTGCTCGAGCACGAGCGCATCATCGACCCGGTGGTCTTGAGGAAGGATCTCGAGCGTCAGGTGATCGGGCAGGACGAGGCGGTCGACGCGATGGTCGATCTCGTCCTCAAGATCAAGAGCAGCCTGACAGGCAATCGGCGTCCGTGGGGCGTGTACCTCTTCACGGGGCCGACCGGGACAGGCAAGACCGAGATGGCCAAGACGCTCGCGGCCTACCTTTATGGGGACGAGTCCAGGTTGGTGCGCTTCGATATGAGCGAGTACGCCACGCCCGATGCGCCCTCGAGGCTCATCGGCGATCGCTACAGGCCAGAAGGTGTGCTCACGGCGCAGGTCAGGCAGCAACCTTTCTGTGTGGTGCTCTTCGATGAGATCGAGAAGGCGCATCCTTCCGTCTTGAACCTCATGCTCCAGATGTTTGACGAGGGTCGCCTGACGGATGCTGCTGGTAACGAGGCTGATTTTCGGCACGCGGTCATCGTGATGACCTCGAACCTCGGCGCGAGTCAGAACGCGACGATGGGCTTTGGCGAGGATTCCTCGGCGCACTTGCACGATCAGATGCGCGCGGTGCAGAACTTCTTCGCGCCCGAGATCTTCAACCGTATCGACAGCGTCGTGCGCTTTGGGCCGCTGAACATGCAGGTCGCGCGCATCATCGCGAAGAAAGAGCTCGCCAAGTTGATGGCGCGTCGCGGGCTGACCGAGCGCGATGTGTTCATTCGTATGAGCCGCACGGTCGTGGATATGGTCGCCAGAGAGGGCTTCGACGCGCGCGATGGCGCCCGCTCCCTAAAGCGTTACCTCGAGCGCAACGTCGCCGGGTTGCTCGCCGAGGAGATCGTCGCCAGGCCCGGGAATGATATGCGCGTGATGCGGCTGTGGCGCGATCGACGCACGGGGGATCTCGATCTGCAAGGGGACACCTTGCGCGAGGCTGACTTGATGGCGGAAGCCTCGCGGTTGGAGCCGTTGCTCGAGCGCAATGTCGAGGAGCTCGAGGCGCAGTTGCCCGATGCCATCGACTTCCTCGACGAGCTGGCAGACTCGGATGAGTTGGCCACGTTGTCCTCGACCTTGCGCGAGCACCTCTCGGAGTACCAGGTCGTCACGGACGACGGCGAAGCAGACGATGCGTTCGATGAGGATGGCCTGGGTGGCATCGCGGACCAGATCTACAACCTCGAGTTGATGCGCGTGAAGTTGCGCGATTTTCGCGACAAGCTGCGCGAGTACTACGAGGCGTTTGTCGAGGATGACATCGCCTGGCGCACCGAGATGGAGGTGATGACGGACCTGGCACCGTTCGATTACTCGGACGCCAAGGATGGCTGGAACATCCAGGCCCCCGAGCCTCGCCACAAGCGCCGGTTGATGCGAAGGCAGGACGCGCATCCTGATATCCAGCGCATGAATCAGGAGCAGTTGCTCGAGCAGTTGGCCGAGGTTTACTTCCTGCGCCGAGCGCTCTCCAGGGTGCATGATCCGACGCGTCACGCGATCTTTGTCGAGATCTTTCGCGTCGGTCAGGTCCACAAGCGCAAGCGCTTCGGGGATGTGCGCTCGGGGTTTGTCGAGCAATTCGCCAGGGCGATCGGGATGGAGCGCGGCGAGGTCGAGCAGTGGGCTTTGATCAACAGTGACGGCTCGGTCTCGAGCAAGGGGCCGGACCGGGACTCGCTGTTGTCTGCGCTCGATGAGCACGAACCCGCGCATGTGGTCTTGCGGCTCGTGGGGTTGTGTATTCGCGATGTGTTCGAGGGGGATGATGGCGCGCACGTGCGCCTCTCACTCGGGACCACGCCGGAGATCGTGCGCGTGAAGGTCTCTCATGCCGATCCCGAGATCACGGCGATGGAGCTTATCGAGCATCATCTCGCGGAGCGTGAAGCGTACGAGGAGGCGCTGGAGACGGGGGCGTCGTTGCCACGAGACCCGGACGCGATCGGTCGCCTCGTGCGCAGGTTGCGCTTCGATCTCCCCGAGGACGAGCGCGCCTTCACTATCGAGATCGAGGATTACGGGCTCGCGTGGACATCGCGACGCCATGTGCGCCAGCTTCGTCAGGCGTTGCATCCGATGTGGATGTTGAGGATGGGGAGCATGGACGAGAGCTTGTTCGCGCAGACCGTAAACAAAGAGGAGGAGTGATGGCGAAGTCGATGAGGGTATATGTCGTCACTCACCATGATGACCGCGTGACGGGGCACCTGATGCGGACCTGGTCGAGCTTCTTCGACCAACCTCCGCCGACGGCTTATGGCGAGTCTGTCGAGGATGTGCTCGTGCAGCTGGAGGTGATCCTCCAGGAAGCGATCGAGGTCACGGGTGATTCGCTCGAGCGCTACATGTGGGAGGAGACCTTTCACACGCGTCAGGTGACCGTGGAGGTTCATCCTCAGACCGCGCTCAAGAACCGCTACGTGATCGGCAAGCAACGCGTCCCGCTCAAGCTGACGTATGCGTGCTGCAAGCTCGAAGGGGGAGGTTGGCGTGTGATGCTGCCTCGCTTCGGGTGGTGGTTTGTCGTCGAGGATCTGGATATGGCCGCCGATGTGTTGCGGCACGCGGTGAGCTCGGCCTTGCTCGGTGGGGATGCGCGTTGGCTCTACGAGTTCCGCGCTGAAGGGGAGGAGTTTATCCATGACTGGTCCCCGACGCTCCCGCCGCGCAAGACCTCGCCAGACCTCGGGCGTTATGACACGACCCGCTTCAAGACGATGAACGCGATCGGCGAGGAGTGGGTCGAGCGCGCGCAGACTCGCAAGATGACGCGGCCCATGGATGTGCTCGACTGGCGGCCCGTCGAGCCGGTTGTGCGCAGGACGCCGCCGCTCTCGATCTTGCTCGTCGGACCCACCGGCGTGGGGAAGACCACCTGGGTGCGCCAGCTCGCCTTTCAGCTCGCGCTGCTTCGCCGCAGCGAGTCGGTGGAGTCATCCTGGGCGGTGCCTCGCATCTGGTCGACGAGCGCGGATAGAATCATCGCCGGGATGAAGTATCTGGGGCAGTGGGAGGAGCGGTGCCTCGATATCATCCGCGAGCTCTCCTTCGAGGGGGACTACCTGTGCGTTGGGAGTCTGGTCGAGTTGATGCGCGAGCGAGGAGGGCATTCTTCGATCGCGGACATGTTCGCGCCAGCCGTGGCGCGCGGCGAGATCAGTGTCATCGCGGAGGTCGACGAGCACGAACTCGAGCGCTGCGTGCGTGCGAATCCTGGGTTCGTGAACCTCTTCAAGATCATCCGCGTGGGGGAACCTCCCGCAGAGAAGCTCCCCGTGTTGTTCTCGGCGTACATGAGCAGGTTGCGTCCCGAGATCACGTTGCAACCGCAGGCGCTGCGGTTGCTCGTCAGGATGCTCGGGTTCTTCGAGCGCGATATGGCGTTCCCTGGCAAGGGCTTCAAGTTCCTCGACTGGTACGCGAGACATGTGGAGTCGAGGTCTGTGAAGAGCGTCGATACGGAGGCGATGATCGAGGCTTACTCGGAGTATTCTGGGTTGCCCACGATGTTGCTCTCGGACGCCGAGTTGGCGAGTTCCGGTGCGATTCGCGGCGAGCTCTCGCGGCATATCATCGGACAGGATGCGGCGTGCGCGGTCGCCTCGCGTGTGCTCGCGAGGTTCAAGGCGGGGATGAATGATCCCGAGAAGCCGTGCGGCAGCCTCTTCTTTGTCGGTCCTACCGGGGTGGGAAAGACAGAGCTCGCCAAGCAGCTCGCGACGATGATGTTCGGCTCGCCAGAGCGCATGATCCGCGTCGACATGTCCGAATACATGATGCCAGGCTCGAGCCAACGCCTGCTGCATGTGGGGGGCGGAGCGCGCAGCCTGGCCGAGCAAGTGCGCCAGCGGCCGCTCTCGTTGATCCTCTTCGATGAGATCGAGAAGGCGCACCCGGAGGTCTTTGACTTGTTGCTCGGAGTGCTCGGTGAGGGGCGCTTGACGGATGCGAGCGGCAAGCTGATCGACTTTCGCATGGCGATGATCGTGATGACCTCGAACCTGGGCGTGCAACGCAGCGCTTCGCCCGGCTTCGGAGAGCAAGAACCCGACTTCTCGAGCGCGGTGCGAAAGCACTTCCGACCCGAGTTCTTCAACCGCATCGACGACGTGGTGCCCTTTGGTTATCTCACCCCAGAGGATGTCGCAGACATCACCGAGATCGAACTGGCCAAGGTTTCACGCCGCGCCGGAATCACTCGCCGCAACCTCCGCCTCCGCGTCGATGACGCCGCGCGCGCCAAACTCGCAGAGCTCGGTTGGCACCCGGAGTGGGGCGCCAGGCCCTTGAAGCGTGTGATCGAAGAGAAGGTCATGACACCGCTGGCGATCGAGATGGCGCGCACGCCGACCTTGAAGAACAGGGACGTGGTGGTGACCTGCGATGGCAAGGGAGAGGTCGTGGTCGTGACCTGAAGATGACAGCAATACGGTCGTCGTGCTTGGAGCGAAACCCTAAATAAAAAGGTCGTCCTGACTTGTCTGAAAGGCGTGATTCGTTGTCGGAGGCAAACCCAGATAACGTTGTTATGATGGGCTTGCCCCTCCTAAAATCACTCCCTTCATCCTGCGTCATCCTCGCCCGTTTTATTTAGGGTTTCGCTCCCGCAAAGGGAGGCCGCGGAAAAATTCAGATCGCAGGGGCGAAAAGCCAAACAGACCTCAGAAATTTTCCGCGGCCTCCCCTTTGCGGGCCCCCGGCGGGGGGTTCACGCCCAAAGTCACGCCTCGCGCGGGACACTCG
>JAYZVO010000213.1:0-7180 GCA_036155555.1 Myxococcota bacterium
CTCGAATGAGTAAATCGCACGCCTTTTTTATCGACGCGAATCGACGCGTGAAGCGCCTAAAAAATCAGTCGCCACCAAACAGGCCGCCAAGGCCCTTGCCACCGAGCGCGCCGGAGACGAGGTCACCCAGGTCATCCGCGGCGAGCACGGTGTCGAGGTGAGGCGCGATCGAGTCGGGGAGTTGCTCCTTCATGAAGTCGAAGGCGAGCGCGGCGGCTTTGGTCGAGAGCTCCTCGGACATGCCGAGGCGTTGCTGGAACAGTTCTGCGAGCTTCTTCATCTGTAGCATCCTTTCAATGAGGTTAACCGGTACCAAACGTTCACTCGGCCGCGTCTTCCTGGGTGTAGTGCTTGGGCTGCACCACAGGAGAGAACGCGATGGGAGCGCCGAGGCACTTGTCGGGGATTCCAAAGGAGTCGACAAGGTGCACGGCCTGCTGCCTGACTTCGTTACAGAGCAAGTTGATCTGCTCCCGGATCGCGCGCGCCTTCATCGGCTCGATCAAGGAGTTCTCCTGGAACCAGCCAATGTCTTGCGACATATGCCACAAACCGAAGAGTTGACGCAACGTATCGAGTTGCGCGGCGACGTCCTTATCCTCGCAATTCTTCACGCCTTCGATGAACTTCTCGAGCATCACGCGCTCGATGTGCGCCTGAGCGCAAGCCACGAGGTGGTCCTGAACCTCGATCATGGCGTCGAACGAGTCCATCTTCTCATCGATGCGGCGCTTGAAGCGACGCGCGACGCTGGCGACGAGCATCTTCTCGCGGTGCTTGTAGAGTTCGAGCTGCCAGGCGCCATCGCGCAGGTGCTCGGGCTCGGTGCGACGAGAGGTCACGGGATCGAGCTCGGTGAGCTGCGCGCGCGCCTGGTCAGCGAGGAACCGGAGCGTGGAGAAGAAGTTCAGGTCCTGGAACTGCTGGCCATACTCGCTGAGCAAGGACTTCGCCACGAGCTGGAGCAGGACGACATTGTCCCCCTCGAAGGTGGTGAAGATGTCCGAGTCCGCCTTCATCTCGGCGAAGCGGTTGATGCTCAAATACCCCTGACCACCGCAACACTCGCGGCAGGTCTGGATGGTGTGTGTGTTGTTCCAGCTGCTCCACGCCTTCAACCCCGCCGCGAGCGCCTCGACCTCGCGCTCGGTGTCCTCGCTCTTGTTCAGGAACTGCTCGACGAGGTGTTGGATGCTAAAGTTCAGCGCGTAGGCGTTTGCCAGCAGCGGCATCAACCTGCGCTGATGCGTGCGGAAGTTAAGGATGGGCGTCTCGGGCTCGCCGGAGGCGCCGAACTGGCGTCGCATCGCCGCGTAGCGCACCGCGATGGCGAGCGCTGATTTTGCCACCGAGAGGCTCGCGGCAGCGATCGAAACGCGACCTCCTACGAGCGTCCCGAGCATGGTGAAGAAGCGCTTCCCATCGCTCGAGATCGGGCTCGAGTAATTCCCCTCGGCGTCCACCGTGGCGAAGCGATCGAGCAGGTTGTCCGCGGGCACGCGCACGTTGTTAAACCAGAGGCGGCCGTTGTCCACGCCGTTGAGGCCGAGCTTGTGGCCACAATCCTCGATAAAGACGTCAGGGAGTGTGTTCCCCTCATCATCGCGAATGGGCACGAGGAAGGCGTGCACGCCGTAGCGCTCACCGCCGACCTCGAGCTGCGCGAAGACCGTGGCGAGCTTGGCGTGGCAAGCGGCATTGCCGATCCACTCCTTGCGCGACATCTCGTCTGGCGTGTGAATCACCCACTCGCCAGCTTCCGTATCATAGGTCGCGGTGGTGCCGAGGTCGCGCACGTTCGAACCGTGGCCGAGCTCGGTCATGGCAAAGCAGCCTGGGAGTTCGACCGAGGCTGCGTCATCCAAATACTTCTCGTGATGCTTCTCGGTGCCGAGGAAGTAGATGCTGCCGCCGAACAACCCGAACTGGACGCCGAACTTCACCACCAACGAGAGGTCGAAGTAAGCGAGTGATTCGAACGCCGCGCAGAACTCACCCATGTCAGGAGATGCGCCCGTGTAATCGGGGTATGCCTTTCGACCGATGCCCTCGTCCGCGATGACCTTGAGCCACTCGAGGACCTTCTCGCGCAGCTCGTCCTTGGAGAGTTCGCGGTGGTACTCGAAGATCGGCGCGCTGAGCAAATCGCGGATTTGCTGGCGCATCGGCGCGTATTTGCCATCGAGCACCTTCAACATGGCGGCGCGATCAAAGGCAGGCTCGGGCTCGAGCTCGCGGTAAGGACGAGGGGGAGGACAGGGGCGCTCCTCTTGCAGGATTTGCGCGGTGAGTTCGCTGCCGACGACGCCCAGGGCGTCTTCGAGATCGAGCAACGCCTTACGGACGCCCTCGTGCTCGGCGTCCTGAATCCCCGCGAGATCCGCGCCGAGATCGGCCAACGAGCGGCGCTTCGAGCCAGGCATCGCGCGCGCGGAGTCGCGCACGCTCGAAAGGATCTCGTTGAGCTGAACGGCAGAAGGAGGCGTTGCGGGATCGAGCCAGGAGAGCAAGAGCTCGAGGTCGGACTCGCCGAGGCACGTTTGAGATTCGGCCACATTTCGGATGCTCGTGATCTCGCCCTGATCGAGCTCGCCGTCTGCCCAGGCGACGTAAATCATGGGCAGGAATGGCGCGAGGTCTTTGTTGCCGAGTAAGTTTTCCGTGGTCATGATTTCCTCTTGATGTTGTTTGTGGACCATGAGCCGAGGTCAAACCTCATCTCGATCAACGCCCTGTCCACCCATGCCTTCCTCTGCTTGGCGTGGATAGGAAAAAGCGTTATAGACAACCCTAACCAGAGCCGTCTTTTTGATCTGAGCTCACTCACCCCCCGTTGGTCTTGAAGTGAGACGCATCATGCTTGGGCCAAGGTGCACCGTCAACAGACGACGCTTCTTTGGCGACCCCACCGGACCTATGCGATTTCGCGACCTTGCCTCATCACTCGGTGAAACAAGGAGATAAGGAGCACGCCGCGATGTGGAACCTCCCGATGAATCAATTGCGCACGTTGTACGCCGACGTCGTCGAGCGCACCGCGTTGGCGGACGCAGAGATCGCTCGCGCGGTCCTCTCCCTCTTTCAAGGTGATGAGATCACGCAACAAGGCCCGATGTCCTCAGACGATGGCGCCAAACGCCTCGCGTCGACGCTGGCGTGGTGGCTTTTTCTACGCGCGCCGTCACTGCGTGTGGACTACCTGGTGCTCTCGCCAATGACGCTGGATCTCGTGCTCCAGAACGCACGCTCGATCGATGAGGTTTTGGATGACCTCTCGACGCTCGAGCAAGCCGCAAAAGAAGGGGTCGAGGATGACCTCGAGCACCTGGTCAGCGCGAAGATGCGCGAGGCGTTCGCCAAGTATGGCGCGATGCGACGCGATCTGCTCGGGCTCGAGGAGGAGGAGCTCCACGCGCTCATCACCGAGGGCCTGAGCGCTTACAACGAGGACCCCGAGGTCAGCGAAGCGATCACGCGCGAGGTGATGGACGACCTGCTCGACGAGTTCGACCAGACAGGACGCACAGGCACACTCCGCGCGCTCTTCGAGGGCACGACTCCTCCTGACGAGACGATGGAGGATGGACAATCCGAGCTCGACTCGCCCGCGGCCTACGCCGCGCGCGCCGAGCTGCACTACGAGGAAGGAGAGCTCGAGCTCGCGATGCGCGACTTCGCGCGCGCTCTCTCGCTGGAGCCGACCTCGATCCGAGCGCTGGTGGGCCTTGCTGTGATTCGAGCCTCGGTCAACGAGCTCGATCAGGCGATCGACTTGCTCGATCGCGCGCTGTCGCACGCCCCAGAGGATCTCTCCGCGCTCCATAATCGCGCGCTCGTGCGCTACGCACGCGGTGAGTTCGAGCAGGCAATCGCAGACTTTGGCGAGGTGCTCGCGCAGGATGAGGACAACGGCGAGGCGTGGCTCAATCGCGCCAACGCCAGGGCCGAATTCGGCGCCTTCGATGAGGCGCTCGAGGATGCCACCCGCGCCGCCGCGTTGCTCCCGGATTCGAGCAGACCGCTCGTCGATCGCGCTGTCATCAAGCGCGCGATGGGAGATTACAACGGCGCCATCGAGGACTTCGGCGAGGCGCTCGGGCGTGACGCCGAGGACGCCGACGCGCTCGCGGGCAGAGGGTTTATCTACCTCGAGCACGGGCACTTCGAGAAGGCAGAGGCAGACCTCGATCAAGCGATCGCGCGCCAGAGCTGGCGCGGGTTGCTCTACTACAACCGCGGCAACGCACGCGGCGCACGCGGCAACTTTGAAGGTGCCATCGAGGATTACACTCGCGCCGTCGAGATCGACGAGGAAGACATCGAGTCGTTGATCAACCGTGGCACCGCACACCTCAAGCTCGAAAACATCAAAGAAGCGCTCGAGGACTGGGATCGCGCCTTGCGCATCGATCCTTACCAACCCGAGGCGCACCTGAAACGGGGCGCGGTGTTGCTCCTGAGCGATGAGCCCGAGTACGCGTTGCGTGACCTCGAGCAAGCGCTGGAGAACGCCCCTGAAGGTTGGGAGTTCGAGGAAGCCGCCAGGATGCAGCTCGCCGAGGCACGCCGCAGGCTCGACGCGGCAGGGGAAGAAGAGTGACAGACAAGACCCGCGCGATGAGCCACTGGGCGTGGGGCTGGGAGGACAAGTTCCCCTCTCGCGAGGGGAGGGAGAACCTCGGCCAGATGGTCGAGGCGATGCTCGCGCTCTCTCCTGGCAACCTCGAAGAACCTTGCCCCGAGGCCGAGGTTACACTCACCCCATCGAGGGCACCCTCCCCTCCTGACACGTTGCGCCACCTCGTGGACACGAGCGACGCCGCGCGCATTCGCCAAACCTACGGGCGAGCTTACCCTGATATCGTGCGAGGTTTTCGCGGCGACTTTCAGGGCGCGCCCGACCTGGTCGTGCGCCCGACGAGCGCTCGGGAAGTCGCGCAAATATTGGACTGGGCCAGTGATGCGAACATCGCGGTGATTCCTCGCGGCGGCGGCACGAGCGTCGTCGGTGGCGTGAACACCCGCGAAGTATCTGGGGATTGGCAAGCGATAGCATCACTCGACCTGACACAGATGGCGTCGGTGCTCGAGGTCGACAAGCCAAACCTCGCTGCTCACATCCAGGCAGGCGCGCTCGGCCCACAGCTCGAAGCGCAACTTCGTCAGCATGATTTGACCCTGAGACATTTCCCGCAGTCCTTCGAGTTCTCGACGCTGGGAGGTTGGCTCGCGACGCGCGCTGGTGGCCACTTCGCCACCGTCTACACGCATATCGACGACCTGTTGGAGTCGATGCGCGTCGTGACCCCGCGAGGTTTTGTCGAGACGCGCCGCATTCCTTGCTCTGGCGCTGGTCCCGAACCAGACCGCTTCTTTCTGGGGAGCGAGGGCGCGCTCGGCGTGATCACCGATGCGTGGATGAAGGTGCGACAGCGACCGCGTTGGGTGGGGAAAGCGGACGTGCACTTCGCGCGCTTCGAGGACATCACACGCGCCGCGCGCGAGATCAGCCAGTCCGGCCTGCACCCGAGCAATTGCCGTGTGCTGGATGCGCGCGAGGCGATGCTCAACCAGGTGACAATGGACGGCAGCCACGTGCTGTTGCTCGGCTTCGAGTCCGCGCATCACGAGGTCAACTGGCCGCTCGAGCGAGCCCTGGAGATCGCGCTCGGTCACGGAGGTCAGTGTCACGAGGGACCTCGCTACAGCGACCGCGAGCTTCAAAAGGAGAAGCAAGCTGGCGCAGCCAAGCAATGGAAGGATTCCTTCTTCGATGGCCCCTATCTACAGTCGACGCTGATCAGCATGGGGCTGATGGCGGATACGTTCGAGACGTGCTGCCTCTGGTCCGAGTTCGACGCGCTGCACGACGCCATCATCAAGGGAATGCGCGCGGCGATGAAGGAGGTGTGCGGCAAGGCGGGGTTGATCACGTGCCGCTTCACGCACGTTTATCCCGATGGCCCGGCGCCCTACTACACCTACATCGCGCCGGTGAAGCAAGGGAGTGAGATCGCGCAGTGGACCGAGCTCAAGGCAGCCGCGAGCGAGATCCTCGTCGAGCACAGCGCCGCGATCACGCACCACCACTCCATCGGCCGAACGCACCTCCCTTACTGGGTTCAAAAGGAGCGCCCGGAGCTCTTCGGCGCGATCCTTTCTGCGGCCAAGAAGGAGCTCGACCCCGCCGGAGTGCTCAACCCTGGTGTGCTCGTCCCCTGATTTCATGAGCAAGCCACCGCTCCCCCAGGATTCTTGCCCTCACAAGGACGGGCTGTTTCTTCTGAAGAAACAGCCCGTCGATTGTTTTTTGCCGATCCGTGCCGAACTCATAGGGGTGCCCGAAAAGACCTCTTAAACCCAAAAGGAGCCCCGAATGCGCGTGACCGATCTTCCTGCAAACTGGCCTGCTCGACACCCCGACCGCATCCAACTCTACTCGCTCGCCACGCCCAACGGGCAAAAGGCAGGCATCGCGCTCGAGGAGCTCGGGCTCCCTTACGAGGCGCACAAGATCAACATCATGGCCGGGGATCAGTTCCACGAGGATTACCTGGGGATCAACCCGAACTCCAAGATCCCCGCCATGATCGACCCGAACGGTCCTGATGGAAAACCACTGGCGATCATGGAGTCCGGCGCGCTGCTTATCTACCTGGCGGAGAAGGCAGGGAAGCTCATCCCCGAAGATCCAGCCGCGCGCAGCGAGGTGTTGCAGTGGCTCTTCTTCCAGGTCGGCAGCGTCGGCCCGATGTTCGGGCAGTTCGGCCACTTCTTCAAATTCGCCAAGGGCAAGACCGACACCTACGGCGAGGAGCGCTATGGCAAGGAAGTCGAGCGCCTGCTCGGTGTGATGGACAGGCAGCTCGAAGGAAAGGAGTGGATCGCTGGCGAGTACAGCATCGCGGACATCTCGCTCGTCCCATGGATCAACGCGCTCGACTTCTACGAGGGCAAGGACTTCGTCAACTACGACAACTTCAAGAACGTGCACGCCTGGGTCGCGCGCTTTAACGAGCGCCCCGCAGTCCAGCGCGGCGTGAAGGTCTGCGGCTTTAGCTGACCTTTGCCAGTGCCTCCCTCGCCGACGCGGCGCGAAAAAAGAGGGGGGGGGGGGGTTTTTGGACTGCGGCCAGGATGCGAGGCCCACCAGGGGGCGTGAAAAGAGCCGCCCCCCCTT
>JAYZVO010000214.1:0-22343 GCA_036155555.1 Myxococcota bacterium
GTTAGGGCGCATTTATCAGGCCAGGCGCGACACACGTTGTTCGGCCCACCTTCGCCCGGGGTCGCGCTGGCGCCCGCGCTGTTTTGCTTCACATCGCGCGCGTGCTCGAACATTATGAATAGATACCGTCTAACGTTTTCACGCGATTTGGTGTAAAGAGAGAAACGAGAACCACCTGTAGCCCGAGAAGCCCCAAGAGAATCGATGAAGCGACCAAGCGCCGAGCTGCTCGTATCAGCCTATGCTCAGGGGATCTTTCCCATGGCGCACACCGACCATGGCGACGAGATCTACTGGTATGCGCCTGATCCACGCGCGATCCTGCCGTTGGATGGGTTCCACACCTCGCGCAGGTTGCGCCAACGCGTGCGCGCCGAGGAGTTCGAGATCCGCTACAGCACGTGCTTCGAGCGCGTGATGGAGGAGTGCGCCGCGCCAAGAGACAGCGAGCCGACGACCTGGATCTCGTCCGGGCTGATCGACGCCTACGTCGACCTCCACAAGCTGGGGCTCGCGCACACGGTCGAGGCGTGGAAAGAGGACAGGCTCGTGGGAGGGCTCTACGGGGTCTCGATCGGCGGGTTGTTTGCTGGCGAGTCGATGTTCTCTCGTGAACCAAACTCCTCCAAGGTTTGCCTCGTGCACCTCGTCGAGAGGATGAAGGAGCGCGGCATGACCTTGCTCGACATCCAGTTCATGACCGAACACCTGCGCCGCTTTGGCGCCGTCGAGATCCCTCGCGAGGAATACGAAGAGCGCGTGAGGCAAGCGATCGCCCTGGAGTGTCGCTTTCTTTAAACCTCTCGAGAAATCATCCGATGATAGAAGACAGGGAGTATCCCATCACTCTTTCGATTCGGAGGTTTCATGCAAGTATTCGAAGGTTCATCCAGCGCCCCCATAGCAGCCGTCGCGGTCGAAGAGGCTTTGAGCGAATGGGATACAGTGAGCGCTGGCGTCCCGAATATCATCTTCGCGTTTTGCTCGACTGCCCAGGACGCGACGCAAACATTCCATCACATTCAGGCGCGCTTTCCCGAGAGCATCGTCGTCGGTTGCACGACAACCGGCGAGCACCTCTCCGGCTCGCATCACAACGGTTCGCTCGTCATCGCCGGGTTACACACCCCCGAGATCGAATGGAGCGCGGTGCTCCTCGACGGCCTCTCGACGCTCGACAATAACGGCGTCGAGCAAAAAGCCCACGAGGCGATGCGCGCCGTTGGCCTCGAGCCAGAGAATGTCGACCCGGAAGGTTGCTTTAGCCTCCTGTTTATCGACGGCCTCTCGATGAAAGAGGAGTTCATCTCCTCTTCCCTGGCCGACGCGCTCGACGGCATCCCGCTGATCGGCGGATCGGCAGGCGACGACCTCGCGTTCGAGCGCACCCACGTCTCGCTCGGTGGCGAGACGGTGAGCGATGCGGCGGTGGTCGTCGTCGGCAAGAGCCAGACCCCTTTCACCATAATCAAGCACCAGCACTTCGCGCCGACACCGAGGAGGTTGGTGGTGACGCGCGTAGACCAGGCGACGCGACGCGTCTACGAGTTTGACGGTTATCCAGCGATCGAGGCTTACGCCCGCGCGCTCGATCTCTCGCCGGAGGAGGTCACCAACGAGGTCACCTTCATGAACCCCGTCACCTTCCGCTGCAACAACGAGCTCTACGTTCGCTCGATCCAGAAGCTCGAAGATGATGGCTCGATCACCTTCTACTGCGCGGTCGAAGAGGGAATGGTGCTCGAAGTCGGCGGGCACAGAGAGATGGAGACCGAGTTCATCAATACGTTCTCACAGCTCAAGAGCGAGCTTGGCGAGATCGAGTTCATCCTCGGCTACAACTGCATCCTGCGCGCGTTGGAGGCGGAGCAACGGCAACTCCACGACGAGCTCGGCGCGATCCTGAGCGCCACGGCAAACCACGTCATCGGCTTCGACACCTATGGCGAGCAACTCAACGGCCTCCATATCAACCAGACGTTGGTCGCGCTCGCGCTCACGAGCGCCGCCTGAGCAAGCGCTCCATCTCCACGCAAACACACCAGGAAAGGTCACCTCCATGCATCAACAAGACGTCGAAACTCTGCGCCGCCGCGCCGACGCGGCCGAGCGCACCGCGGATATCCTGAAGGCCAAGGTCCTCGCGCTCTACAACGATGGGCCGAGCACCTCCATCCACAAGCAGCTCGAACGCGCGCGGCAGCGCGAAGAGGCAGCGCAGCGTCGTCAGGAAGTGATGCGCGCCCGCGCGCAGGAGCTCGAGAACTACAGCGCGATCCTCGAGAAACAGGTCGAGGATCGCACGCGCACCATCCGCGAGATCCTCGATCACGTCTCGACCGGGTTCTTGCTCGTGGATCGCGAAGGCACGATCCTCCCAGGTCACAGTAAATCGTGTCACAGGCTGCTCTCGATCCCGCAGGAGCTGGCCGGACAAAAGCTGTGGGTCGTGCTCGGGCTCGACGAGAACGAGCGCTTCTCCTACGAGCTCGGGTTCGAGCAGATCATCGAAGACTTCTTCCCGGAGGACACCGCGCTCGGCCAACTGCAAGACAGGATCGACATCGAGGACAAGGTCCTGCGCATCATCGGGAGCGTGATCCGAGACGAGGATAACACGATCGACAAGCTGCTCTTCACGCTCAGTGACATCACCGAACAGATCGAGGCCGAGCGCGAGCGCGAGACGAGCCGCGTCTTGCTCGAGTTGTTGCGCCAACGCGATCCTTTCAACGCCTTCTTGCAGGACACCAAGGTCAAGCTCGAGCTCGCGCGCAAGGCCGTCACGCTCGGAGACGAGCACTACACGCGCCGCGTCATTCACACCATCAAGGGCAACGCGGGCTCCTATGGCCTGATGTGTGTCATGGAGACCTGCCACGACGTGGAGTCGCGCGAGGTCATCACGCACGCAGAGCTGCACGAGATCGAGGCGAGCTTGCGAGAGTTTTTGCAAGAGAACTACCCCGTGCTGGGCATCCGCTACGAGGACAACCGCGCGCAGGTGTACGAGATCGATGCGGCAGAGCTCCTGGCGCTCGAGAACCTCGCCGGGCAGAGCTCGGACCCGGCGACAGCCGCGCCGATCCTCGCCTGGATCGAACAAGCGAGGCTCTGCCCAGCGAGCGCGCTGCTCGGGCCACTCGACAACTTCATGACGCAGATCGCGCAGCGACTCGAGAAAGAGATCGAGTTCGAGGTGCAAGGTGGAGATGTGTTGGTCGACGCCGAGATGCTCCGACCTGTGGTCATGAGCTTGACGCACTTGCTGCGCAACGCCGCAGATCATGGCATCGAGCCAGCCGGAGAGCGCCAGGGCAAGTCACCGCGCGGTCATATCTCGCTCCGTTTCGAGGATCGCGGCAGAGAACACCACATCTCTGTGGCAGATGATGGGCGTGGGATCGACACGAATCAGCTGGCGCAGTGCGCGCTCGCCAATGGGATTCTCGACATCTCCGAGGTCCAGCAACGCACGAGCGAGCAGCTGCTCGAGTTGATCTACCTCGATGGGCTCTCGACGGTCTCGCTGGCCACCGAGATTTCGGGGAGAGGGGTCGGCATGGCCGCGATCCGCGCAGAAGCCGAGCGATGCGGAGGTAGCATCCATATCGAGACCAACCAGGGAGAGGGCACCGTCTTTACCCTGGTCTTGCCAAAGCACCACGTCGCCGCCGCGAGCTAACGCGGTTTAGCGCGTGCAACCTTCGGCCTGTGCCCAGAGCCAGAGAACATCGTCCAGGCCATCGACGACGCGCGCGAACCTCGGGTAATCGAGCGTATCGGGCGTGTCGGTCAACTGGTGGTAGTGGCTATTTCGGAAGAAGGAGGTGTCGGTGACCATGATCGCCGGGTAGCCCTGCTCCCAGTAGGACCAGTGATCCGAGTAATCGAGCCCCTCGATAAACCTCGGGCCAGCGAAGCCCTCGCTCGGGAACGTGGCGAGCTCGCGGAAGGATCGCACCGAGCACTTGACAAGGCTGCGATCCTTGACCTGACCGACAAAGGCGACGAAGTCGGCGGTGTCTGGATAGAAGCTGCGCAGCACGGGCGGATACTTTTGCGAACCCTTGGCGGTGTCGTAGTACCCGAGCATCTCGAGCGAGAACATCATCACGATCTTCTTGCTCTCGGATGCCATGATGCGCGCATCGCCAAGGCTCCCCATCGACTCGCGCTTGAAGTAAGGGGGCTCCTCATTGGCATAGAAGACAAACCTCACGGTGCGCGCAGGAGGTTTGCCGCGCGCCGCGAAAGCGCGCGCGACCTCGAGCCCTGCGGCCACGCCGCTGGCGTTATCATCAGCACCAGGCGTCGTCCCGTGTGAGTCATAGTGTGCGCCGATGACGAGGATCTCGTCGGGGTACGCGCTCCCCTTGATCTCTGCGACGACGTTGTAGGAAGGCTCCGCCGCGCCATCGACCTTTTGCTCGCTGACCTCGAAGGCGCCGAGCGCGGAGAGCTGCTCTCGGATGTAAGCGCGCGCTTTTTCGTAACGCTCCGGGTCGGTGTGATTGCGTGGGACGAACGGCCCGGCGAGCAAACCGACGTGCCCCTCCAGCCGTTGCTGGAGCGCGGCCTGAGGAGGCGTCAACTTCGGTAGCTCACCCTCGAAGCTTCGCCCAGGCATGCAGGTGCACCACCCGAGTAAGGCGACAAAGATCACGATCAGCGAGCCCACGACAAAAAACGGGCGGATGATCGAGACTGAAATGCTGTGGCGTCCTCGGGGTGGCACTGACATAGACGGACCTTTGTCTCGAGATTCTCACCGAAGCTTGACATGACTCGGGAGAAACACCAAACCCCCGCCCACATCTTCCAGGAACCTCACCATCGACCTCCCTCACGATCAGGCAGCAGGCGCGTTCATTTGAGGGCGCTTGATGTTTGCCTTGAGGAAGCCTCGTTTCACGCGCTCGGTGACATCGGTCATGAACGCGGACTCGAAGCGCACGTCGTTCACATATGCCTTGCAGACGATCATGGTGTCGTAACCCCATGGCCTGTCACGCTCGCGCACGTGAATCACGACGGGTTTATCCAGGTAGACAAACGGCGAGGAGACGCATGCCTCGCGCACGATCGCCTTGGCGAGCTCGAAGTCCTCGTCGACGGCGATGAAGTACTGCATCACGATCTGCATATCGAGCGCGCCGGAGTTGCCGCAGGAGACCTCGTCGGTGAGGAACTTGTTGTTCGGGATCGAGACCTCGTTGTCATCGAGCGTGACGATACGCACCGTGCGCAGCCCGATCTCCTTGACCTCACCATAGGTCGAGCCAAACTGCACCCGGTCACCCACCTGAAAGGGTTGGTCGATGAGGATGATGACGCCAGCGATCAGCGAGGAGACGGTGTCCTTGAGCGCGAAACCGATCGAGACCGCGAGCGTACCACCGAGGCCGATGAGGACAGTTTCTTGCCCGGCAAGAATGGTCGAGAGCACCAGGTAAGTGGAGCCAGCAAAGATCGCCAACCTCGAGAACGAGGAGACCTTCTTCATCAACATCCGCCGCCGCGCCTGCCCGGCGCTCATGCGCTCGAAGGTGTTCTGGAGGAAGTAGTTGATAAAGTAAGCGACGGCCACGATCGCGCCCGCCCAGACAAAGCGAGAGTAATCGAGCTTGGCGATAACGTTCGAGAGCGCCTCGGGATCGGGCATCGCTTGCGCGAGGAGAAGAAAAGACATCGTTTACCTCACTGTGAAACGAGCAAGTTAGAGTCCGCGAGATCGCGCACGACCAGTGGAGACCACTCCCGCGCCAGATACACCGAGTCCCCCGAGACACACACCACACCTCGATCCTCGAGCGCGTGAATGAAGGTCTTGACGCGCTCGGGCGAGAGGTTGATGGCGACAGACACGCGCTCGAGGTCGGGGTCTCCGTGCTGGAGGATCGAGTTAAGCAAGAAGCGCTGACGATCGTTGAGCTTTTCGAGGATCGCTGCGTGCCGACGGTCAAAGAGTTGGACGGCATAATCCACCCCTTCGGCGTCTGTCTCGCACAGACTCTGCGCCCAGTAATGAAGCGCTGCTGCGGGGTTTCCTTGCGTGAACTCCTCCATGTAGCGGAAATACCCCTCCTCGGTCTTGACCACATCGCCAGCCGCCGCCGCGCTGCCGAGCGCCTGGAAGCTGATGCTGATGCCCGCGCGCTCGCAGCGCGCGAGGAGCATCTGCTTGAGCTCGTCAGCGGACCAGTTTCGAATGGGGAAGGTGTGCGCGAAGTTGTGCTCCAGGTCATGCACGCGCTGCAAGAAGCTCCAAGCCTGACGCGCACAACTGACGATCCAGAAGTGTTGGCGATCGGTCTCGTTGATCACGCGACAGAGCGCGAGGATGGCGTCATAACCATGCACCGTGCGCACGAACATCCGCTCGAGGTCGTCGATGACGATCGTCTTCGCGTCCTCCTCGAGCAACACCGCGACAACCTCATCGACACTCTCCAGGCCATCGACATCGACCTCGAAGCACTCGCCGATAAACGCGAGCGCCTCGGCGCGCGTCGAGATCGATGGCGCGCGCCTACAGGTGACATCATCTGACTTGCCAACGAAGGCGTGGAGCAACGCGGTGCGTCCGACGCCGCGCTCTCCGACGACGAGCACCGATCCTTGGCGCCCGCGCTCCTTCCAGTCCTCTTGCAATGCTTCGAGTTGTGGGAGCAACCCGCGATCGATCCAGGGGACGTCCTCTTCGGGGAGGTCTTTCTCGAAGAAAGCGGCGGCCTCGTCCGACATCTCAGCGAGCGCGGCGCGGTTCTCATCGTACCGGCTCTGGAGCTCGACCTTGGTGGCAAAGAGGAAGTTGTTCCATCGCTTGAACGCGCCCGTTCCCACGAAGTACTTCTGCGCGAACTTGACGACCTCGATGATAATGAGCGCAGCGGCAGCCACGGCGACCACAGCCACACCGTAGAAGCGATCCTTGTGCTTTGCGACAAACGCCGAGGCGCTCGGCACGCGGTCTCCCGCCATGCGCTCGAACAAGCTCGCGATCTCGCCGCGCCAGGCCGAGAGCACCCAGAACGCGAGCACGAAGACGGCCGCCACGAGCACCCAATACACGAAGAACGAAAGGACGGAGTAGCCGACCAGCGAGTAGAGCACGTCGAGAACCCAGAGCCAGGCGATGACGAGGCCAACTGCGAGCCGGGTGCTTCGCACAGCGCGGTTGGCGATCGACGCGTCGAGCATAAAGAGGTCGGCCATCTGCGACTCGTGCTTGGTCAGATCATCGATCCCACCGCGCTTTGCCGCGCCGCTCTCCTCGCGCCGGGTGCGCGCGTAAAAGAGCGTGCGCGAGAGGCGATCGAGCACCCAGAAGAGGAAGATCGCCTCGATCGCGCCCCACAAAGGCATAACCTCGGGGAACGTCCCCCCGATGTAGGCGAAGATATACGACATGACCCAGAGGTAGAGCGCGGGCTTGGCGCTCACGCGCAGCATCTCGTAACCCTTGATCGCCAGGCTTGGCCTGGAGCGAAACAGCGGGCGCTCGAGCGCGAAGTCGAGCCCTCGTCGCAGCAGCGGCGGGACAAACCTGAGCGCGAAGGTCGCGAGCACGAACAGGAAGAGCCTCGGCAGGAGCGCGAGCAACCAGAGGAGCACGCTCGCCAAACGCTCGCGCATCGAGGACGCGGCCTCCCAACGCGAGCGCATGTGATCTCGACCACCGTTGATCTTGTCATCGAGCAAGTTCCTGGCATCTCGCCAGTTTTGCGCGTTGAACAGGTCGTAGAAGTCAGCGCGCGCGCCATCGGAGACAAACGGCAGCAACCCGCGAATCATGGCGGAGAGCTCGTCGACGATGCCGCGCTGCAACTGCAAGCGCGCGCTCTGCGCGAGCTCGAGCTCCTTTGCGCCCTTGTGCTTTGCCTCGGCGAGCGCGAGCGTTGCTTTGGCCAGCGTCAGCCTCTGGGTGCGAAGCGGCGTCGGCGCGGCCTCCTTTGTCGAGAGCGCCTCCCACTCGGCGCGCGCCTTGTCCATCTGGGCTGCGGCCTCGTCGACGCGCTCGCGAGCGCTCTCGTTCGAGAGCCTCGTGGCGTCGATAGAGCGCCAGAGCTCCCTGCGCTTTTCGATAAGTTGGAGGAACACAGGATCGACGCTCTCGACGCGCTGCACCTGTGAGAGTGCTTGCGTGAAGGAGTCGATGCTGGTGCGGTGAGGCTCGATGAACGTGGTCCACTTCTTCTCGATGGCGCCGTTCTTGGAGAGCTCCTCCTCGAGCTTCTTGCCGAAGCTCTCGGTCCAGGCGAGGCTCTCTTCTGCGATGCTACGCTCGCGGCCAATAAGTGCCTTGAGGGCGGCGTCGCGCTCGTTCGCCTCGCGGATGCGAGTCTCCTCGAGGGCGGCAGCGGCGGCGCGCTCGCGCTCGCGCTGCTCGACCATCGGGTCGATGACAGGAGCGGTGACAGGAGGTGCCTTGACCTCCTCGACCTTTGGCTCCTCTTTCTCACTCTCCTCGAGTTGTTGCTGCCAGGTGGTGAGCACCTGGCGCGACTGCTTCTGCTCGAGCGACTGCCTCGCATCCAGGAGCGCGTGCTCCACAGACAGGGCCGCCAACGTATTCTTGACGGTCTCAGGAGGAAGCGTCGCCAGCGCAGAGCGCTGCCCTCGCCTGTAGCCATCGTTTGCTTTCCAGGCCGCTCCCCGAGCCGCGCTGGTCGCGGCGTGAACGAGCGCGCTCACGTCGGGCTCGGCGGGGCGTTCCTCGACAGGTTGAGCCACGAGCGGCGTCGCGCTCGTGATCAGGATCACGAAAGCCAACGCCGCCCAAACCACGAATCGAGATATCAATCGAGTTCTCCTCACCGCACGACGCACAAGCCCACTCCGAGAGAGTCGGTGTGCAGGCGGCCAGATGGTTAAAGTGAACAGGGTACGAGATCTTCTCAAGACCACGCATGTCGACTCGAAGCAAGAGAAATCGCGCTCCTCCCTCCCCCTGATTGTCATTTCGAGTGCCAACGATGCGATCCCGTGTCGAAATGTATTCGTCCGGTTCAGATCGCGTGAAAGAGCCAGCTGCGATGAATCCCGGGACGAAAGTCATCAGGGACGGAGCGATCCGTCACTTCCTGAGCACGTCTTTCGAGGTCTTCATCGAGAGAAAAGTCACGAAAGTTTGTTGAAAAATAGAGCACGCCGTCATGCGTCAGCAGATCGAGGCAGTGAGAGATCATCTCGACGTGGTCGCGCTGCACGTCCAGATCACGCTCCATTTTCTTCGAGCGCGAGAAGGTCGGAGGATCGAGCACGATCACTTCATACTTGCGGCCGAGCGAGACCTCCTTGGGGAGCCAGCGCAAGATATCCGAGCGCACCAGGATGTGTTGCTCGGGATCGATCCCATTGAGCGAGAGGTTGCGCCCTGCCCACTCGAGGTAAGTGTTGGAGAGGTCGACCGAGGTCGTGTGCGCGCCCGCGCACGCTCCCCAGACAGAGAAGGCGCCCGTATAGCAAAAGAGGTTGAGCATCCGGGGCGTCTTCCTGCTCATCCCGCGCAAGGTCGCGGCGACCTCGCGGCGCAGGTTGCGGTGGTCCAAAAAGAGCCCGGTGTCGATATAGTCGCCGAGGTTGACGTGGAAGCGATGCCCACCCTCCTCGACGATAAACTCGGCGGCCTTGCCTCCTTCCTGGCGCTCGTACTGCGCGCTCCCCTTTTGCCGCACGCGCGTGCGCATAAAGATCTGATCTTTCGAGATGGAGAGAGCCTCGCACAGCGCGTCGATGACCTCGACGCGCTGTCGCGCTCTCTCGGCGTCATAAGACTTCTTGCCAGGGTACTCTTGCAAGAAAACCTGCTCGCCATAGAGATCCACGCTCCATGGGTACTCGGGCATATCGCGGTCATAGAGGCGATAGGCTTGTGTGGGCCAACGCCTCGCCCACTTGGCCAGGTGTTTGCGTCGCTTTTTGATTCGGTTGAGGAATGCGCTCATGTAAAATTCGGTCTCATCAAAGTCACAAGGGCACTTGTCGTTACGCCCACTCTGCCCTAGGTTGTACGCGTACCAAGGCCTCGCCAACTCGCTCACGCGAAAAGCTCGCGGCGACGCACCCCCTCCAAAACGTGGAAGGATCGCGCCAAACGCGCATCGCGTCGTCAAGGCCCCACCCTACTGTTTCTTGTAGGTCACGGCACACACTGTCTCGGTGCGGCGTATCACGCCGCACCATGGATATACCCCGAAGTAGTCCCGGATACCATGGATCGAAGACTGACAATCATTCAGGGCGATTTGACCCTGCTCCCGCTGCGCGATGGCGCCATCATCAACCCCTCGAACACAGGCATGATCCTGACCAACCGAGGCATTGGCCAGCAGCTTCTGCGCCGCGCGGGACCCTTTATCCAGCAAACCCTGCACACCGAGCGAAGCCGCTTGCGCGGTGGGCGCCTCGATCCGGGCCACGTGCTGGCGACGGACGCCGGGCAGCTGCAAGCGAGCAAGCTCATCCACGTCGCCATCGTGGGTGGACGCAAGGTCAACTCGCGCCTGATCGCGCGTGGCCTCCTCAACGCCTATGACCTGGCGGACGAGATCGGGATGCAAGCGCTGGGGATTCCCCCGCTCGGCCCGGGGATCTCGAAGCTGTCGATGGAAGAGTTTTTGGAGGTCTTCTGGAGGATCACCGCCGAGGAGTTCTTGCGCCTGGAGAATGTCATGGACATCTTCCTCTGCGCAGACTCGGACGAGGAGTTCCAGCAGATCAAGGCCTACGCCACCGAGCACGTGGACGAGCTTCCCGAAGGGATCGAGCTCGACATCAGCGAAGATGGCATCAGCCTGAGCATGTTCTCCTCGCAATTCCAGTGATGGCAGCGCGTCGATGAGCGACTTTGGAGCGATTGCCAACCACGCAGGTCGTGGCCACGGCAAATTGATCCTGCTCGGCGAGCACGCGGTGGTGTGGGGATGCCCCGCCATCGCGGCGAGCCTTGGAGCGGGCGCGACGGCGACGATCCGCGGGATCTCCGCGCACGATGCGACGTTTATCCGGGTCTTCGAGCAAGATCGCCCCGAAGCGCCGCTCTTCACAACCTCCCCGATCCCTGACGGCGATGCCCCCATCGAGCGCGCGATGAGCGCGCTGATGGCGCGCTTTCCATTGCCTGATCCTGTCAACATCGACATCACGCTCGGCATCCCTCCGGGAGCCGGGCTCGGCTCCTCGGCAGCGCTCGCTGTCGCCATCGCAGACGCGCTCGGCGCGGCGACGGGGAACCGGGACGAGGCCGTGATCGAGGACGCTGTCGCCGCGTCCGAGGCGATCTTTCATGGGAACGCCTCGGGGATCGATCAAGCCGCGGCCATGGGGCGCGGCTTGTTTCGTTTTCAGCGCGAAGAGGGACGCGCCAAAATCACTCCCCTCGATCTTCCCCCCTTCGACGTGCTCGTCTGTCAGGCCGCGAGCGGCGCCTCGACGGCCAAAATGGTCGCTGGCGTCACAGCGAGGCGCCAACGCCACCCCGAGAGCGTGCGCCATATCGGCGACGCCATCGAGCAAATCGTCGAGGACGCCATCGACGCGATCCGAGCAAGGGACCTCTCGCGACTCGGCGAGCTGTGCGACCTGAACCACGGGTTGCTCGCGAGCCTGGGGGTCTCGACGCAGGAGCTCGACCTGGCATGTCACATCGCGCGCGAGGAAGGCGCGCTCGGCGCCAAGCTCACGGGAGCTGGCGGCGGGGGTTGCGTCTTCGCCATCGTTGATGCAGAGGAGGATCGCCGCGAGGCGATCCTGACCGCGTGGCGCGCGCGAGGTTTGCGCTGTTTCGCGACCACGTTGGGCGCACGAAATCAAGAGAGAGACTGATGCGAAAAGCCACCGCCATTGCCCACCCGAACATCGCGCTCGTCAAATATTGGGGAAAGCGCGACTTGACCTACAACTTGCCCGCCGCAGGTAGCGTCTCGATGACGCTCGATGGGATGATCACGAAGACGACCGTGCGCTTTGACCCCGAGCTCGAGCAGGACGCGATCTCGCTCAACGGCGAGGCGCTCGACAGGAGCAAGGCAGGCAGGCTCGCGAGGTTCATGGATCGCGTGCGTATCATCGCGCAGAGCCAGGAGTTCGCTCACGTCGACACGATCAATGACTTCCCCACGAGCGCCGGGCTCGCGAGCTCGGCCTCGGGCTTTGCCGCGCTGGCGCTCGCTGCGACCGCCGCCGCTGGCGTCGAGCTCGATCCGAGGAAGCTCTCGATCCTCGCGCGGCTCGGCTCGGGCTCTGCGGCAAGAAGCATCTATGGAGGATGGGCCGAGATGATGCCCGGCGTCCTCGCCGACGGCACCGATTGCTACGCGCGCCAGATCGCGGACGAGTCCTACTGGGACTTGCGCTGTCTGGTCGCGGTCTGCGCACAGGGCCCCAAGGCGATCGGCTCGACCGAGGCGATGATGCAGACAGCGCGCACGGCGCCCTATTATGACGCCTGGGTGGCCGACGTGCCGCGTCACATCCAGCGCGCTCACGACGCGATCCAGGCGCGCGACTTCGAGGCGCTCGCCATCATCGCCGAGGAGAGCTGCCTGCGCATGCACGCCTGCGCCATGGCCGCGAGCCCTGGGATTCTTTACTGGAAGGGGATCACCGTCGAGCTGATCCATCACATCCGCGCGCTGCGCGCGGCGGGCACGCCGGTCTTCTTCACGATCGACGCCGGTCCCCATATCAAGGCGTTCTGCACGCCCGAGGTCGAGGACAAGGTGGCCGCATCACTGGCCGAGATCGATGGCGTCCTCGACGTGCTCCACACCAAGCCGGGCGCGGGCGCCCGACTTGCCTGAGCGCTTGCCTGAGTGCTTGCCTGAGCGCTTGCCCGAGCGCGCTCGTCACGCGAGCGCGCCGCGCGATCCCCACGCGCGCTCCACGCGTACCCACAACAGCATAAGAAATGTGAAGAAACGGGAAGTTCTGCTCCCTCCTCATCCGTTCTTTTGTTAAGGTGTTGTGGTGAAAGTGACGCGTCAGTCACATTCCTCTCCCGAGACATATGGACCTTTTGGAGCACATCATCCAAGAGCTCCGTTACCGATAGCAGCACGACCACGTGGAGTTAAAACGGGAACAATTCGGCGAACTTCGCAGCTTGCTTCAGGGTCCGCCCGCGCAGCAAACCTGGCACAACCTGTGCGCGATGCTCGAGCAATGGGACGAGGAAACCTTCGGAGAGGTCGCCCTCTCCTATGCGCTCGATCACCTGCGGCGCTGGGATGATGCGATCCGCCGAGCGCCACGGCGCTGGCTCGACCGCGCGCGCGCTGGCAAACCTCCGATCTTTTTGAGGTTGGCTCGCAGCGTCGATCTTCACCAGAGTGGTATCAGCGACGATGAGCTTTCCGCGCTGGCGCGTATCCCTGCGATGCGCCATATCCGCTGGCTCGACGTGAGCAGAAACTGGGTGCGCGCCGATGGCGCGCGCCAACTGGCCACCTCGCCGCACCTCGTGGGGTTGCGTGCGCTGGATCTCTCCTACAACCAGATCGGAGACCGCGGCTTGAGCGCGCTCGGGCACGCCGCATCACTGCATGGGCTCCGCTCCCTGAGAATCGCCAGGAACGACATCAGCCATAGCGGGCTCGGACGCCTCGGTCGCGCGCCGTTTATCCAGAACCTGCGCAACCTCGATCTGAGCGCCAACTGGTTGCGTCGCGAGGCTGGCAAGATCCTCTCCGGGTGCCCCTTCGAAGAGCTCGAGCACCTGAGCCTGTCCGGGAACCAACTCGGAGACGAAGGGGTGCGCCCCTTGCTCGAGGGGAACTCCTCACTTCAACGCGTGCGCGTGCTCGAGCTGCGTCGCAATGATATCGGGCCGCTCGGCGCGCAATACCTCGCCTGGCTTACCACGCACAACAACCTCGAGGAGCTCTACCTCGAAGGCAACCGCCTCGGAAATCAGGGCGTGCGCTACCTGACCGAATCCTCACGCCTGAAACACCTGCGCATCCTCGAACTCACCAGCAATGACTTGCGCGACGAGGCGATGTGGGCGCTCGCAGATGCACCACACCTCGAGTCCTTGCACACGCTCGATCTTGGACGCAACTGGCTCACCTCCGAGGGCGCTGCGATCCTCGCGCGGGCGCGCGGCCTCGACGCCTTGCGAGAGCTCTCGCTGGCGGCAAACCAGCTCGCGGACGAGGGCGCCAGAGCCCTGGCCGAGTGGGAAGCCTTAAAGCACATCGAGACGCTCGACCTTCGCCATAACGATCTCGAGTTTGGCGCCATGCAAGCGCTCGCAGAGAGCGCGCACTTCGAGCAACTCCAGGCGCTCTTTCTGGACAACAACCCGATCGGCGATCGTGGCCTGGAGATGCTCGTCAGTGGCCTCGCTCCACTCGAAACATTGAGCCTCGAGAACACCTCGATCGGTGACGAGGCGATCCGCAACCTCGTCGAGTCACGCGCCATCGAAAACATCCGCGCGCTCAACCTGCGCCACAATGATCTCACCGACCAGAGCGCCGCGATCCTCGCGCGATGCCCTTCGCTTGCCCGCGTCGAGGAGCTCGACCTGCGCTACAACCGTATCACTGGACGCGGCGCGCACATGCTGGCAAACTCTCCGCATCTCCCCGACTCCGTGCGCGCCGCATGGCGCGCGCGCATCTAAAGCGGCTCCTCAAACCTCCCCCTGCCAAACGGTGACGCCCCATGGGTTCATGGTTCTACGAGGCGGACATGTCCGCGTTCGGGGAATTGCGTAGCCTCCTCCACAAGGGGCCGGTCGCGTGGAATGATATCTCGCTGCTGCTCGAGAAATGGAGCCCCGACGACGAGTTTCTCCAGACCATCATCCCCTACGTCCGCGATCACATCGCGCAATGGCCCGAAGGATTCGCGACCCCGCCTGGGCGCTGGAAACGCTGGCTCTTGCACGGCTACGAGGTCCACCCGTTCGTGCTCTTCGACACCCTCGATTTGAGCAACCGGCACCTGGATGGCAAGGATCTCGATACGCTCGCCAAGCTCTCCTGCATCAAACATGTGCGCGTGCTCAACCTCGAGTCTTGCAACCTCTACCCCTTCGATCTGACGCAGTTCTTCGAACGCGAGGTCTTGCCAAACGTCTCCGTGTTGCGGCTCAACCGCAACAACCTGAGCGGCGATCGCGGCGCAGATCTGTTCCAACGCACCAAGCTCGCGGGCCTGCATACATTGGGGTTGCGTATGACAGGGCTGGACCATCGCAGCATCGGCGCGCTGGTGAACTCGCCATCGGTGTGGACGCTCCAGATCCTGAAGTTGAGTGGGAACATCCTCGGCGAGCACTCCCGAGCGCTGTTGTTCGAGACAGACAAGATGCTCTCGCTCAGGTCGATCGATCTCAACCAGGTTGGCCTCGTCGCGACCAACTTGCACGACCTCGCAAAAGCACCCTGGCTCGGCTCGCTGCGATGGTTGAGCTTTGAATTTGGCGGAGGACGTGGCACGAGCCAGGCTGCGCTGGAGAAGTTCCTCTCCTCGCCAGCGCTCGGCAACCTCGAGTGCCTGGTTATCACCAACGGATGGCTCGATGACAGGATCGCGCGCCATATCGCCGAGCAACCTCACCTCAAAAAGCTCAAGCTCCTCGGGTTTAATGCCTACCCCGACGCCGAGCTCGCGAAAAAACACCCGCCAGCGACGCGCCAGCAGGCCATGGCCATCGGCGCGTGTACGGTAGCGGGTGTCGAGGCGATCGTGGAATCACCTCACCTCTCCAAAGAACTCAAAGCATACTGGATGCTGGCGCTCGAAGGGCTCGAGTAACCTCTGGCGACGGGTAACTTACTCGCCAAAGCGATCGCGCACCGCCATGCTCGCGGCGAACGCGATAAGGATCGAAATCACCACCATCAACCCACGAAGCAGCGAGGGTTGTTGCGCCTCGCGTTGGACCACAGCCTTGGTGATCTCGAGGCTCTCTGCGGTGAACTGACCTGCGATCAAGTCACAACTGAGCGGCACATGCGCCGCGCCGCTGACCTGCGCCGCGTCCCAGACGCCGGGCATCACGAGGCTCGCGCGTACAAAGCGTGAGACTTGCTCGTCGTGCGCCTCCGCGCCAGCAGCGCACGAGGTCGACACCACCGCATCACTGCTCGCCTCGCCATCGATAGAGACCTGATAGAGCAACCCATCGCGCCAACGCTCTGCGCGCTCTGGGAGCGCGAGCGAGACCTCTCTCCCGATCCTTCCCTCCGTGCTCTGGAGCTCGCTGATGTTTAGATAAACATCACTGTCACTCGCGAGGACATCGCGGAACGAGAGCGTGTCCACCTCGAAGTCCCAGCGGTGCTTCACATCACAGGAAGACGGCGTCTCGCAATCCACGAAGCGAAGTTGGTAGCGATCCCCCGGCACAAACCCGCGCACGGGTTCGATCAGGTAAACCCCATCGGAGGCAGGGCTGTTGTTGATATGCAATGGGAGGAGTGTGTTCTCGTCATTGTCCAGGTTGACCATCTGGAGGTGATCGTACCAGGTGGCCTTTGGCTGCGTCGCGAACCAGGAGTCCCTGGTCTGGAGGATCACCCCTTGCGCGTCCGCAGGGAGCACCGTATCTCGCCCCAGATGAATCGCCGACTTGAAGTGTCCAGGACATGTCGCGCTCGCGGTGGATGCGACAACTGAGGCCCCGAGAGAGAACGCCAGCGTGAGGATGGCGAGCGAGGAAAGACGGCGATGCATGGGAGGCTCCTTGGGTGAGGAGAGGTTTGGGAGAGGACCATTGGGATCAACCGATGAACGCGTTCACTTCTTCCGCTGTTTGTGAGAAGTCCCCTTCATCGCACGACATTTAACGCGATATGTTCGCCCCCTCGAGGCAACGTGCGCAACAGGGCATCCCAATCACAGGCGCGCTCCCCCACGAGCAGTGAGAAATCACCGCCCCCTGCCCCGCTCGGTTTGCAAGCGACGCCGAACTCGCGCGCTCGCTCGGCGAGCGCGCGATGAAGTGGCGTCGAGATAGGCGCCTGACATAGCGCGCCGAGCGCCGCCATCGCCTCGTCCGCGCGATCGATAACCTCGACAAACAACGCCGCGTCCCTTGCCTCCAGCGCCGAGATACCATCCTCGGCACACCGAGCGATGCGCTCGAGCGCATCGCGCGACGCTTCGGGTTGTTTTTCCAGGGTTGCCTCGACGCGTCCGATGAGCTCTGTGGAGCTCGCGGGCGCGCCGGTCCAGACCGCCTCGATCCTGAGCTGCTCGGGGAGCATATCGAGGGAAGCGATCCTCGCGACACCCGCGGCATCCTCGCCGCGGGTCATATCTTGCTCGAGCAGTGGGAAAGGGGGCTGAGGTGACGTGAGCCTGTAGGCCAGCATCCCGCGAAAGCACGCCGCCGCGATATCCCCACCGCTGCCTCGACCATTCTGAATCTCGCGATGCGCGGCGAACGCCATCGCGAACCTCTCCATCGGCGCTCGCTCTGGAGCGAGCGCCTCGAGCAGCGCCGCGGTGGACGCGGCGCTCGATCCCAAACCGAGCTTCTCGCCGCGGTGGTAGAGCTCACGAACATCGGCCAGCAAGAAATCGAGCTCGCCCTCATCCACGCCCGCATGGCGGAGCACAGCTCGGGGCAACGTATCACTGGCCGCGAAATCAGCGCCCTCGACGCGGTAGCCTCGAGGCGCGCCATCATGACGCTTGATCTGGACGAAGCGGTCCATGGCACACACCAGCGACCAGCCCCCTGCGAGGACGGCATACTCGCCCAGAATAAAGAGCTTTCCGGGAGCAGCGCCCAGGATGTTCTCATGCGTTGTCTTCAAGAGTTCTCCGGTGGAACAAGAAATGGCGAGGGCCAATGAGGGTTTCCCTGTCTTATTCAAGACAGGGAAACCCTCATTGGCCCTCGCGTCAAGGCTCTGGAGCGTGCCCGATAGGCACGCTCCAAAAAGCTCAGGATGCTTCGTTTGGCGAGACAATCGCGCGCAAGTACTCGCGCTTCATACGCGCGATGCTCGAGAGCGGGATCTCTTTGGGGCAAGCGGCGGCGCACTCACCGATGTTGGAGCAGTTGCCAAAGCCTTCTGCGTCCATCTGATCGACCATGCGCTTGACGCGCAGGCTGCGCTCGGGCTGCCCTTGAGGCACGAGCGTGAGGTGCGAGATCTTGGCGCTGGTGAAGAGCGACGCGCTCGCGTTGGGGCAAGCCGCGACGCACGCGCCACAGCCGATGCAAGCGGCCATATCGAAGGCGCGATCCGCGTTATCTTTCGGGATAAGGATCGTGTTCGCGTCTGCGTGAGGGCCGGTGCTAACCGAGACGTAACCGCCCGCGGCGATGATGCGATCGAAGGCGTCGCGGTTCACCGCGAGGTCACGAATCACAGGGAAGGACTCTGCCTTCCATGGCTCGATGGTGATCGTCTCGCCATCGTGGAAGTCACGCATGTAGAGCTGGCACGTGGCGACCGCGCGGTTTGGCCCGTGCGCCTGGCCATTGATCACGAGGCCGCAGGTTCCGCAGATGCCCTCGCGGCAATCACTCTCGAACTCGACAGGCTCCTTGCCATCCTTCATGAGCTGCTCGTTGAGCAGATCCATCATTTCGAGGAAGGAGGCATCTTCGCTCACGCCGGAGACAGAGTAATCTTCGAGCCGACCAGGACTATTGGGGCCATCCTGCTTCCAGATCCGAAGTTTCAAATCCATGGGTACTATCCTTGTATCTGGCTCGCCAGCCGAGCGCCCGCGTCGTGGCGAGCGTTCGGCGAGGCGAAACGTGCATCACTTGTAGCTGCGTTGCGAGAGCTTGACGTTTTCGAAGGCCAGGTCCTCCTTGTGGAGGGTGTGCTGCTTGCCTTCGCCCTTCCACTCCCATGCGGCGACGTAAGAGAAGTTCTCGTCATCGCGGAGCGCCTCGCCTTCACCGGTCTGGTGCTCGCTGCGGAAGTGACCACCAGCGGACTCGTCACGCTCGAGCGCATCGCGCGCCATGAGCTTGCCGAGCTCGAAGAAGTCCGAGACGCGCAAGGCGAGCTCGAGCGTCTTGTTGAACTGCGAGTCGGAGCCAGGCACGAACACCGTATCCCAGAACTTCTCCTCGATCTCCGGGATCTTCTCGAGCGCCTCCTTGAGGCCCTTGGCGTCGCGCTCCATACCGACGTGATCCCACATCGTGAGGCCAAGCTCGCGGTAGAGCTCGAGGACGGTGTGACGCGTCTTCGACTTGTTGCGCTTGCCTTCCGGGTCGAGGACGCGCTTGATGCGCTTCTTGACGCTGTCGGTCGCCTCCTTGAAGGGGTCCGAATCGAAGGACACGGGCGGGAGCTCCTCGCTGGCGAGGTAATCACCGATCGTGTAGGGGAGCACGAAGTAACCATCACAGAGCCCCTGCATGAGCGCGGATGCACCCAGGCGGTTTGCGCCGTGATCCGAGAAGTTCGCCTCGCCGAGCACGTAGAGGCCAGGGAGGTTGCTCATCAGGTTGTAATCCACCCAGAGGCCACCCATGGTGTAGTGGATGGCGGGGTAGATGCGCATCGGCACCTTGTAAGGATTGTCCCCAGTGATTTCGTGGTAGATGTCGAACAGGTTGCCGTAGCGCTCGGAGATGGCGTTCTCGCCGAGGCGCTCGATGGCGTCGCGGAAGTCGAGGAAGACCGCGAGGCGATCCTTCCCAGGGCCGACCCCGCGCCCCTTGTCCGTCATCATCTTGGCGTTGCGCGAGGCAACATCGCGAGGCACGAGGTTACCGAACGTCGGGTAGCGACGCTCGAGGTAGTAGTCGCGCTCTTTCCTGTCGATGTTGTGGATGTTGTCCAGGCTGTCGTGGCGATCCTTTGGAACCCAGACGCGACCATCGTTACGAAGCGACTCACTCATCAGCGTCAGCTTCGACTGCTGCTCGCCAGCGACCGGGATACAGGTCGGGTGAATCTGCACGTAGCAAGGGTTGGCCATGAAGGCGCCGCGACGGTGCGCGCGCCATGCGGCCGAGCCGTTGGAGTTCCAGGCGTTGGTCGAGAGGAAATAGACGCGACCGTAACCGCCCGAGGCGAGCACGACGGCGTGTGCGCTATATTGCTCGATCTCACCCGTGATCAGGTTGCGCACGATGATGCCGCGCGCCTTGCCGTCCACCACCACGAGATCCATCATCTCGCGGCGCGAGTAGAGCTCGACCTTGCCGCGATCGACCTGGCGCATGAGCGCCTGGTAGGCGCCGAGCAAGAGCTGCTGACCGGTCTGACCGCGCGCGTAGAAGGTACGCGAGACGAGCGCGCCACCGAACGAGCGGTTGGCGAGCTCTCCGCCGTACTCACGCGCGAAGGGGACGCCCTGCGCGACAGCCTGGTCGATGATGTTCGCGCTCAACTGCGCGAGGCGATAAACGTTCGCCTCGCGGGAGCGGAAGTCACCACCCTTGACCGTGTCGTAGAACAGGCGCCAGACGGAGTCGCCATCGTTGGGGTAGTTCTTGGTCGAGTTGATCCCGCCCTGCGCCGCGATAGAGTGCGCGCGGCGAGGGGAGTCGTGGATGCAGAAGGACTTGACGTTGTAGCCAAGCTCTGCGAGCGACGCGGCCGCCGAAGCGCCCGCCAAACCTGTCCCCACCACGATGATGTCGAACTTGCGCTTGTTGGCCGGGTTGACGACCTTGATATGTTGCTTGTGATGGTCCCACTTTTCTTCGATGGGACCTTCTGGAACTTTCGAGTCGAGAATCGACGACATACGTCACGCTCCCTATCAGATCAGAGATTGGTGAGGAAAATGTAGACCGGAATACCCAGGAAACCCACAGCCAGCGTAGCAGCCACCACGATCGCAGCGAGCGTGGCGGGCTTCTCGAGGCGCCAGTTCAGCGCGCCGATCGACTGGAACGCACTCCAGAACCCGTGGCGAAGGTGCGCGAACAACACGCCCATGCAGAACATGTAGAAGGCGACCCAACCCGGGTTCTTGAACGCGTGCACCACCCTGGCGTACAGATCGGCAGCTTCTGCTCCATCGACAGTCGTCGTCTTGTCCGCGATCTCGGCGGGCGCGAAGAAGCCGTATTTGAAGTGCAGCACGTGCGTCACGAGAAAGACGAAGAGCACGCCCCCAGAAAAGATCATCCCGCGAGAGAAGACGCTGAAGTAGCTCGGTCCCCCTTTGGAGCGCTGCGCCGTCTGGTAACGGACGGGGCCAGCGGCCTTGCGGTTCGACACTTGCAGCCAAATCGCGATGGCGACGTGCATGACCAGGATGCCGATCAGCCCGAGCTCGGCTGCCCACAACAACGGGCCAAAATCAGCCAACCCCTTGGCATAGGCGTTAAACGCGGTGCCATCTCCGTACAGTTGGAGGTTGCCAAGCAGGTGCGTCACGATAAAGCCGACCATCGCCAGCCCGGAGGCCGACATCAGGTATTTTCGGCCAAGTGACGAGTTCAACGCTTTCTTCAAGGGAACCATATCTACTCCCAAGGTTTCATTCTCCGGAAGTCGTTGCGCGGTGTTTGCTTCCTGGCTCACCGACGCATATCGCTTCCACGGTCTACGATGCAGCAGGAGGTGTGATGGGTTCACCTACTCTGTTCCTCCCGCACTCGCTGTCTATCAACATTTATTGCAGTGCACAACAAAGGACACGCCCTTGTTTCCGCAAGTAAGTGTTGCTGCCTTTTCGGCGCCCTCCCTTACCACGACTGTTGCGCTGTTGCCACAATCAATGGTCCTCAAACGCGCTTTGGACGGTGGGAAATCAACCCCCTCCCCTCGCTCGATTTCGGTGCTAGAGTGCTCGCGACACCCTCGCGACACGTGACGGTGCTCGAAACAGGTTAAACCCCATCCTCCCTCATTGCCTCGTGCGCTCATGAGAACCGATACCCCGACACAGCCTGACGCCGACGACACGACGCGCGATGAAGAGGTCGAGTTCGAGTTCGAGGACTTCGGGCGCGCGCACATACTGAACCTGATCCTCTACACACATGGAGGCACGCGCGAGGGCTTGACCCCCTGGCGCGTGTCACAGATCGCCTTTGTCCTCGCGGCGCTCGCGCACCTCTGGTTAGAAGATGCCTGGCAGCTCGATTGGTTGCTCGCGGATCTCTTCTTGCTCGCGGGAGCTGCGATCATCCTCTTCCTTCGAGGCGCGCTGCTCGGCTGGGTGCTGGCGATCCCCGGGTTGCTGCTACCATTGCTGACCGCGAGAGATCAGCTCACACAATCAGTGATCTTGCTCCTTCTCGCCACGAGCGCCGCGCTCTCCCTCGGGAAGAGCGCCTACGATCGGTTCGGGCGAGGAGCGTTCGGGCGAGGTGCCCCGGGGGCGGGGGGGGTTTTGTCAACCGGCGCGCCAGGGGGACGGCCGCCCGGGGGCGAGGTCGGGGGGGG
>JAYZVO010000215.1:0-37525 GCA_036155555.1 Myxococcota bacterium
GGGCTGTCCCCCTCTCGTATGCCAAAAACACCCCGCCCCCAATCTTTTCCCGCGCCGCTTGCCATCGAGAACAGAAGATCACGCCTGGAGGTAACGCAGGACCAGCTCGCAGATCTCATCGGCGAGCTCCTTGGAATCGAGCAGCTCGGGCCTGCTGAGGACGGTGGCGTGGATGATGCCGTGCATGGCGTTGTTCAGGATATAAGCGGCCATGTCCGTGTCCATATCGCGCACCTCGCTGGCGCGCGCCGCGAGCGCCGCGCTGACCATCGGCTCGGCCTGGCTGTTCCAGGCATCGAGCAGCTCGACCTGACCGAAGTAAGGGGCCTGCGTGAAGAGCGCGCGGCTGAGTTCGGGTCGCACCATCTTGGCCTCGAGCATGGCGTGGATGATGTGTGGAACGGCCTCCTGCAAGGTCATATCGAAGGAGACAGCGTCAGCGAGCCGCGTGGCGAGCTCGGTGAACTGCTCCTCGATGTATTGCTCGAGCAGCAAGCCGATGAGCGCCTCCTTGTTGGCGAAGTATTGATACAGGGTGCCGATGGAGACGCCCGCGCGCTCGGCGACGTGATTGGTGGTGATCTTGTCCCAGCCATCCTCGACGAGGATAAGCTCTGTGGCCTCGATAAGGGCCTGGACGGTTTGTCGCGAGCGCTCCTGCGCGGGCTCCTTGAGCAGATATTCGCTGTTCATATGGACGCCTTCTGGACCAAAACCTGAGCAATTGCTCACATTCACACCTCGAACCTCGCGATCCCCCTTGAAACAAAGGGAAATGAGCGAGGTTTGGAATGCGAGTTGAAAAACCGAGCAATTGCTCGCATCTTTAGTTCAAGGAGAATACGAGCAATAACTCAGGTTTTCAACCCCAGGAGCACCCCATGATCTCGGAAGTCACGCAATGGATGGGCAGGAACACGGTCGCCCATGACCTGTTCAAGGTAGAGAACGCGGCGCGCAACCTGATCGGTCGCGACCAGCGCCCCCCTGGCCCCGCGGTCTGCCTGAGCCCGATCAACATGCTCGCCTTCTTCGAGGATCAGCTCGGGATGTTGGAGATGCTGCACGAGACGTATGGAGATGAGGTCTATATGCGGCTCGGGCCGATGCAGATCTTTGCCATCCGAGATCCAGCGATGCTCGAGGAGGTGCTGCTCAAGAAGAGCGGCTCCTTCCACAAGGACGACTTCATGGAGGTGCTGCGCCAGATCCTCGGGGATGGCCTCTTGACGAGCGAGGACGAGCAATGGCGCAAACACCGCCGCATCGCCGCGCCAGCCTTGAAGCGCAAGCAGATCCAGACCTACGCCGAGGACATGGTCTCCTACACCCGCGAGTCCGCGGGCCACCTGCGCGATGGCGCGGTGGTGGATGTGTGGGAGGAGATGATGGAGTTGACGCTGCGGATCGTGGTCAAGACGTTGTTCAACCTCGAGCTGCCCGAGCAAGTGAACGAGATCGGGGAAGCGATCGAGGAGGCGATGACGTACTTCGACAAGGAGGCGCACTCGGGGTGGGCGCTGTTGCCAAGGTCGGTGCCGACGCCAGCGCGCCACAAGTTCCGCGAGACGCTCAGGACGCTCGACGAGATCATCTATGATTTGATCATGGAGCGTCGAAAGGGAGAGGCAGGAGATGACCTCCTCTGGAGCTTGCTCGAGGCGCGCTACGAGGATGGGGAGGCGATGTCGACGCGTCAGATCAGGGACGAGGCGATCACGATGTTTATCGCCGGGCACGAGACGACCGCGCTGGCGACGACGTTTGCCTTCGACCAGATCGCGCGAAACCCCGAGATCGCCAAAAAGTTGCACGAGGAGCTCGACGCGGTGCTCGGGGATCGCCCCGCGACGCTCGAGGACGTGAGCAAGCTGACCTACACCGAGGCCATCATCAAGGAGACGATGCGCCTCTATCCGCCAGCCTGGATCATTGGCCGCCGCGCCAACGAGGATGTCCAGATCGGGCCATGGCAGATCCCCGAGGGGAGCCAGGTGGTCATGAGCCAGTGGTTGATTCACCGGGACGAGCGCCACTTCGAGGACGCGCTGACGTTCAAGCCGGAGCGTTGGCACAACACCAACCTCGAGCGCGAGCTCCCGAGGTTTGCCTACTTCCCCTTTGGCGGCGGCCCCAGGGTGTGCATCGGCAACCACTTCGCGATGATGGAGGCGATCCTGGTGATCGCCGAGATGGCCAGGCGCTGGGAATTTCAGCTAACCGACGCGGCCCCCATCGCGCTCGCGCCGATGATCACGCTCAGGCCCACAGGCCCCGTGCTCATGAAGGTCAGAGCACGCGGTTAAGCCCGTTGAGCGCGGCGACGCGGTACGCCTCGGCCATCGTAGGGTAGTTAAACGTCGTGTCGGCGAAGTAACGGATATCATTGCCAGGGCCATCCTGGCTCATGATCGCCTGGCCGATGTGAACGATCTCGGCGGCCTGGTATCCAAAGCAGTGAATCCCCAGGATCTCGAAGGTCTCGCGGTGGAAGAGCAGCTTGAGCATACCGACGCGACAGTTGACGATCTGAGCGCGCGCCAGCGAGCGAAAGAGCGCGTGGCCGACCTCGTAGGGGATCTGCTGTTCGGTGAGTTCGCGCTCGGTGGGGCCAACACAGCTGATCTCTGGCGAGGTGTAGATGCCCGCCGGGATCGAAGAGATGAGCTTCTTCTGGCACACCCCACGCACGATATGTGTGGCGGCAAAGCGCCCCTGATCATAGCTCGCGCTGGCGAGCCCCGGTCGCCCGACCACATCCCCGACCGCGTACACGTGCGGGATGCTCGTGCGGTAGTTCTCATCGACGTCGAGTTGTTTCCTGGAGTTCGCCTCGATCTCGATCTTGTCGAGCCCGAGCTTGTCCGTATTGCCAGAGCGCCCTGCGGCCCAGAGCAGGTAATCACTGCGGATGATCTTGCCTGACTTCAAGTGAAGCAGGACGTGATCATCATTCGCCACGACGCGCTCGAACTCCTCGTTGTGGCGAATCAATGTCCCCTGATCGCGCAAGTGATAGCTGAGCGCGTCGATGATCTCGTCATCGAGGAACTCGAGCAGCTTGTCGCGGTTGTTGATCAGGTTCACCTTGCAGTCGAGGTTGCGAAAGATCGAGGCGTACTCGCAGCCGATCACGCCCGCGCCGACGACGGTGATAGAGCCCGGCGTCTCCTGGAGTTGGAGGACCTTGTCCGAGTCGAGCACGCGCGGATGTGAGAAGTCGATCCCCGAGGGACGCCACGGGCGCGTGCCCACCGCGATCACGATATGATCGCCGTGAATGCTCTCGGTGCTCCCGTCCTCGCTCTTGATCTCGATAGTGTGCGGGTCGACAAACGAGCCGTAGCCATCGTAAACCTCGACATCGTTGCGCTCGTAGAAACGGCGGCGCATCTTGGTCTGCTTGCCGATCACGCTCGAGGCATGCCTCAAGAGCTGCGGGTACTCGATCTGCAAGCTGCGCACGGCAGATTGAAAGAGCTCGTTGCTGCGCATGTCGACGTATTGTTGGACGGTGTGCCGGAGCACCTTGGAGGGTATCGTCCCCCAGTGTACGCAGCCTCCGCCGATCTCGGCCTGCTTGTCGATGATGGCCACGGACTTGCCGCCCTTGGCGGCCGTCATCGCGGCGCCCTCGCCGCCAGGCCCGCTGCCAATAACCACGACGTCGTATCGTTTCATGATGGTGCTCCTCGATGCGCGATGCAGATGGGAAAAGAAAGCAGCCCGAAGATACGCGACACCGCCCCGCGCGTCTATCACCTGCTATCTGCCACATTGTATAATTCAATTTTATGAACATTGGCATCCTGCACAGGTTCGCGTTATAGTGCCGAGTCACTCTATGTGACCGTCATGAATTGTAGTCCAAATCCAATTTACCTGGTGCAAGATGTCGACCTGCCCTCGCTCGGACACCAACAAACGGTGGAGCACTGTCCTGTTCGCCATATCGCTCGGACTCTGCCACGCCTGTGGCCCGAAGCAGCCCGAGCCGATAGGCAGCGAGCACTCCCAACGGACAAACAACACGACCGCGGAGAACAACACCTCCAAACCGGCCGTCACCCCTCCAAACGCGCTGCCGGGAGGTGATGGGATCGCAGGGTGTGCTCCATGGCAGCAAACCGACGACCTCAAGGTGTGTGTCTCGAGCTACCTTGGCGGAGATGGAGAGGAAGAGGCCGCATCGATCCTCCTCCTCCCCGATGGCGCCATCTTGATGGCGGGCTCGATCTCGGACCCACGCGATTTCGGCCCCTCCCCCAGGGAGTTCTTTGACGGCGGACCCGCGCTCATCACCAGGCTCTCGCCGGACGGCAAGGAGATCGAGGGGTGGTCGCGTGTCGGTGACACGATCACTGCCATGGAGGCATCCCCCGATGGCGAGACAGTGATCGTCTCGGGGAGCTTCGGCGCGATCTCCATCTCCCCTGACCTCCAGGAGATCCTCTGGAACACGCGGCTAAACGCAGCCAACGCGCTCGCGGTCGCCGCAGACGGCACGAGCGCGCACCTGACAGGCAAGACCGTCACCATGCTCTCGCCGACTGGAGCGGGCGCGGGGAGCTTTACCATCGACGCCAGCTTCGTCGAGGACGTGGCCATCTCGAGCGAGACGGGGCTCGTCTATGTCACAGGGTTCAAGCAAGTGGGAGGCAACCTCCAGCAACCCTATATCCACGCCTACACCTGGGAAGGCGCGCTCGAGTGGAGCGCGTATGATTGGGAGGAGACGACGGCGAGTGATTTTGGCTCCGACACGCGCGGCTACGTCATCAGTATGGGGCTTGATGGGATGCTCTATTTTGCGGGCGAAGCGCACGGCGGCGCCACCGTCTTCAACAAGGACCCATGGGACCTCTCCACGGACGCCAACAACATCACCTACGACGATCACAGCCGCACGCACGATCACAACGGCGCAGCCCCTATCGGTTACTTCGCGCGCTTTGATCCAAGGAGCGGCGAGCACCTCGCGGGCCAGTTCCTCGTCACGCGCCTCTCCTCGGGGAAAGGAAACGCGGCGCGTATCCGCCATATCGAAGCGCGCGAGGATGGCGTCGTATTGCTCGGCGGGCAAAGCTCTTGCTGCATCCCTGGCGCCGAGTCCAAGACGATCGAGGGCCAAAAGGCGATGCCAGAGTACGCAGGCGGCGCGTTCGTGATGGCGACCGATCCAGGCTTTGCCTCGCGCCTGTTCTGGACCACGTTCAGCGGGGATGCGACGGGCGTCGAGATCGCCAGCGTGGCGATTCGAGGAGAGTCGATGGCGATGCTCGAGTTGCACGGCGCAGACAAGGAGACCCCAGGAGCGCTGACAGGACGCTGCATCGAACACGATCCTATTCAGAATGACCCTGCTGGCGGCGAAAGTGAGCTTCACTTCGCCGTCTGGCCTGGGCCAGCGATGGTGGAGAAGGCCCCGGAATGAATGACAAGACAGTATTCACCGAGCGCCTCGAGACGTTCGGGTTCACACACTTTCGCGCAGACGCCGAGGGGCGCTGGACGCAGCTTTCACCTGGTTGGGAGAAGCTCACGGGCGCGAAGGTGGAGGACTCCCTCGGGGAGTTCGTGATGGAGCGGATTCACCCCGAGGACTGGGTGCTCGCGCAACCTGCGTGGGCGAGGTTGTTGCGCGGCGAGAGCGAGAGCATCGACCAGCAGATCAGGCTCGACTGCGGAGAGCATGGACTCAGGCGCGTGAACTTCATGGCGCGCGTCGAGCACGAGGATCGGGGAGAAGGCATCCTGATCGGTTTGCTCAAGCTGATCGGGCCAGCAGGCGACACCCCGGAGGCGATGTCAGCGAAGCAACCGGACGAGCAGATCATGCGCCTTGCCGGAGGGCTCGCGCATGAGTTCAACAACATGCTGCAAGGGATCTCGAGTTCGGTCGAGCTGCTCAAGCAAGGGCGCTCTCCATCTGATCCCGACTACCAGTGTTGCGAGATCATCGAGAATTGCAGCGAGCGTCTCTCGGATGTTGTCTCTCAGCTCGTGGCGTTCGCGCGCGTGGGTCACCACAACCCGATCGAGGTGGACTTCGCGAGCATGCTGAGAGGATCGGTCGCGCGCGCCAAACGAGCCGAGCGAGGCGCTGAAATCGCGCTTGCCATCGATCCTCGCATCTCCACCATCCTCGCGGATCATGCGCAAATGACGCGCGCGATCGACCAACTCCTCGACAACTGCGTGGCGGCCGCGGGACCGTCCGGCAAGATCACGGTCTCGGCGAGTCTGTTCAAGACCGCTGCGTACAAGGTGGGCGCGAGGCACATCGAGCAAACACGCTTGAGGCTGATCTTCGAGGACAATGGCCGGGGTTTCTCGCCAGAAGCGCTCGAGCACGCGCTCGAGCCATTCTACAGCACGCTCAAGTCACATAGGGGGATGGGGTTGTCAGTGACCCACAGCATCATCCAACAGCATGGCGGCTCCCTGCGCCTCACAAACGCCCCCTCGGGAGGTGCGCGCGTGACGATCGAGATTCCTCACCACGAGGCGCTCCCGAGCGCGGATCACTCCCCGACGCTCGAGCTCCAGGCGTGGGACCCGACACGCAGCACCCTGTTGCTCGTGGATGACGAGCCAGACATCCTCAAGGTCACATCTCGCACACTCACCGAGGCAGGCTACGACGTCCTGACCGCGACCAGCGGCGAGCACGCGCTCGAGCTCTACGCGCGACACCAGAAGACCATCTCCCTCTGCATCCTGGACTACATCATGCCAGGGTTGAGCGGAGACGAACTGTTCGATGCCTTTCGGCGCATCAACCCAAACGTCGAGTTGCTCATCTGCACCGGGTATGACCTCCGCGGTTCGCGCACCGCGCCGCGTCGCGAGAACATTTTGTTCAAGCCCTATACTTCCGGTCAGCTTGTCGCTATGATCCAGAAACATAGAGCAAAAGTCTAAACGCACCATAGCTTGTATGATACACATCTTTTTTCGATGTTGGATTGACAGCATGGCGCGGGCGATGTGATTTGGGGGGAGATCCAGTTGAGTTGGAGTCTTTGGCGCCAATATTTACCGTTGGCATGGCCCTCTCGCGACAAGACAGAAGACCACGCAAAGCTTTAAGATACGAGCACATCGAGACATGAAACTGGAACCGATCATTATTATCGAGGCGTCTGTATCGCGCTACGCGAACATCCTGGTCGCGCTCGAGGAGACGTCGACGGACTGGCCGCACACGCGCTTCTCGGATCTTACCGAGGCGCGAGATGCGCTCTCTCGCCAGTGGAACGATACACAAATCGTCCCGTCGCTCATCATCCTCTCGCTCACACCCGATGTCGCGCCGCAGACCCTGGACTCCCTGAGCGAGGAGATCACCTTCAACCAGTCTCCTCTGATCTTGCTCCTGCCCAAGGGCGCGAGCGTCCCGGAAAAACTGCGCCACTTGACGATCGGCTCGCTCCCTCAACCACACGAAGACGTCAGCTGCCAACACCTCATCTCGGGCATCGAAAACCTGCGACAGCTCACGGCCATCGAAGAGACCATCGACCTGCGCATCCAGCCGCTGCTGCTGATCACGAACGACGACGCGTTGGCGAAACAGATCGAAGCGCAGCTCATGGAGCAGGCGCCACACATGCGCTTGCGCCACGCGGACAACTCCGCAGATGGTCTCGACCTCTTCACCGAGGTCGAGTTCTCGACGGTCTTGCTCGACAGCACCCTCGAGGATGACGATGGGTTTATCATCTACGAGTGCATGCAGGCCGATCCTATCCGCGGCAAGGTCCCGATCGTGATGCTCGTGGACGAGGTCGACGCCGAGTTCACGGCGCGCGCCGTCCAGGTCGGGTGGCCTCACTTCTTGCCAAAGGTCTCGCTCACTTGCGAGGATGTCCTCGTCGAAATGCTCGAGTCCCTGGCAGAGCACGAGCAGAGCAACAACGCGCTCAGAGCACGGCTGGATCATCAACGCGTCCAGAATAAGATGCTGCGTCGCCAGCGCGACCACCTCCAGCGCGAGCTCTCGAGGTTGGCCGAATCCCTCAAGATCGCCAACAGCAACCTCCGCTACGAGGTCTCCATCCGCGACGACCTCGCCGAGAAGCTGCGCACCGCAGATCGTCTCGCCACGGTCGGGCGCCTCGCCCGAGGGCTTGCTGGCGTCATCAACAACCCCTTGAGCTATGCCATCGGCAACCTCGAGCTGTGCCGTCAGCTCTTCGAGCGCGAGCTTGGCGAGACGCTCCAGGCCGCGATCTCGGACCGCGATACGCTGGCGACCTTGCAAGAGGTCTTGCGGGAGTTCGATCTCTCGATGCGAGATGCGCTCGATGGCCTCGAGCGCGTGGGACGCGTCGCCTCGGACCTCTCGAGATTCTCGCGCATCCCCGAGGATCAGTTCACCTCCATCAACCCACGCGAGATCCTCGAGACAGTCGTCCAACTTATGGGGAGCGAATTTCACGCGACCGAGATCCACTCGACCTTCGACTCCACGCCGACCATCCTCGCGCAGCGCGCAGGGCTCGTGCAGATCTTTACCAACATCCTGATGCACATCAACGACATGGGCACGGGCTCCTCGCTCTGGATCACCACCAGCGAGGTCAGCGATCAGGCGCGCATTGTCATCGAGGATCGCTCGACCCAGCTCGCGCCACACGCCTTCGAGCGCATCTTCGAGCCGACCTCGTTCGAGGACTCCTCCAAGGAAGACACCACCACAGATGTCCTCTCGCTCCCGCTCGTGTATCACCTGGTGCAAGAGCTCGGCGGCGAGATCGATGTCGCCTCGAAGGAGGGGCACGGGCTCCGCTTCACGATTCATTTCCCGAGCTATCAATCACTGAGCTCCGAAGCGGTGATGCGCATCACAGGCCAACACCCCAAGGTCACGCTCGAATCGTGACCTCTCCGCGCTGACCTCGTCAGGCGCGATAACCGTTGCGCCAACGCTCGCGACCCATTACAACGCGTCCCAGAAGTTCAGCATCGTGGGAGCGGAGGTCGTTTAAGTGAAGCAACATCCACAAGAAAATGTTCTGATCATGGGAAGCGGTGGGATCGGGGGAACGATCGCCGCGAAACTCTGCGCCAAGGGCGTTGACGTGACCGTGATCACGCGCAACCCCGAGATCGCGGATGTGATCAACAAGCAAGGGTTGCGCGCGACCTACGATCAGCAACAGCACACCGCCCACCCCAGGGCGAGCGCTGCGACCGCTGATCTGGGCGACTCGCCCACAGCGACCTTCACGCTGTGCATCATCGCCGTCCCGCCCTCTTCGGCTGAGCAAGCGCTCGAGGACGCCCTCCCCTGGCTTCACGAGGACGCTCCTGTCCTCTGCTGCCCCAATGGTTTGATCGAAGAACGCCTCGCGCTCAAGATCTCGAGCGAGCGCGTCGTCGGTGGCATCGTCACCTTCGCGGGCTCGATGCACGGACCTGGCGAGGTCGAGCAAACTTCAACAGGCGGGATCACACTGGGGCGCTTGCCAGATGCCGCGCGCGCGAGTGACCCGACCCTGGATCATATCGAGGCGCTGTTCTCGGGTTGCTTCCCGATTCACCGCACGAGCAACCTGCGAGGTTCTCGCTGGAGCAAGCTCGCGCTCAACTGCGGCGTCTCTTCGTTGGGGACTGTTGGCGGAGACACACTGGGCGTGCTGATGCGCCACAGGATCGTGCGACGCATGATGCTCGAGACGATCACGGAAGCTGTCGAGGTCGCGCACGCCGAAGAGGTGGAGTTGGTTAAGGTGGCGGGAACGCTCAACCTGAACTGGTTGGCGCTCGGGCGGTGGGAGCGCAGGCGCCGTGGGAGCGCCAAGCTCATCGCCAAACACACGCTGCTGCTGCTCGCTGGCGCGCCATACCGAAACATGCGCTCGTCGATGCTGCGCGGTCTGGAGCGTGGGAGGAAGCCGCCAGCGGACTACCTCAACGGAGAAATCACCGCGCGCGCCTCGAAACACAACCTCGACGCGCCGGTCAACGCGGCGCTGCAAGAGGCGCTCGTGGCGCTCGGTGAAGGGGAGCAGAAGCCAAGCCTGTCGCTGCTGCGCTCGGTCTACGAGCGAACGAGGCGCTAAATATCAGCCCTCTTCGGCTGCGGCAGCCGAGGACGCCCCGACCACGCAGATGTCTTCGAGGACCTTGAGCAAGGCCGTCGGCTCGTAGGGTTTTTGCATGAAGGCGTGAATCTTGTGCTCGTTGAGCATGCGCTCGGAGAGCTTCCTGCTGTAGCCGCTCGAGATGACGACGGGGACATTCGGCCACCGCTTTCGCAACAACTTCAAGGCGTCCGCGCCATCGAGCTTGGGCATGATCATGTCCATAACGATGACGTCGAAGTCCCCCTCCCGAGCATCCATCAACGAGAGCACCTCGATGCCATCGCTGGCGAGCGCGACCTCGTAGCCTGCCTGTGAGAGGAAGGTCTTTGCCAGCGTTCGGATCATCTGCTCGTCATCGGCGAACAGAACCTTGCCTCCAACCCGAGCGAGCGCGGCCTCTTCCATCATCAGATAGGGCGCGCTCTTCATGTACTCGCGCGAGGGCTGGCAGGGGAGATAAATGCCAACGATCGTGCCCTTGCCGACCTGTGAGCGGATGGCGAGCGCGCCGTTATGGTTGTGAATGTTCCCGATGGCGGCGGCCATCCCGAGGCCATGGCCGTCGGGTTTGGTGGTAAAGAAGGGGTCGAAGATCCGCTGCAAGTTCTCGGGAGGGATGCCACAGCCGTTGTCGATGACCTCGGTGTAAACGTAGGAACCCGAGGGGAGAACACGCGAGACGAACTGGTCGAGGAAGGTGTCCTCGTCGACGCGCTTCTCGCCGGAGCGCAGCATGATCACCCCGCCCCTCTCTCCGAGCGCGTCCGAGGCGTTGGTGAGCAGGTTGAGGACGACCTCTCGGATTTGAGAGGAATCGATCATCACGGAGGGGAGCCCCTCGGAGAGTTCGCTGCGCACGCGCACACGCTCGCCGAACGTCATCGAGACGAGCTCGCTCGTCTCGCGCACGATGCGCGAGAGATCCATGCGCTTGACGGTCATCTCGCGGCGACCAGCGAACGAGAGCAGCTGCTCGCAGCGCGAGGCTGCGCGCCTGGCGTTATCGAGGATCGCGCGCAAGTGTTGGCGCGCTGGCGCGCCCTCGGGACTTTGCTGAATGCCGAGCTCTGCGAAGCCGACGATCCCCATCAAGATGTTGTTAAAGTCGTGCGCCACGCCACCTGCGAGCAACCCGAGCGACTCCATCTTCTGCGCGTTGCGCAGCTTGCGCTCGAGCTCCTGTTGCCGCGCCTTCCCTCGCGCTTCCTCTCGAGAAGAATCACGCACCAGACAAAACGCGGTCGCGCCCTGCTCGTCACGATGCTCGACAAACTCACTGGATTGAAACAGATGCACCGTGCCGTCGCCGCGCTCCACGCGCCACTCGAGGGTGCGCGACCTGTGCCCGAAGCCAGGATCGCGCTCGAAGAGGTCTCGGTCCTGAGGGTGAACCCGCGCGAGCATATTCTCGAGGGTCGGCTCGACCTGGCCAGGTTCATACCCGAGCATTTCAAAGAAGCTCTCCGACCACCACATCTTCTTCGAGCCGAGCGCATACTCCCAGGAGCCGATCCCGGCGAGTCGCTGTATCTGCTCGTAGCGCGCGCTCAGGTGCTCGTTCGTCGTGTTCGTGAGGGCTCCAGAGGCTGGAGAACTGGACGAGAGCGAGCGCTCGCGGATGGCGAGCGCGAGCTGGCCGAGGACGACCTGCCAGGTCGTGCTGCTGATGTGCGCGGGTGCGATCTTTCGGCCAGGAACGAGCATCCAGGCGACCACCTCCCCCGCGACCTTCAGCGGACAGAAGAGGACGTGCTCCTTGACGCGCTTGTTCTCGTTGTGGGTGAGCAAGAAGCTCGCCTCCAACATCTTCGGGTGCGAAGGGAGCGGGAAGAGGAGCCTGCTTGTGCCAAGATGCACCTGACCGAAGACCCCTCGCCGAACGCCCACACCTCGCCAACCGTCGGAAAGCAACGTGACGAGTTCGGTGTCCTGGGTGAGGAAAACGTCCGCGTCGAGCCGTGTCGCGAGCTCGTGACACACGCCAGCCATAAGAACATCACTCGAAGGTGCGCTCTTGAGCGTCTCCTGTAACCAGGAGAGTAATTCGACTGCGTGCAATGCCTCCACAACACCCCCCAACAGTGTTCCTAGAGTGAATCGAGGTGATGACCATAAATTCTATGTTCTTTCAAGAACATGGTTTCTACGGATACGTCTGCTCTCACTTTTGCAGGTTTCGGACGTGCTGTCCACTGATAGAGTACACCTGCCTGCATGGACCCACCTTGGCCCCAAGAACAGACCCTGATACGATAGGTTATGTTCAGATCGAGTCCATTGCCCTACACAACCTTACAACCACGTTGCAAGCCATGCCAAACACGCTTCATTTCAAGCCCCCCAGGGGCAAAAGGCGAAGATCGGGTGCGCTGCTGATTCTGTCGTTTTTGGCAGCGCTGGCATCGGGGTGCCAGGGAGATGTCACTCTACCAGAAAATAACGCGGGCGCGAACACCGCTTCCTCTTCAAACAACGGCACATCGACCACGCCGGTCAAGGAAGAAGCGATCGAACCTGCGCCAGGGCCTGCCGTGGTCATGCGTTTGACCGAGGCTCAGTACCGCAACGCGATGGAGGATTTGTTCGGGACCGGGCTCCCGAGCGTCGCGCTCGAGCCCGACACGAACCCTTACCTCTTCTTCTCCATCGGCGCTGCGACCACCAGCGTGACCTCCCATGGTGTGGAGCAATACCTCGACTCGGCGCTCGCTATCACCGCGCGCGTCTTCGATGACCCCACGCGCCGCGAGCAACTGCTCGGCTGCGCGCCCGAGAGCATCGAAGACCCCTGCGTGCAGGTCTTTATCACGCGCTTCGGGCAGCGCGTCTTCAGGCGCCCTCTCTCGCAAGAACAGATCACGCGCTGGCACGATCTGGGCAAGGAGATCGCCGCCATCTCGGACGTGAACACCGCGCTCGAGTCGATCGTTGGCGCCATGCTCCAATCCCCCCGCTTCCTCTATCGCCGCATCGAGGGCACACAGGGACCCCAGGGCAACCGCCAGTACACATCCTATGAAATGGCCGAGCGGCTCGCCTTCTTCCTCTGGAACGCGCCGCCCGACCAGGTGTTGCTCGACGCCGCCGCGAACGGTGAACTCCAGGATCGCGCGAGCATCCTCACCCACGCCCAACGCATGGTCGAGGACCCGAAGGCGCGCGCCGCGACTCAGGACTTCTTCGCGCAATACCTCGACCTCGAGCGCCTCGAGCACGTCGAGCGCGATCCCGCGCGCTACCCAGGATTCACGCCGGGCACGAGCGCGGCCATGGAGATGGAGGTCCGGCTGCTCGTCGATGACATCATCTTCCGCCGCGAGGGGGACATCCGCACCCTGTTCTCGAGCCGCAGAGGTTACGTCAACAGCGAGCTCGCCGCCCTCTACGGCGTCGACGCTCCTGGCGCTTCGCTCGTGAGCTTTGTCCCCGTGGAGTTCTCACCGGAGAGCAAGCGCGCTGGATTGCTCACGCTCGGTGCGTTCCTGACGATGAACGCGCACCCCACAGAGACCTCGCCCACGCTACGCGGCAAATACGTCCTCGAGCGCCTGCTGTGCCAGACCGTCCCCCCTCCCCCGGACGATATCGACCTCAACCTCGATCCCAGCGACACCGAGCCAAAGACCTTGCGTGAGCGCCTCATCGAGCATCGCGAAAACCCCGCCTGTATCGGCTGCCACATGTTGACCGATCCTCCAGGCTTTTTGTTCGAGCACTTCGACTCCGTCGGCGTCTACCGCGAGCAAGTCGATGGCATCGCCGTGGACGCTTCGGGAGCGCTGCTCGGAGCAAACTTTGCCAACGCCACCGAGTTCGCGCCCGCGCTCTCGAGCGACCCCAGGTTGTCTCACTGCATGGTTCGCCAGCTCTACAGGCACGCGCAAGGACGCCTCGAAGAGAATGGAGAGGAGCCCATGCTCGACGCCATCGACCTGGAGTTCGCCGCGTCCGGTTACAGCTTCAAGGATCTGCTCGTCGCCGTGGCCGCGAGCGAAGGATTTCGCACCTACCAGCCAGGAGCCACGCCATGAGCACGTTCAAGCGACGACCTCTCTCCCGAAGGACCTTCCTGCGCGGCGCCGCCGCAGGCGGAGCGATCGCCATGGGGCTCCCCTTGCTCGAGGCGATGCTCTCGCCCAAACACGCCAACGCACAGGCTGGGCAGCTCCCCTTCTTTGGCGTCTTCTACTGGGCAAACGGGCTCCCCTGGACCGACAAGCACGGCGGTGAGCAAGCCACGGCGGGACACCCCGATCACTGGACGCCCGCCGAGGATGGCACCTACACGCCAACGCCACTGCTCGAACCACTCGCACCCTTTGGCGTCAACGTCGCCACAGGTTTGCGACCTGTCACCGAGATCCCTGCCATGCCTCCCGGCCAGGGAGATGGCCACATGCGCGGCTTTATGGTCGCCTTGACCGGCGACCGTCCTCGCGGGGAAGACTTCAATCACTCGGCGCACTACCTGACCTCGCGGCGCGAGAGCATCGATCAATACATCGCCAACCACCCTCGCTTCTACGATCCAGCGGCGCCTCCGCGCTACCGCTCCATCGAGGTCGGCGTATCTGACGCCCGCTTCCACACCTACGGGCACTGGAACGCGATCAGTTACAATGGCCCGGGGTCGCTCAATCTGCCGACCATGAAGCCTTCGGCGCTCTATGATCGGCTCTTTGGCGTCAGCCTCGGCGTCGAGGAAAATCAACGCCGCAAGCTCATGCTCGACGCCGTGTTGGCGGACGCCGCGGACCTCGAGAAGCAGCTCGGCGCGACAGATCGCATCCGACTCGAGGAGCACCTCGATCATATGCGCGCCATCGAACGCCGCTTCGAGGCGAGCACGATGACGTGCGCGCAACCCGATCGCCCCGTCAACAGCGATGACCTGACGGAGAAGACAAGGCTGATGGGCCAACTCCTGGCCACCGCCATCAACTGCGGGCTGACGCGAGTCTTCTCGTTCATGCTCACCTCGCCCGCGTCCACGCACGTCTTCAACAACCTCGGCGTCCCCGATGGAATGCACAAGACCTGCCATGATGGCCACTGGCAGCGCGTCTACGACATCACGCGTTACCAGATGCAAGCCTTCGCGACCTTCCTCGAGACCTTCCAGACCACGCTCCCCGATGGCGAGACGTTGCTCGACAAGGGTGTCATCCTCGGTTTGAGCGAGTATGGCGAGGGATGGAAGCACTCGACAAACGAGCTCCCCGCGCTGCTCGCTGGCGGCGCGAACGGAAAGCTCGCGCGAGGCGTCCACGCGCGCGCTGGCGGCGACAATGCCTCCTATAGCCGCGTTCACTTGACCGCGCTGCAAGCGCTCGGCCTCGGCGATGAGAGCTTCGGCTGGAGCGGCGGCGAAACTCGAGATGTGCTGCCTGGATTCCTTCGATGACCTCACGCGTCACGTCCATCACCGCGCTGTTTGCATCCGTGCTCCTGATGTCCAGTTGCGTCGAGCCGCTCGATGGCCCGACAAACCCAGGACAATCTTCAGACCAGGACTCGGTGGGCATGCTCGACATGCCCGCCGATTCAGGCACGACGCCAGTTATCGAAGAGCCTGACCTCCCTCCCCCATCTTGCACCGCGCCCGAGCAACCTTGCGGACAAACCTGCGCGGACACCTCCTCGGACCCGAACAACTGCGGAGGTTGTGGCAGGACATGCATCATCCCGGACGCGACCGCCACATGCGTGGATGGTGAGTGCGCCATCCTCTCCTGTCAGGATGGTTACTTCGATCGCGACGCTGACATCACCAACGGGTGCGAGTCGATGGATAGCTGTATGCCGGGTGCTGCATGCATGACCTCCTGCCAGACGGAAGGCTCGACGGTTTGTCAAAATGGCGAGTCCTCTTGCAATCCTCCCAGTGAGGTCTGCAATGGACTCGATGATGACTGCGATGGAGGTTGCGATACGGGAGGATTGCCCGGATGTCGTGTCGGGATTCACCGCAGCTATGGCGGCGCTGGTGGACACCTCTACACGAGCAACCTGCTCGAAGCGTCGACCTCGCCATACCGCGTCGAGCGCGAGAATTTCTTCTACCTTTACGCCGAGGCTCCCGGCGCCGGTCGGTTCCTCCCCGTGTTCCTGTGCAAGAAACCAGGCAGCGGGAATCACTACCTCTCGACGGCCAACAACTGCGACCCCAACGCGCCACGCGGCCCTGTACGCGAGCTCGGGTTCTGGGCGACAGAAGCCTTCTGCGGTTCGCAGCCGCTCTACCACGCCTACAATGCTGGCGGGGACAACGACTTCTACACCACCAGCGAGGGCGAAAAGAACAACGCCGTCAACAACCTCGGCTTCCAGGACCGCGGCATCGCCGGACACATCTGGGGGGCGCCCTGAGGTTTGACACGCTTTGCGAGCGCGCCATCGAGGTTAGACACGCGCAACGCCTGAAGTTATCCTACCTGCCAATGTTTACTGCGCTCTGATCGCCCGCCCCGCTGACACTCGACGAGGATCGCGCTTGACCAAACAAGGCCCCAAACGTGGCCCTTACACGCTCCTGCACAAGCTCGGCGAAGGGGGGATGGGTACCGTCTGGTTGGCCAGACATGGGTCTTCCGGGGCGTTGGCGGCGTTAAAAACGCTGTCGACGCCAGACGCGAGGTTGCTTCACCGCTTTCGGCGCGAGATCCGTTTGCTGCGCCACCTGGACCATCCTGGCGTCGTGGAGTTGCTGGACGAAGGGGTCGAGGCGGACGGGACCCCCTGGTATGTGATGCGCTTGCTCAAGGGGAAGCCCCTGCTCTGGCACCTCCGCGAGATCGCGGAAGAGGTCGGTGATGCGCGCCCGCTGCAACCGCACGAACAACCTCCGAGCAAACCCTCCACACACATCCTGACCGATCACTGGACGAGCCGACTGGCAGAGATCGACACGCTCGCGCAGGTGCCTCCGACCCAGGAGGTCCTCACCTCGCGCGCGCCCACGCCAAAGTTCGAGGGCTACACCTCGCGCGCCTCCTCCTCGCTCGGGTTCGCCACGACGCTGGCTGCGATCCTCGCGGCCTCGGAATCCGAGCCGCCTCGAGGCGGCGAGCTGCGCGTCGAAGAGGATGAAAAACCACCCGAAGGGGGACGCCTCGGTTGGGGAGAGCGACAGATCGACGAACCGTTGCGATGGCTGCGACAACTCTGCGAGACGCTCGCCCACGTGCACGGGGAAGGCATCGTGCACTGCGATCTCAAGCCGGAGAACATCGTCATCACCGAGGATGGGGACGCGATCCTCGTGGACTTTGGCATCGCCGAGCGCTTTGGCGCGCGCGTCTCTCACGAGGTGCTCGAGGCGGCTGGTGTGCAGGCGGGGACGCCACACTACATCTCGCCAGAACAGATTCGCGGCGAGCCGGTCGACGCGCGCACTGACCTCTACGCGCTCGGGTGCATCCTCTACGAAATCCTGATCGGAAAACCGCCCTTCGAGGATGGCTCGGCGACCTCGATCCTGATGCGTCACCTGGCGCGGGTGCCACGCCCTCCATCTGATTACATCGAGCGGATTCCTCCAGGTTGGGATTTGCTGTGCGAGCGGTTGTTGGGGAAGAGCCCGAGGGAGCGCTTCGGGCACGCGCTCGCTGTCGGTCGCGCGCTCGAGAAACTCGGCGTCCCCGAGCAACGATGGGAGCGCGCGCCTGAACCTCGGCCCTACCTCTACAAACCGGGGATGGCGGGACGCGAGGAGGTGACGCGCTCGCTTCACGAGCGCGTCCTCGAGGTCAAGCACGGGCAACACCACGCCATCGCCATCGCGGGAGAGTCCGGGGCAGGCAAATCGCGCGTCGGCGCAGAGCTCATCGCCAGGGCAAGAAGCCAGGGATTGCTCGCGATGACCTCACAAAGTCAACTCCTCGACGCAGGCGTCGACGAGGATCTCGTCGGCGACCCGCTGCACGCCTTCACCCCGATGCTGCGCCATGTCGCGGATGCCTGCTTGCAGGAAGGCGCGGAGTGGACCGCGAGGCTCTTTGGAGCGCGCGCCAGACTTCTCTTCCCCTACGCTCCTTTCCTGGCGCACCTGCCGAGCGTGGATCTATCGCCGACGCCACCGGCGCGAGATCCCGAGCGCGCCAGAGCGCGCCTCTTCTATGCGCTGGCGAAAACACTCCAGGCCGCGAGCATGGGGCAACCCGCGCTCTTTCTATTCGATGACCTGCACTACGCTGACGAGCTCTCGCTGAGCGCGATCGCCTATATGCTCGACTTCGCAGAGAGCGAAAACCTCCCCTGGCTTATCGCCATCATGTACCGCAGCGAGGAGTTGCCCGAGCGGCTCGACCCGCTGCTCTCGGACGCGAGGTGGGAGACGATCACGCTCGAGCGCCTCGGGAAAGAGGCGCTCGGGGAGTTGACCGCGCAGATGCTCGGTCTTGGCGAGACACCCGCCGCGCTGCTCGATCTCGTCACACAGCGCACAGGCGGCAACCCCTTCTTTGTCGCAGAATACCTCAGGCTCGCGCTCGAAGAGGGGTTGTTGCAGCAGGATGGTCAGGGGGCGTGGCAGCTCGTGGCGGACAAAAACACGAGCGGGGCCATCGCGCACCTCCCTGTCCCTGCCTCGATCCAGGAGCTGATCCGAGGACGCCTCACGCGTCTGCCTCACGACGCGCGCGCGCTGGTGGATGCGGTAGCAGTGCTGGGGCGAGCGCGCGGCTCGAAGCAGCTCGCGAAGATCCTCGGGATGGACCGCGCGACGGTGCGCGAAGAGCTCGCCATGCTGGCGCGTCGAGAGCTCCTGGTGCAGGAGCGAGAGGCGATCTCGTTCTTTCACGAGCAGCTCCGAGAGACCGCATATCGCGCGATCGACGAGGAGCGCAGGAGAGTCCTCCACCGCCGCGCGGCGAAGCTGTTATCCTCGTCCAAGCGGCGCCCATCCAAGGGGCAGCTGGCGCATCACTGGGAGCGCGCGGGCGCGCTCGGGGTCGCGAAGAACCTGTTTATCGAAGGCGCGCGCGAGGCGCTCGAGAACCACGCGTTGGGCATGGCCGACGAGATGCTCGCGCGCGCGATCGCGATTTGCGAGGATCGCAGCCAGCGCATCGAGCTGATGCTCGAGCGCGTGGAGTCGGTCCTGATGCATACGCTCGCCATGGATCAGGCACGAGAGCTGCTCGAGGAGATCATCTCGCGAGCGCGCGACGAGGATCTTCCGCTGGTGCGCGCGCGAGCGCTCCGCATGCTCGGCGAGGTCTGTATTTTGAGTGGTGATATGCGGCGCGCGGAGCGCTTGCTTCGGGAGGCGCGGGCACGTTACGAGCAGCTCGCCAGCAGCCAGGGGCAAGCAGACATCCTGCTCTCGCTCGGCAAGATCAAGCTCTCCGAGCTCGAGCTCGATGACGCGCACCGCTTCACGCAGCAGGCCCTCGAGATCTACCGTCGCATCAAGGAACAGACCGGGTTGGCGAACGCGCTCGTACAGCAGGGTGACATCGCCTGGCGTCGAGGTCGAATTCGAGAAGCCGAGAGCGCGTTCACGCAAGCGCGCTCGCTGCACCAGAAGATGGGCGATATTCGCGGGGCGGCGACCTCGACGGTGTGGCTCGGTCAGCTCGCCATCGAGCAAGGGAAACCGAGGCGCGCGCTCGAACACGCGAAGGCAGCGAGCGTGCGTTTTGAAGAGCTGGAAGACCCAAGCGGTCAGGCGCAATGCGAGATCGTGTCGGCGCGCGCCGAGCGCGCGCTCGGTCGAGACCTGCCCGCCCTCGAGCACGCGCGCCGAGCGCGCGCGCTGCTTCGCAGGACCCGCGATCCTCACCACGAGATCCTGGCCATGGCCGAGATCGCAGCGCACCACCTGGCGCACGCGCGCGTCGAGCGCGCGCGTGAGATCTATGAAGAAGCGAGCAAGCTCGGACCTGCCGAGGTCATCTCGCGCGCGCTCGAATCCTTCGCGACGCTCTTCTAGCAAATCCTCACTGTTACGATCACGCTCCCCTCCCCTGTGGCTCGACGCCAGAGCGCGCGCGTGGCACAATGCCGTGCACCCAAAAATCATCTGGAGCGCAACCCTTTAAAGGAGCATCCATGCCACACATTGTCGACTCCCGAATCGACACGGTGAAGCTGTACCACCTGGGAGCCACGGTCTATCGGACGATCACCGTCGAAGCAGTCGACGGACAGCTGCCCGAAGAGATCGAGGTCACAGGTCTCCCCCTCTCCCTCCACGACGCAACTGTCCGCCTGAGCGTGGACTCGCCGCGCGGCTTGCTCGTCACTTCTCAGCTGCGCGTCGGGCTCTATGTCGCGCCCCGCGAAGAGCTCCCCGAAGAGCCCGACCAGGACGCCATCGACAAGCTCGAGAAGGAGATCGATCTTCTGCAAACGCGCAAGGATCAGCTCGAGCAAGAAAGCACATTGCTCGCGTCCGTGCAGGTCCCTCCTCGCCCGAGCGGTCGTCGCGATGCGCCGCCGCCCGCCTCACCGATGGCGGCGCGCGTGGCGCTCGAGGCGTTTGTCTCGGACTCCGTGAGCGAGCGCTCCGCGCAGATCGCCGAGATCGACGAATCACTCGATAAGCTGCGCGAGGATCTCGCGCAGCTTATCGACAAGCAACGGCGCGCGAGCAACGCGAGACGCGCCGATGCCAACGAGATCACAAAGACGGTCGTCGCGAGGTTGGAGGCGCGCGGTGAGGACGCGCCAAAGAGCGCCCGGCTCACGCTGTCCTATTTCGTCCCTGGGGCGAGGTGGGCGCCGCAGTATCAATGCCGCATCGACCGCGCGGGAGGACAGGCCACGATCCAACTCCGTGCGCTGATCTGTCAGTCGAGCGGAGAGGATTGGCGAGGCGTCAAGCTCGAGCTCTCGACGGCGGCGCCGACGCGATGGACAGAGCTGCCAAAGCTCGACGCGATCCGCATAGGCAAGGCGCAGCCCCCGAGCAACCAGACGCCAGGCTTCAGGCCACCGCCCCAGGGCGCAGACCTCCTCTTCAAGGATCACGACGCCGCGCAAACGCGAGCCCAGGTGCTCACGCATATACCCGCATCTTACTCGGCGCGCTCGCTCGGGCAGGTCAGCTTCGAGTCCCCCGCGAGCTTGCTCGCGCGCAGCATGTGGGGCGGCGTCGGCGCGAGCCCTGCGCCTGCGTTTAGTCCTGATTATGACGGCATGGGCGACAAGATCGCGGACATCGATGACGACTACGCCGAGATGGAAGAGGAGGCGTATGACTTCGATGAAGCGCCTGCCATGGAAAGAACTTCCATGCTCAGTGATATGGCAGAGGGCGCATTTGGAGGCGCGCCACCACCGCCTGTCGCATACGCGTCGCAAGCCTACGCGGCTCCTGGCGGCCCTCCCCCCATGGCCGCGCCAGCGCCAGCGCCGATGCCAAAAACAGCGCCCAGGCGAAGGGCCTCGGGGGGACCTGTCCCCACCTCGAGTGAGGCTCAAAAGAAGATGCGCGAGGAGTCCTCGCTCATCGCCGAGGATGACTTCGGGCCGGTCTCGTTCATGACCTTGCATCTTGGCGGCGCGAACGCAGGCTCAGGAAAGCGCGGCAAGCTCATCGAGCGAAGCCGTCGCGAACGTTACCTCGAGTTGTTCTCTCGCAGTGGCCTGACGGCCAACTTCGACATGGACACGGTGCTGATGGAAGCGGACGAGGTAGGCAGGCGCGCGCTCACCGCATCGCTCCCCTCCGGGACGCACGCGGTGCGAGAGAGCGCCGGGAGGTTCGACTACATCTACACCTCCGATGATCGCGTGGACGTGCCCTCGGACGCGGTCTTCCACTCGGTGCCGCTGGGAGATCGCACGGCCAAGTGCGAGCTTCGCTACGTGACGGTTCCTCGCGAAGCGGCGCACGTGTTCCGCGTCGCATCGATCGAGAACCCGACGCGCGAGCCCCTCTTGCGAGGCCCCGCCGAGATTTACGTCGGTGACGAGTTCGTGTTGACGACCACGCTCCCCACGGTCGCGCCAAAGGAGCGATTCAGGTTGGGGCTTGGCGTCGAGCAAGCGATCAAGTGCGCGCGCAACACCACGTTCCGAGAGGAGCGCTCGGGACGCGCCGTCGTGGCCACCGCCGAATTGCACCATGGCATCAGCATCGAGCTGGTGAACAACCTCTCGCGCACCATCGAGTGCGAGGTGCGCGAGCGCATCCCGCAACCTGCGGCTGATGCCGAGGTTGTCGTCGAGGAGATCTCTGTGGAGCCTGCCTGGAACGTCTATGAACAGGACGAGCAAGGCAAACACAACGTCATCCGCGGCGGGCGAAAGTGGAGCATGACCATCGAACCTGGCCAGGAGGTGCGCCTCGAGGCCAACTACGTGGTCAAGATCTATGCGAACAACGAAGTGGTCGGCGGAAACCGCCGCGAAAGCTGAGACGAGGTAGGACATGACGACACAACCCACAAGCGTGGAGTTTTTCCCTCCGCGCGACCGCGACCGTGAACCGCTGGGTGCTCCTGTCGACGAGGTCACCCTCCTCGAGGATCGCGCGCAGGTTCGACGACGCGCTCGCATCAACCTCCCACGCGGCCACCATCGCTTGCTCATCGACGAGGTCGCGCCCGTGGCACAGGATGTCTCCGTGCGCGCTGAAGTCATCGCCGGGAAAGCGCGCGTGACGGACATCGGCATTCGACGCGCGATGCGCGTCGCGCGCGAGCACAAACCGAAAGAGCTCCAGGAGCTCGAAGCGCAAATCCGCGATCTTCGCAAGCGATGGGAGCGCAACCTCGACCAGGACTCGCGCGCCAAGGGGCGCCTGGAGACGCTTGGCAGAATGCTCGGGATGGGCACCGCCGAGATCCCACAGGACGTCGCCTGGGGCACTGCCGAACCGGCTGTCTGGGACGAGACCTTCTCTACGTTGTTTTCACGCGCGCATGAGCTGCGCGAGGAAATCGTCGAGGGGAATCATGCGCGAAAGCAGCTCCTGCTCGAGTACAACAACCTCGTCGCCAGACGCAGGATCATGGGTACGCCTTCACAGAAGTTCATCGCGTGGTTCGAGCTCGATGTGATCATCGAGGGAGACGAAATCGTCGAACTCGCCATCGACTACACGACCCCCAACGCGATGTGGCGGCCGCTGCACACTGCAAGACAGGAAGGGGACGTGCTCCACTTCACGGCAAACGCCGCGCTCTGGCAGAACACGGGCGAGGATTGGGAGGACGTGCAGTTGATCTTCTCGACGGCGCGCTCTTCGCTCGGGACAGAACCTCCGATGCTTCGCGATGATTTGCTGACCGCACAGCGCAAGTCCGACGAGACCGTCGTCGAGGCGCGCTCGGTCGCGATTCAATCCGCCAGCGTGGGCGGGAGCAAGGGAGGAGGTGGGAGCTCGCCACCTCCGGGCGGCGTGGACTTGCCTGGCGTCGATGATGGCGGCGAGATCCAGAACTTGCGGGCACAACGGCGCGTGAACATCCCCTCGGATGGGAATCCGAACATGATCCCGCTGTTCGATTTTAGCGCGCTGTGCGAGCTCGAGCACGTGCTCTCCGCCGAGCTCGAGCCCAAGGTCTTTTTGCGGAGCACCCAGCTCAACACGAGCCCCTCGCCGATCCTGGCAGGCCCCGTCGAGTTGCTCCGCGGAGGTGGCACCATCGGGTGGACGCAGATGTTGTATGTGGCGCCGAACGAGCGATTCGAGCTCGGCTTCGGACCGCAAGAAGATATGCGGGTGACGCGCGAGACGCACCTGACGCGTGATGAGGTCGATCCCGCCGATCACTGGAGGCACCGGACCACACACACGGCACTCTTTTTGAGCAACCTCTCGGACACGGTCCAGAAAGTGCGCGTGGTCGAGCGTGTCCCGACCTCCGAGATCGAGAAGGTCAAGATCTTCATCCTCAAGAACAAGACCACGCAAAACTACGAGGTCGATGATGACGGATTCGTGACGTGGAACCTCGAGCTCGAGCCTTACGAGCGCCGGGTAATCCACCTCTACTGGCGCCTCTCGACGGCGCCGGACGTCAAGGGAATCTGACGTCTCTTTTTAAAGGGCGCTCACGAGCGCGCGAAAGCGCTCGATGCGCTCGGGCTCGAGCGCGTAGATCGTGCGCGGCCCATCGATCTCGCCGCTAATCAACCCGGCCTCTCGCAGCACCTTGAGGTGCTGCGAGACGGTCGACTGCGCGATCGGCAATTCCTCGACAATATCACCACACACGCAGCTCTGGCGCTCGTCGAGAATCCTCAAGATTCTCAACCGAGTGGGGTGCGCGAGCGCGCGCGCGAGCGCCGCGAGTTCGCGCTCGTCTTTTTCGATAGAGTCCTCGACCACGAGTGTTGCTGTCATAAATGACCTCGAGAGAACAACGCACCGCCCACCTCCAGGGAGTTCCCACGATGCTGTTGTGGATATTCAATCTATACAAATGTAAGTCCAACCGCTCGCCCTGACAACCCAGGCGAATCGAAGAGCATGAAGTTTTTCGATAGGTCCAGCTTTGTCCCCTATTGAACATCCTGCCCGGTGCGCGAAACTCGATCAGATCATGGGCTTGAGGATTCGATGAGTGACCCTAGATTCGGAGCCAGGTCAGAGAGGAGAAACCTCAAAAACGAGTCACGACTCGAGGCACAAAGGACGAAAGATGAAAATCGACATCGGAATCGAAGAACCCCAACGAGAAGAGATCGCACAGGGCCTGAGCAAGCTGCTCGCGGACACCTACACGCTCTATCTCAAAACTCACAACTTCCACTGGAACGTGACCGGCCCCATGTTCAACACGCTCCACCTCATGTTCGAGGAGCAGTACAACGAGCTCTGGATGGCCGTCGACATCATCGCCGAGCGCATCCGCGTGCTCGGTTCTCAGGCTCCAGGGAGTCACGCCAAATTCCGCGAGCTCAGCTCGATCGACGAGGCGACCGACGTCCCCAAGGCGACCGAGATGATCCGCCAGCTGGTACAAGGACACGAGACGGTCGCGAAGACGGCGCGCTCGGTGCTCCCCGCAGCGGAGAACGGAAAGGATGAGGCAACCGCGGATCTGCTCGTCGAGCGCCTCCAGGTGCACGAAAAGACCGCCTGGATGCTGCGCAGCATGCTCGAAGATTGATCCTGTCGCGTACACCTCGGCACGACACGCGAGGGGGCGGCATCCTGCTTTGGCAGGATGCCGCCCCCTCGCTCCTTTCTTGTTCTAGCGCGGGTTGCTCGCCGGGCGCTTGATCTCGGCCTGGCATGTCCCCACGTTCTGGCCATCTGATTTGACGCAACGCTGGTCATCGGCGCAGTTCTCGTTGCTCAGACACCCCTCGATGCACTCGGAGAAGGTAGGGTCTTCGCAGTATTGACCTGGCTGGCAGTAATTCTTCTGCCCAGGGTCCGCCAGGAAATCACCGCACTGGGTATACCCTGGCTCGTCCGCCTCTGGCGCGAGGTCGATGATGCATCCTTGCCCGACCCACATCATGGCGAGCGCTCCCAAAATCACTCCACATCTCGACCACTGCCGCATGCGCTGCTCCTCTCTATTCACGTTCAAAAATCATGGGGTCCATGACGACCGCCTCGACTTCTTGAACGAAGGTTTCGCGCGCAAATTCAAAACAAACTCACGCCCGTTTGACCTCTCCCCTCCCCTTTGCTAGCTTCAGCGACCATCCAGTAATGAAATTAATTTTCATTATCAAAAACTAGCCCCCTTCCTACAGACCAAGACAAAAGAGCAAGAGCCATGACCAAGATCGCCTCTATCCTCGCCATAGGTACGGCGTTCATGTTGCTTTCAGGCTGCGGACCGAGCGACGAGAACAACGAGAACCACGCGAATCACAACTCCAGCGGTGAAGTGATCGTGCCCGAAACGTACACCTACGAGAGCCGGTTCGTGGACGGCGAGAGCGCGGTCTCTTACTCGGGGCAAATCGCGCGACACCTCCTGATCAACGAGCTCGACCTCTACATCGGGAACCAGCTCGAAGAGGACGCGCTCTCCAACAGCGTCTTTGGCTCGCAAGAGGACTTCTACAGCGCCTTTATCTTCTACTACGAGTTCGACAGCGACGCGGATGGCGCGACGGAGCTGCAAACCCCCACGACCCCAGCGGCCAGGCAGGCGACCTTCAACGAGGTCTCCACCGAGAAGGACCTCATCAGCAAGACGGCAGGAAATGACTCGGTGACAGACCACAAGGACTGGTCGAGTGACTTCGTCGGGTGGAGTGATGCATCGATCGCCGCGCATGGTGGCAACATCACGAGCCCCGAGGGGCTGCTTCGAGCATTCATGAACACGCTCGCCATGCAAGCCTATGACCTTTCGGAGGGGAACCCCGCGGACAACCCGATCGAGGGAGGCGCTCCTCTTCCAGTCTACGTGACCCCGACGGGACTCGATCTCAAGCAGCTCACCCAGAAGTTCCTGTTGATGTCGGTCGCATTCTCGCAAGGCACAGACGACTACCTCGACTCTTCGACGCAAGGCAAAGGGCTCCTCTCGAGCAATGCGCGCGAGGGTAACAGCCCGTACTCGACGCTCGAGCATGCGTGGGATGAAGGGTTCGGTTATTTTGGCGCGTCGCGCAGCTACGGCGCGCTCACCGACCAGCAGATCGCGGATGGCGCGCAAGTGGACACGGATGAGGATGGCGCGATCGACTTCACCGCCGAGTACAACTTCGGCGCCTCGGTGAACGCGGCCAAACGTGATCTCGGCTCGGCAGATGGCGCCAAGACAAACTTCACCGAGGAAGCATTTCAGGCATTTCTCACAGGCCGAGCGATCATCAACGCGGCTGGCGACGAGCTGACCGACGAGCAGCTCGCTGCGCTCGAAGAACAGCGCGACATCGCCGTGAGCGCCTGGGAGAAAGCGATCGCCGCGACCGCCGTGCACTATATCAATGACACGCTCCAGGAGATGAACAAGTTCGGGAGTGAAGAGTACGACTTCGCGACACACGCCAAGGTCTGGAGCGAGCTCAAAGGGTTCTCGCTCGGCCTCCAGTTCAACCCATCCTCCCCGATGAACGAAGGGACGCGCTTTGGCGACTTTCACGCCCTGATCAAGGACGCTCCTGTGCTCCCTGGCGCCGAAGATGCCGACATCACCGCCTACAGAGAGGACCTGCTCGAAGCGCGCGCGATCCTCGGCGAAGCCTACGGCTTCGACGCAGCCAACCTGGGCGATGAGGATGGTGAGAACGGCTGGTGAGGAGCTAACTACAAGCAGCGAGCGCAGCGTCGAGGTCAGCGAGCGCGATGGCGAGCTCGCTCTCATCCTCGACCTGCAAGGTCTCGACGATCCTTGCAGCGGCGGCGCGCACGGCGCGCGCCGCGTCCAGATCGCCGAGCATGGCGAGCGCCCGGCCTCTGGCCGAGCGCGCCCTGGCGATGCGCTCGCGCTCTTGCACTTCTTCAAACCGCGCGATGGACACGTCCAGGATCTCGATGGCGTCCTGGTAGCGCTCCTGACAGATCAACACCTCACCGATCTGAAACTCCCAATAAGCGAGCCAGCGCATGTCCTCGAGATGTTCGGCGATGACACGCGCGTCCTCGAGGCCCTGCCTCGCGTCCTCGAAGCGCTCGAGCCTGCGGTGAAGATCCGCGAGGTTGCCGAGCACGATCCCCTCGGTGCGTTTGTTGCCGAGTTCGCGCGCGAGCTCCAGCGCGCGCTCGAGCCCCTGCTCTGCATCCTCGAAGCGCTCCTGCTGCAACGCGAGGAACGCGAGGTTGCCGATCACCGCAGCCTCGACGCGTCGCGCGTTCGCCGCGCGTGAGAGCTCGACCGAGCGCTCGAGCGCGCTGCGCGACTCCTCGAGGCGTCCTCGCGCGAACGCGAGGACGCCGATGTTGGAGTAGATCACGCCCTCGGTCCCCTGATCGCCAATGCTCGCGGCGAGCTGCCTGGCGCGCTCGTACAATCTGGCGCACTCCTCGAGCTCGCCGCGATGTTGGAGCAGGATGCCACGGTTCATAAAGCTCCTGGCGAGCACGCGCTCCAACCCTCGCTCGGCTGCAATGTCACTGGCGCGCTCGAGCAACTCGAGCGCGCGCGTGGTCTCTCCGAGTTCTCCTGTCAGCACACCGAGCGAATATGTCGCCTCGGCTTCGAGGTGCCAATCCCCGCTCTCGATGGCGAGATCGACGGCGGCTTGCTGGTGTGTTTTTGCGACCTGATTCTCCCCCGCCATCCAGGAGAGCACGCCATAAGAGAGCCGTGCGCGCCCACCGAGCGCGTCCAGGCCAGGTCGGCGCTCGAGCAAACCGTCGAACAACTCCTCGGCGAGGTGAAATGGACCGAGGAGCTCGATCATGGCGCCGATCGCGAGCGCGCAAAGGGTCGCGCACGCGAAGTCCTGGCGCGCCTTCGCGCGCGCCAGCGCGATGTTCAGGTTGTCGCGCTCGCGCTTGATCGCGCGCCAGCGAGGACCGCCCCCCATGCGGTGCAAGCTCTCGAGCGCACCGCGCTGCCCGAACCTCGCGTAGACCTCGCCATGCGTGCGATTTACACGTTCTTGTAGATCGAACGCCCATTCCCTGGATGGCTCGTCGATCCAATCGAGCAGCGAGGAGAACTTCTCGCCAGCATACGCGTGGAGGCTCACCAACATGGAGAAGCGGACCTCATTGTTGGAGGTATCGGGCACGCGCGTGATGAGGGAGCGGCGCACGAGCCCTTCGAGGACATCGACGACGTAGGGGCGCGGTGAGAAGCATGAGAGGTCGAGGACCTCCTCGGCGGCGGTGAGCGAGAACCCGCCCTCGAAGACGCTTAACTGCGCGAGCGCGACCTTGCCCTTTCTGTCGAGCAGATCCCAGGACCAGTCGATGGTCGCGCGCAGCGTCGCCTGACGCGGGTCGAGATCTCTTCGCGTGCTGCGTAAGAGATCGAAGCGCTTCTCCAGACGACGGAGCATCTTCGCAGGTTGCATCACGCGCACCCTCGAAGCCGCGAGCTCCAGCGCGAGCGGCAAACCATCGAGCAACCTCACGAGCTCACACACCGTGGCGGCGTTGTTCTCGTCGAGCTCGAAGCGCCGCGAAGCCTCCTTCGCGCGCGCCACAAATAGCGAGACGGCGCTCGAACGGCGCGCATCTTCGAGGCGCGCTCCTCTGGGAAGTTCGAGCGCGCCGAGCTCGATGATGTGTTCGCCATGAAACCCGAGCGGGATGCGGCTCGTGACAAGAAACGTGCACTCCTTGCACCGCTCCACCAGGTACCCGAGGACGATCGGCGCGAGCGAGAGGATCTGCTCGAAGTTATCCAGGATCATCAACGCGCGCCCCTTGCTCGAGAGCGCATCACCGAGCTGCACCAGCGGCTCACCACCCGTGAGAGGCAGGTCGATGGCGTTGGACATCGCCACGAGGATATCTTGGAGTGATTTTGCCTCGGCGAGTTCGCAACACCAGACGCCCCCGCGCCAGCTGTTGTTTGTCGCCGTGCCGTACTCCATGCAAACGCGCGTCTTCCCCGAACCGCCAGCGCCCACCACAGTGATAAGGCGTTCACCACCGAGGCGCGCGTCCTCGAGCGAGGTGAACACATCGCCTCGTCCGATGAACGCATCTCCGGGCAGCGAGTAGTTGATCGAAGGTTTGGCTCGAGGTTCGCGCGGGGAGTGATCGAGCGAGGTTCTAATCTGTCGCACGTGCGCGACAAAGTCCTCCGCGCTTTGAATCCGCTGAGAAGGATCTCGCCGGGTGCACTCGAGCACGAGGCGATCGACCTCGGCAGGTGTCTCGGGGCGTAAATCACTGGGAATGGGCATCGGCTTCATCGCCGCCGCGAGCGGTGAGCGGAAGGGGAGTTCGCCAGTGAGCAACCTGTAGAGGATGATGCCGAGCGCCCAGATATCGACGGTCGGCCCCTGCTCTTCCCCGAGTGATTGCTCGGGCGCCATGTACTTCGGCGTACCAGCGACGTCGAGCTCCTCGCCAAGGTAATCCTCGAGCTCCTCGTCCGTGCGCTCGAACTCGCGCCGCATCGTCTCCTGAGAGAGCTTGATCAGGGCGACGCCAAAATCGAGGACCTTGCAACGTCCATCCGTGAGCAGGAAGATGTTCCCCGGCTTGAGGTCACGGTGCACGATGCCGCGCTCGTGCGCATGAATCAACGCGAGTCCGACCTGCTCCATGATACGAAGCGCCTCGTCGATCTCGAGCCGAGGGTGGAACGTGAGCCGCTCGTCGAGCCCCTGACCATCGAGGAACTCGAGGACGATAAAGGGGAGATCGCGGGCCTCGTCGACGCCCAGTTCATGGATGGTGACGATGTTGCCATGTTGAAGCTGCGCGGTGGCGGCGGCATCGCGACGAAAGAGCGCGAGCTGACGCTCCCTGCGCTTCGGGTCAGTCAACCTCGAGGCGAGCACGGTCTTGATCGCCACGCGTCTATTCAGGCGCATATCGCGTGCGAGGTAGACCTCGCCCATTCCCCCTGCGCCAAGCCTGCGAATGATCTCGAAGTGCTGCCCGATGACCTGATGAGCCCCGAGGCCAAAGGCGGGGTGGTCGAAGGCGACATCAGAAACCACCGGCGTGGACGATGACGAGATGTCGCCGCTCGAGTCCATGGTCGGCTCGAGCGCGAGCGCGCCCGGTCGCGCTCCTGTGCCCGAGAAGATCCCGGTCACGGTAGGATCATCCCCGGTCACTGGCGCAGCCGCCTCGCTCCCCTCCCCTGTATCTGGCGGGAGGACAAACGTATCCTCCTCTCCCCAGGACAAATTGGCGTCTTCAGGACGTTCACCCGCGTCCCTGTCGCGCTCGTCACCTGACATCGACCCACCTCCACAGCGCAGTCTTCATCAACGCCACCGTATGTCGGCGAGCGTCTGGATGCAAACTCACAGCCGTTCGTGCGAGCGGTGCAAAAGCGGAGCGCGTGCACTAAACTGGGAGCAGAAGGCCAGTTGGCCTTCGAACAACCGAGGCACAAAGGTGCGAGGAGTCGCATGGCGGATTTTGGAGAACTACGCAGTTTGCTGCATCGACCCCCGACGAGGCAAAACTGGGTCGCGCTCTGCGATGAGATCGAGCGTTGGGACTCGGGCTCCTCGGAGCTACTCACGGTGGTGCTGCCGTATGCCGAGAAGCTCCTCGAGAACTACCCGGACACGTTGCGGGTGATGCCCGCGAGCTGGCGCAACACGTTACTCGCTCGAGGACAGCTCGACCTCCCCTGGTATCGTTGGGCGCGCATCATGAATATCACTGGCGAGCGCTTGCGCATTCGCGAGACCCGCCGCCTCGTTCAATGCCGAGCATTGAACGCGCTGACGCGACTCGAGGTCTTCGCGCAGATCAGCCAGACCACCTTCGGGCTACTGGTCCAGGCCCCCTACCTCACCTCGATCAAGGAGCTGGGGTTGCGCCAGACAAACATCGAGGACGCGCAGTTCTCCAAACTCATCTCTGCGCCCATGTTCGAGCGAGGGCTGCGCGCACTGGATCTCGGATGGTCCGGCGTGAGCGAGCGAGGGCTACAAGCATTGGCGGTCTCTCCCAATATGAAGGGGCTCGAGACGCTCGGGCTCGAGGGCTGTCGCAACCTTCGCCCGCAAGGTTCGTGGCGAAAGCTCGTGCAAGGTTCCCACCTGACATCGGTGAAAGAGCTCGACGTGAGCAAGATCTGGCTGGGGCAAAACCACCTCGACGAGCTCTACGACGGCGGCATGATCGAGCAGCTCACGCGCCTCGACATCAGCTACAACGAGCTCGGGGATGCCTGGCTCACGAAGCTTTTCGGCCAACGCGACGTCTCGAGCATGCGCTGGCTCAACCTGTGGAACACCTCGCTCGAGGGTGAGTTTTACGAGGTCATCGCTCGAGAAGATCCGCTGCCTGACATCGAGCACCTCGACCTCGGGAACAACCGCCTGAAGAGCGCGCACGCGCGCGCTCTGCTCGAAGCGGGGAGCTTTCGTCAGCTTCGCTCGATGAGCTTCAGGAGCAATTCCCTCGGCGATGATCCCGAAGAGCTATCCGCGCTACCAGCGTTGCCCAACATCGAGGAGCTCAACCTCTGGAGCAACCACCTCGGGAACAACGGCGCCATCGCGCTGGCAAACAGCCCGATCCTGTCGACGCTGCGCTCGATCAACCTGCGCCATAACTACCTCGGCGTACGCGGAGTCGAGGCGCTCCTCTCGAGCCCATACCTCGGGGAGCTCGAGGAGCTCGACTTGAGCGTCAACCGGCTCGACGCCGCGGCGATCGATCTTTTGAGCCAAACAGACGCGCTGCCAAAGCTAGGCAAGTTGCGCCTGCTCCAGAACAAGCTCGGCCCTCATGATGTGATGCGACTGCGCGACAACCCTCACTGGTCATCAAACCTCGTCATCGAGTTGTAGCCAGGAGACGCGAGCGACAACCGATGTGCCAAAAAGACAAGAGGCGCCCGATGAGAATCATCGGGCGCCTCACGAGCGTTCAGGAGAGCCAGCCAGGCTGGGCTCGTCACGTCTCCGCTTACTTCTTGGCAGCGATCGCGCTGTTTACTAGGTAGAGCGCTTCACTCCAGGCGATGGGAGAGACATGTTTGAAGACTTTCTCGTGGAGTTTTCCTCCCGAGTAGAGCTTCGTGTTGCTGTCTCCGTAGTAGAGCTCGGAGAAGGAGATGTAGGAGTAGGAGGACTTGCGCAACCTGCCATCCGAGGTCTTCTCGAGGTAGCCCGAGAAGTTGACGCGGATTTGCTTGTCGGCATCCGGGGCGGTGAACCCGAGGGTGTTGACGCTGTTCCAGCGCCCCGCCACGGGCTCCCAACCCATCTCGCAACCATCGAGCAGGACACGGTCGTCCATGTTGCCTGTGAGGCTCTTGACGTCCTCCTCGGCGTTCTTCTTGTGGTAGACCGTGCGCTCGAGTTGATCGAAGGGCTGGATGATCTCGAAATCAGCGAGTTGCTCGACCCACTCGGTGCGCTCGTCATCCGTGAGCTCGACCGGGTGAACGAGCGCGAGCTTGTGCTGCTTGGGATCGGGCGTGACCTCTTCGAAGTCGAGGTTCATGAACGTGCCCTCGGCATCGGGGAGGACCACGGCGACCGTGTTAAAGTCCTTGTCGACGAGCTTCCAGAGCAAGCGCCTGGCGAGGTGACCGAGGATCGGGTGGTCGCCGATAAGCTCGGTCCAGCGCTCCGCCTTCCAGGTGCGCCCGATTTGCATCAGCTTCTCCATGCGAGCGTTCTGCTCGATGAAGATGTTGCGAAGCGGCTCGCTGATATGCATGTACTGGTCGCGCGCAGACGAATACATGTCCGCGTCGTCGCTCTTGCGCTGTGGGGGCCAGCGCGCGAAGATCTTCTTGGAGTCCGGGTCCTGGAACTCGATGTCGTGTCGTCCACGCACGATGAGTTTGATCTGACGCGTGCCGAAGTCGAACATGCGCGTCCCACCGCGCTCGAGATCAAACGCAGGCACCGCCGTGTCCTCGAACTCGTCATCGTCGAGGTCGTGCTCTTTCTTGTAGGCTTTCAGGATCTCGACCGCGTAGCGACGCAGGCTGTCATCCTGGAGGTGGAGCGTCTGCCAGAAGAGGTCGTGGCGCGCCTCCGGGGAGTCGAGCTCGGCGAGGATGCGGATGGCGTGCTTGGCCTCGTTTTGATGGAGGCGTCGCGCGGTCCAGTCGCGCGCTTCGCGAATGTAGTGGTCGACAGCAGCCGTCACGGCAACACCGCCACGCTCTCCCGCGAGCTGCAAAACCCACTCGCCATGCTCGGGGTTTTGCGTCGCATCCCAGACGCGAATCAGCTCGATGATCAGGTGCTCGGTGCAGTGAGGACGGACGCTGTCAAAGAGCGCGTGGATGTCCTCATCACACTGCTTCCTGAGCGCCTTGAGCGCCTTTCCTTTCAAGTCGCCGCTGGGCGCGCCGTCCTCGTAAGCCCAGCGCGCAGCCGCGAAGAACCCGTTGGTGACCTCGAACGGGATCGCCCTGTCATCATCCATCAGGTAAAGCGGAGGCATCGACTCCGGGCGCAACCAATCCGGGCACCCCGTGTTCTCGCCGGATGCTCCTGGCCAGGAGATCTCTACCAGGCGCAACATCCAATCCGTGAGGGCATCGGCGGGCATGTAATCCATCGAGGCGCGGATCTTGACCTCGTCACCGGCGCCAAAGAACTCTTCCTCGATCAGGGTGACGATGCGACCTGGGTGAAGCGCCTCGGCGATCGCCTTGAGCTCGGCGGCCTTGGACGCATCATCCGAGACCAACTGACGCATCATCGAGAGCGCCCAGTCGCGCTTCTTGCTGCGCGAGTGGCTCAGGCGCAACAACCCTTCGAGCGCATACGGCTCGCCAGTCAACACATACTCTTCGACGAGCGGCTTCAAGGCCGAGAGGCGGAGGTAGTTGTAGGTTGCCTCGACGACCTCGGGGGCTTTGATCTTGAAGGCGGTCTTGAGGACCGCCTTGAAGTCGCTCTTCTTGCGGTAGTGGTAGATGAGTTTGCCGAAAAGAATGTCGAGGTTCTCGTAGCCAAAGTAGCCAAAGAAGCGCTTGATCTCGTCATCGCTCGGGCGGTTGTAGGACCAACGCTTGACGTGGGAGAGGTACTCGGCGCACTGCTCCTTGTCATCGAGTTGGAAGGCCATCATGATCGTGTCCGAGTCCCAGTCGCGCTTGTTCTTGACGTGGCGCTCGAGCAGCTCGGAGATGGCTGGCTGATAAGGGATGGTGCAGAGCATCTTGGCGATGTTGCTCCCGAGCCAGATGTTGTCGTAGTTGACCTTGTCGAACGCGTCCTTCATCACCTTCACGGCGGCGTCGCGCATATCCTCGGGGGGAGGACCGAGCTCGGTGATCCAACCGCCGAGGTAGCTGATGTCGACATTGCTCGTCAAAAACTCGAGCGTCTTGTCGTAAGGCGCGAGCTCGCGCAAGAAGCGCGCGAGGATCTGCTGGTATCCGTAGTAATCGTCGAAGACGTTATTGTCCGTCATCGCCTTGAAGAACACATCGGGGTCATCGTCGGGTTGGACGACGTTCATGCGCTCGCGGACCCACTCTTCGGTGACCTCCGGGTCATCGTAGTTGCCGTAGATGTATCCCTTGACCACGCAGAGCGAGAACCAGAAGGCGGCCTCTCCCTTGGAGAGAATCCCGTCGGTGTACCCCCAGTTGGAGCGAACCACGGACATGTCCGCCCAGTAAGAGGGGGAGTTGTCGTATTGATAGTGACGTGACTTGACCGCGCGCTTGACCAGCGCCTTCTCATCGAACTCGACGAACTTGTTCGAGCTTGGCCAGGGAACCCAGCGCTGTTGCAAGCGATCGAGCTCCTTCTTGTCGAACTTGTGGGAGCGCTCGATTTCGATCTCGACCGCTTCGTTGCTCTCTTCCGTCATCACTCCTCCATCTGATGTGGGTAGGGATTCTCTGGGGGTCTTTCGGATTTGGTCAGCATGGTGCGCACCAACGCGCGACCTGTCAATCATCGCACGAGGGTCGATCAATCGACTTACGATCACTCAATAGTGAAAGCCTTCGACATCACCAGGCCAACGCTCGCCCACATCAGGCACCATGCGCCCGGGCACTCCGAGCACATCCTGCTCTTGATCGAAGTACCACCCCCCTTTCTCGCGGCTTTTTTTGTGCACCGAAGTGTCCCCTTTCGGATCGGAGATGTATTCGGAAGGGAGCGCCTCCTTTCGCGCCTCGAGCCGGGGCTCGAAGACCCCCGGCTCGAACGACTCGCCGCGCTGGATAAAGCGCGCCTTGTGCAAATCATAGGCGATCTGCGCGTCGAGCGTGGCGCGCCAGCGATCCCTGGCGCTGTTGCTTGCCGGGCCGAGCGCCTGCGAACGATGATCGACGCGCGCGTGATCGAGCAAGGTGTAGGTCGCAGTGACCACCGCGCCGCTCTCGACGACCTCGTGGCGCCTCGCCACGAGCAAAATGTTGGTGCCCTCCTCGAGCCAATACTGCTCGGCCTCGGGGAAGCGAGGATGCCTGCTCGTCGGGCGAACCTCGACGAGCGTGGAAACAAAATCACCCGCTGGAGTCGTGAGCGGGAGCTTCTCCTCGACGCGCACGATCTCGACCAGCAATGTCTCGCCATCGGGTTCGACGCGGCCGCTCTGCGGCGGCGAGATGCGGATCTTGCGGGATGCCTGCCCGTACATGCCCGCGCGCACGATCAAGGGGAGCTGCTCGTAGAAGTAATACCCGCCAGGGATCGCGCGGTCGGTATTGAGCGGAGCCGTCCCATCGACGTCCGCGCGCCAAAAGATCTGCGCCTGATCACCGCGCGAGGTCCAATCGAGGATGTGACTCCCGAGCCAATCGTCTTCGGTGACCGCGAGCCGCATCGGGCGGTGATCGAGCCCCGTGGTCGAGATCAGATGTTGATGGAGGTCTCCGCCGAGGGAAGGCAGATCCTTCACGAGTGAGATCCGCAGCGCGTCGATCGCTTGATCCTTACTGCCCGAGGGGACGTAGGTGCGCGGATGCACCTCCATCTGGTCGATGATCAACGCGGCCTTCCCGCGGTGCATCGCGCCCAAATGAAGGCGCTCGTAGCGGTAGCGCGCGACCTCGGCGAGCCCGTCGTCTTCGAGCGCGAACGTGATGCGAGTGCCGGGTTGAATCGGGGTGTTCGAGGTCGCGTCTTGGCGCGCGCCTCGAGGTTGCTTGCAGCCGCTCACGCACGCAAACAGAAACACAACCGTGAACACACCGAGCACACAGCGACACCTCGACAGGTTCGTCTTCTCCCCCGAAAAACAATACACCAACGCTCCCCTTATCCTCTTCACGCCTTCGGCCCCGCGCCGCTTATCGATCCCATGAAATTTTGGTCTGCAGGAGACTACTTCACCGCGCCTTCTCGCTCAACCTCGACTCTCGCGGCGTGCAGACGCGAGGTCGTGGCGGGCTGTGGAGGTAGACAACTCACCGCGCGATCCGTAACGTGACCTTGCCCGTGGGCTCATGATGGTCCACACCAATGAACAACTCCCCTTCTCTTCGAGGAGACCCGATGATCGAGCAATACGATCCAGACAACGGACATGACGCCGAGAGCTGGATTGCCATGGACGAGCAAGCGCGAATCGAACTCATCAAGAGCTACCACGAGAAAGAGAAGCCTCACCCCGAGGCGCCAAACCCGCACCTTCACGCGGTCTTCCACAACATCATCGAGACCCAGGCGTGCGTCGACGAGCGCGTCAAGAAGGCGCTCGAGCGCATGGTCGGCGATGGACTCACGCGTCACAACGCCATCCACGCCGCCGCGAGCATCGTGCAGAAATACATCCAGGCCGCGCTCAGCAAACAGGAGCCGGTCGACGAGGAAGCCTACGTCAAAGAGCTCGAGGCGTTCGACGCCAGCGACTGGGCGACGGACAAGGGTTGATTCGCGCCGGTTCTCTCGAAGAACCGAGCGAGCAAGAACGCGAAGAGGGGCGGCCCGGGGGGGTACCCCGGGGGGCCCCCGACCCGTGGGTGGGGCCACGCGCC
>JAYZVO010000216.1:0-12239 GCA_036155555.1 Myxococcota bacterium
AAATCAACCCGGAGGATGTCGGTCTCGGAAAGGTCAAGGTCAGCGTCCTCAACGGTCCCGGCTTCCTCGTCTCCGAGGGCACCAACGAGGATGAGAACGGAAACCTCACAAACTTCGTGCGCCTCGAGGACGTCGTCGTCACTGACATCGACATGGGCACTTACAAGGTCGTCGTCGAGCAGGATGGCGCGATTAACTCCGCCGGTCTTCGCTACTCCATTCAGATCGACCTCGCTGATCCTGACATCCTCAACGCTTGCAAAGCGCCCCGCACCTTGACGGAAAACGCGGTCGTCACGGGCAACTTCAACATGGCTCAGAGCACCGGGCTGACCACGACCTGCGCGGATACAGGAGGAACCCTCCGCGAGCTCCTCTACCGCTTCGAGATCAAAGAGCGCGCCTACGCGAGCTTCCTGGGACAGGGCGCGGCGAACTTCTCGATCTCTGTGCGCGAGGCGTGCTCCATCGACTCCACCGAACTTCCCGGCGCTTGCGCCGCTGAAGCTGGCGCGGGTGATATCGAACGACTCGGCGTCGCGCTCGACCCTGGCGTTTACTTCGCTGTTCTACAGGCCGAGGACATCAACGGCGGCGACTATATCTTGAGCTACAGCACGCAGGCGATCACCTGTGATCCTGTCGCGGCGAAGACCTGCGTCAACGGAAACACAGCGCAAGAGTGCAATGACACACTCACGGGCGTGCGCCAGATCACGTGTGCGTTCGGTTGCGATGCGAACCTCGGCGCTTGCGCGACCAAGGTCGGCGATGTGTGCGAGAACCCGATCATCGTGGACCCCGCGATAGGTTATGCGGCAGACATCGAGCGAGACACCTACAACAACTCGTATGATCCGGGCGCGAACAGCTGCGTCCCTGACAACTCCAGCAGCCAGGACACCGACGGCCCGGACACCGTCTTCCAGATCACCGTCCCTGATGGAAAGGTCCTCTCGATGACGATCGAAGGGATCGGCGGCGATGACACCACCATCTACCTCACCGAGGACTGCGCAGATGTCGCGAACTCTTGCATCGTCGGCGTCAACCAGTACGCCTCGACTTCGGATGATGAGACGCTCTTCTGGCGCAATGATACGGGCATGGACAAGACCATCTTCGCCATCATGGACGTCGAGGACGAGAGCACCCTCAGCGATCCTTTCGTCGAGATCGAGGTTCAGGACTTCATCTGCGCTCCAGGCTCGGCGATCTGTGGAACAAACAACCGCGAGTCGCTCATCTGCAATGATACGGGTACAGGTTACACCGTTTCGATCGAATGCACGGCGCTCGACTGCAACCCGACCACAGGACGTTGCTCGTCCTTTGCCAGGGATACATGTGGTGAAGCCGAGGTCCTGACATCTGGCGTCTCCATCTCGGGCGACTTGACCATCCACTCGGATCGCTACACGGACAACTGCGGCTCCGGCGAAGGAACATCCGGCTCGTCAGACGCAGTGTTCCTCGTCGAGAACGTGCCCGCGAACGCACGCATCGTTGTGGAGACGTTGACAGGTTTCGACGCGTTCCTCTCGATCAACAGAGGTTGCGACGCCAGCACCAACAGCTTCTCGGCGGCATGCCTCGAGTACATCGACCAGGACGAAACAAACCCGACCGTCGGCGACCCGAACACATACCAGACCGAGGTCCTGACTTTCGAGGCGCCGAGCGCAGGCGACTACTACATCATCCTTGATGGTGGTGACGTGAACACGACGGAAGGCAGCTACCAACTCACCGCGACTGTTCAGCTGCCCTCCTGCACCCCAGGAGATATCATCGGCTGCAACGCGGCGGGAGATGCCGTGCTCTTCTGTGAGCGCGGCTTCGAGGCGGAGTTCCCATGCAGCTCTGGCGTCTGCGATCCGCTCATCCCCTCATGCACCAACCCTAGCGGTGAAGTGTGCGCCGAGGCGCGCGAACTGGTCGGCCCGACGGGCCAGGTCACGGGCACCTTCGACGCGACGATCAACAGCCTCGAATTGCCAGCCAAGACCCTCGTGGGAAGCTGCATCATCGACGACTTCGACCAAACCGACGGCGATGAGTACTTCTATGTTATCGACTTGCAACCAGGCGACCTCCTGACCGCGAGTTTCCAGAGTACGTACATAAGCTCTCGCTTCTACTTGCAACAATCCTGCGGGAGCAGGAACAGCTGCTTCGGCCTCCTGGAAGGATCGGGGAGCAATCAGATCCAATACCGCGCCGAAAATGCCGAGCGCGTCTACCTCGTGATCGACTCGGTCTCGACATCGACGTCGACCTCCACCTGGACGCTCGACTGGAACATCACGCAAGGAGCCGCGTGCACGCCGAACGCGAACACATGTGTGGACGCCTTCACGCAGCGCACGTGTGATGCCGCAGGGATTCAGTTCACAGAGACCACATGCCCCAACGGCTGTCAGGGAGGTTACTGCGTCGACGCCCCTGCTCAGGATGATATCTGCTCGGCAAATGTCCCCGACCTCGGGACCGGAGCGACGATCCTGTTTAACCCAGGCACTCACACGAACAGCGCTGATCCTGAATCATGCGCAGACGGCGATGGTCCCGATGCGTTTTATCAAATCACGGCGCAGGCTGGTGATTTGATCCAGGTCACCGGCACGGGTCGCGCAGTGGACGAGACCCCCTCCGCCTACATCTTCTCGGATTGTGCGGATGTGGCAGGCACCTGCGTGGCAGGCGCTACAGGCGACGCCACCTCGGATGCCTTCGACCTGATCTATCAGGTGCCGACGACGGGCACTTACTTCGTGGGGCTCGACTCGACCCTGATCAGCTACGACGAGCTCCAGACCTTCACCATCCGCACGCTGCCGCCACAGTGCAACGACCAGACGCCGCTCTCTTGCGATCCATCTGGCCAGGCGCTGCGTGTGTGTCGAAGCGGTATCTTCGACTTCCTCCAGTGTGATGGTGGTTGCTCGAGCGGCGCGTGCATCAACCCACAGGGCAACTACTGCGAAGACGCGATCCAGCTCGATGCACAAACCTCACCGCTTACTGGAAACTGGGCAGGCGCGACCAACGAACTCTTCCCTCCAGGAAGAATCCTCGGCGCGTGCCTCTTCGATGACTTCGACGGCGGTGATGGCGTCGATCGTTTGTACTCGATTCACCTCGATGAAGGAGATGTCCTGGATGTCACCGTCGCGAGCGAAGAGACCAACGTGATCTTGTATGTGCTCGATGACTGCAACGGCGCCTTCGAGCCTGAAACATGCGTCTCCAACGATCCTCGAGAGGGGAACACGACGGACCGCGAGTTGTCCTTCGCCGCGCCCGCGACCGGGACTTACTACATCGTCCTCGATCGCACGGACACGACGGACAACAACGACTTCACGTTGAGCTGGTCGGTCGACACCGCAGCGAGCTGTGCGCCGAACAAATACGCATGCCTCGACGCGAACACCCTCGGGCTGTGCAACAGCGACGGCAGCGCGCTCGCCACGAGCTACGCTTGCCCCAACGGCTGCCTGCATGGAACCTGCGTCCCAGACTTCAACACCTGGGACACTTGCTCGACGGCGCCCACCATCGGCGAGGGGCTCTTTACTGTCGCGGACATGAGCCTGTTCAACAACAGCTTCACGGCGACCTCGAATAGCTGCACGGGCACAGACGGCGATGGCAATGACTTCTTCCTCCGCGTCGACCTGCAACCCAACGAGATCGTCTTCGCGAGCGTCATGTCGGTGAGCTTCGACGTCCCCACGATCAGCATCATCGAAGATTGCGCCGACCCCGAGCAATCCTGCCTCGTCGGCGTCGAGAACCCGAGCTCGACGCAGTTCACGCGCTCCGAGATCTTCCACAAGGCGGGCAACGCCCCAGAGACGGTCTACGTTCACGTGGACAGTGACGCGATCACCTACGACGAGCCCTTCATCGTCGAGATCGAGAAGAAGCTCGCGGAGTGTGACGAATCGACGTTCGTCAACCGCTGCGCGGGAGACAATCAAGCCTACGAGTACTGCGATGACATCGGCTTCATCCAGCGATACGAGTGCAATGACACGAACGCAGATGGCGTGGCGTGCACGATGGGTCGCTGCGATGAGCCCGTGGGCGATCTCTGCGAGGACCCCTTCGAGGTGTTGCCCGACGCATCGGGTAACTTCACGATGATGGGTGTCCTGGCTGGCGCGACCTCTGACACGTCACTGCAAACAGGCAACGCTTGCACTGGCTCGCTCACGCGCGGTCCAGATCCTGTCTATGGCTTGAACGTCCTGGCAGGTCAGACCGTGACAGTGAACCTCGTGAGCACCGAGGCTACCCCCGAAGACCTCGCCGTCTACATCACCACAGACTGCGACACCTTGCCAAACAGCTGCGTCGCAGGTTCGGATGCGCAGGGGAACAACACCACGCCCGAGACGGCGACCTTCACAGCGCAGCAAGATCGCCGCGTCTACATCGTCGTCGACTCCTACTACGAGCTCGCCTCGGGCGCATATCAGCTCGATGTGAACGTCCAATAATCGACCAGCCTCGATAAAGAGGCGCATGCATCGGAGAGGCGCCATCTTTCTCGTAAGAAAGATGGCTCCTCTCTTCTTGTCTTGCCCTCGTGCTCGGCACGAGGGGCACCGGAATCACTCACCGCAAAAGCAAGAGCTCGAAAGAAACGCGCTGCCACACAACAGCAGACACGTTTCGGGGCCACACCACTCGCGACCGGAGGCGCCTTCTCTGTGAGTCTGCTTGCAAACTCGAGAAAAATTTGGGAAGGAAGGTGCGCCGTTCTTTTTGAGAACGATTTTCAATTAGAACCCGAGAGGCTTCCTCTCCTACAAACTGGGCCCTCCGTCGGATCATGAGAGGGTCTGCTTTTAACGCGCTGCGTGCAGCTACACTGGATCAATCGCGGCGCCAACCTCCTCGAAACGAGAAGCTCATGACTTTTGTCAACGCGAAGCGCCAAGCTATCCTGGTTCTTGCTGCCCTCGGGCTCTTCATCGCCGCAGGGTGTGAAGAAAAGGCCAAGGAAAAGACCAACGAAACCACAGCGACCACCACGCAGACCGCCGCTGACACGACCACCAAGGAAGAGCCTGGCGTCGAGAAGCTCATCTTCGCCTTCCAACCTCAGGAGAACCCGGAGGGGCTCCAGCTCAACGGCAAGAAGCTCGCCGAGTTCATGGAGAAAGAGACCGGCATCAAGTGCGAGATCTTCGTGCCGACCTCTTACGCAGCGGTCGTCGAGGCACTGCGTGGAAACAACGCCCACGTCGCTTACTTCAGCGGCTGGCCTTACCTGATCGCGCACAACACCGCTGGCGTCGAGCTGCTCGTCGCAGAAGAGCGCGACGGCAAGCCCTTCTATTACTCGCAGTGGTACGTCGCCAAGGACTCGCCCATCAAGGATCTCTCCGAGCTCAAGGGCAAGAACATCGCCTTCACCTCGCAGACCTCGACCTCGGGCTACCTCTTCCCATTGGCTAAGGTCGTCGAGGAAGGGCACCTCAAGCCCAAGCAAGATCCAAAAGAGTTCTTCGGTGAGGTGCTCTTCGCCGGTGGTTACGAGGCAGCCCTCAAGGCGCTCGTCGCAGGCAAGGTCGAAGCAGCCGCAGCATCTGACTACGCTCCTGGCCGCTACTTGAGCGAGGAAGAGCAAGGCAAGATCCGCGTCCTCGTCAAGCAAGGCCCCGCGCCAACGCACGGCATCGCCATCAAGAGCGACCTCCCACAAGAGGTCAAGGACAAGGTCAAGGCCGCCCTCCTCAAGCTCAACGCCGACGAGAACAAGGAGCTCCTCAAGAGCATCTACGGCGCAGAGAAGCTCGTCGAGCGCACCCACGACGAGCACGTCGCGGCGCTGGACAAAGCTCAGAAAGCCGTCGGCGCGGACTACCCTCTCGAGAAGAAGAAAGAGGCCGCCGCACCTGAGAAGAAAGAAGGCGAGGAAGCACCGGCCAAGTGATGACCATCCGCGTCGACAACCTCCGCCTGATCTATGCGACAGGCGGCGAGCGCCCCGTCAGGGCGCTCGACGAGGTGAGCTTTCAGATCGAGCAAGGGGAGCGCGTCGCCATCATCGGGCGCTCCGGCAGCGGCAAAACAAGCTTGCTGCGCATCCTCGCTGGTCTGATCGAACCGACTGACGGCGAGGTCGTGGTCGCAGGCCACGACCTCGCCGCGTCACGTCCCGAGCGCGACTTCTACACGTCTGTAGGGGTGATGTTTCAGGACTACGGGCTCGTGCGCCAGCTCCCCGCGATCACCAACGTGCTCTGCGGCACGTTGCACGGGGAAGCTGCCACGAGCCATATGCTCGACTTCTCCAAAGAACAGCGCGACAGAGCGCTCGAGCTGCTCGACGCGCTCGGGTTGAAACAGCGCGCCAGGACGCGGAGCGCCAAGCTCAGCGGCGGCGAGCAACAACGCGTCGGGCTCTGCCGCCTGTTGATGCAATCCCCGGCGGTGATGTTGCTCGACGAGCCGATCGCCAGCCTGGATGTTCACTGGGCAGAGGTCGCGCTAGGCAAGCTCGAGGAGTCCACCGAGACAACCTCGATCGTGATCCTTCACGACCTGGAGATGGCCAGGCGCTGGGCCACTCGCGTGCTGCTTATCGATCGCGGGAAGCTCGCCTTTGACGGCGACCCGGAGGAAGGCTGCGCGCTGCTCGAGTCCTCCAAGGACACCGACACGAAGACAACACAGCGCGAGCAGGATACTCCCGACGAACAACCATCCTCGATGGCACCACGCGAGGAGGACGCGCCGTCCTCGCGCGCGGCGTTCTATATCGTGGGGTTGCTCGCGACCGTGGGGCTCTACGTCTGGGCGCTCGACGGGCTCAACCTGAGCGCGTCGAAGCTGTTCGGCTCGATGGACAACGCCAGGAACTTCCTCTCGAGGATGCTCCCGCCTGACCCGAGCGTCACGGGGACCGTGTTCGACGCGCTGCTCGAGACGATCCAGATGGCGCTTGTTGGCACCACCATGGCCGCCATCTTCGCGCTCCCCATCTCGATCGCAGCGGCGCGCAATACGTCGCCGCTCCCATTGAGAATCATCGCGCGCTTTATCCTGAACTTCATGCGTACCATCCCCAGCATCATCTGGGGGCTCTTCTTTGTCGCCATCGTGGGGCTCGGCCCCTTCCCTGGCGTGCTCGCGCTGACGTTTTATGCCACAGGATACCTGGGGAAGTTCTTCTACGAAGGGATCGAGTCGATCGATCTCAAGCCGCTGGTCGCGCTCCGCACGACCGGCGCCTCGCGCCTGCACGTCTTTCGCTATGGCGTCTTCCCTCAAGTGCTGCCGCTGCTCACGAGCTACACGATCTACATGTTCGAGTACAACGTCCGCGCTGCGAGCATTCTGGGTGTCGTCGGCGCAGGCGGCGTGGGCTTTTACCTGTACTCGTACATCAACAACTTCACCTACACCAAGGCGGCGACGACGCTGTTGATGCTGTTGGCGCTGGTGACCGTGATCGATGCAGCGAGCAGCAGGATTCGCGCGAAGTTCAACATCTGATCGCATCACAGACCTCGCGCGTAGAATCGAAGAGAGGAGCAGCCTGCTTCGATTCCAACGATTTGCCCGAGGTCTTCAAAGATGAGCGAGCGAGGAAAACCACAGCCAGGGAAGTTGACGCGCCGCGGCTTCGTGAGCGCTGGCGTCGGCGCCATGAGCGCGCTCGGCGTTTTTGGCACCGGCTGCTTTCGTGGCAAGGTGAACCGCGACGCGCCCGAGTCCTTCACATCCTTGCCCAAAAGCCAGGCCGCTGGCGAGGTCTCCATCGAGTTCGCCAAGGATGATGACTGGGGCGCGCTTTGCGAGCGCGCCATCACAGAGATCACCGACCTCTCCTGGCTCGAGCCAGGAGACTCGGTCTTTATCAAGGTCGCCTGCAACTCGGCCAACGTGCACCCGGCGACGACCTCGCCAAAGGCGGTCACGACGCTCGTCGAGTACTTCCAGGATCATGGCGCGGGGAAGATCTACGTCGGCGATCAATCAGGCGTCGCGTCGGTGCGTTTGCTGCCCGATCGCAGGGTGAGTTCGACGCGGCGGTTGATGTCCGAGAATGGGCTGCTCGATGCGATCGAGTCCTCGGGCGCGACCCCTTACTTCTTCGATGACCACGGTTGGGACAAGGGCTACTACTCGCCAGAGGCTGACTTCGAGAATCACTGGCCCGAGGGCGTCTGGTTGCCGCGCATCATCGACGAGGTCGATCACATCATCTACCTGACGCGCCTCTCGACGCATGTGATGGCGGGTTACACGGCAGGGATCAAGGTCTCGGTGGGGTGGCTGCGCGATGACTCTCGAAAGCATCTGCACCGGGACGCGGCGACCTTCTTCGAGCGATACGCCGAGGTGAATCACTTCGCGCCGCTGCGTGATAAGATCAGGTTCGTGCTGACGATGGGGGACGCGGCGCTGCTCGACTTCGGGCCAGATCAGGGCGCGGTGTATCAGTTCTCACACCCGCACGCGATCGCCTCGCGCAACCTCGTCGATCATGACTCGGTCGTCTCGGCGATGCTCCCCTGGCTGGATAAAGATATGGCGAGTGTGTTCGACGCGGCGCTCTTTTACCCGCGCCGCTCGAACGCCATCAACGCCGCGTTCGTGCGTGGCATCTGGGGCAAGGAGGCATCGCGCGACTACACCCGGATGGTGCCGCCGCGCGATATCTCGAAGCTCTCTCACGACAGGGCGAGGCATCACCTCGCCACGCTTCAAGGGTACAGGCCCTCGGAGATCCAGCTCAGAGGATACCCCGAGAGCCTCCCTTCGAGCTTGCTCGCTCACTTAGAGGAGGTCGATGGCGGCTTGCTCGTAGCGTGAGTTCGGAGTTAACGCTTGAGGTGAATCACACCGACGGCGTCAAAATCAAAGCCCGCAGATGGCGCGAAGCCCTCGGTCGAGAGGTCGCGAACCTTGACGTACTTCGCGCGCTCGAGCCCCACGACAGAGAGATCGAAGGCGTCCCCGCCTGTGACCTCCTGATCGAGTTGGGGATGCTCGAAAGGATCGAAGACAAGCGTCGGCGTCCAGCCCGCGCACCCGTGCCACTGTGCCTCGGGCTCGGGCTCGAGTGAACATGGGAACACATGCCACTCCTCGCCATCCTCGCTCACCGAGACCTCGCCAAGCTCGGCAAAGACCTGGAGTGGGTCCTTGGACGCCCAGAAGGGGTTCTCGTAAACGATGAAGTCATCGCCCTCGCCGTCGACAATAAATCCATCGCCCACAGAGAGGATGATTTCACCGCCGACGCCCAGGCTGACAACATCGAAAGAACCGGCGCCGGTGCCCTTCCCGACAGGAGGACCGAGCGCGACCTCGGGCATGTTCTCTTGCCCGAAGCCAGCGCCCTCACCAGGCTCGAAGGAGACGATCTCATCGAGGTAAGGGAGCCCTTCCTCTCGCCAGTCCTTCTCGACGGGCTCGGGGTCTTCCATGTCCTCTTCTTTTTGGCCCAGGTCTGAATCCTCGTTGTTCATCCGATGATCTTCGACAGGGTCCTCGGGAGCATCCTCGAAACCACAAGCCGAGACAAACAACGCGAGGATCAGCACGACGCCATCGCGCGCTCGCCCGATCACTGCTTGACCGTCAGCTTGGTCCAGGGGAACCCGCCGCAGCCGCCATTGTCAGGATCGCTCGCGTCAGAGGTCGCAGGATCTGCCCATGCTTCCTCGGCGGTGTCCGCGCTGATGACTTCCGTGCAGTAGTAGAACGTGCCGTCCGCGTCTGGCTCGAGCCAGAAGATGCGGTTGAACTTGTCAGGGTTGAACTGATCGTCAGGAGGAAGCTGACGCACCGCCTTGTTGGAGGCGTTGTTGTACCCGATGATCGTCTGGGTGGTTCCAAACGTGGTCCAGTCCGTCTGGGTGACGGACTCCTCACCGAAATCACCGGTGAACTCTCCGATCAACTCGAACGTGTCGTTGGGCTCGAGCTTGGTCCAGGGGAAATCACCGCAGCCGCCCGTGTCTGGCGAAGATGCGTCAGGCATCACCGTGGAGTTGCGCGCCTCTTCCTCGGTCTCGATACCGTACTCGGCGTGGCAATAATAGAAGGAGCCATCCTCGGCAGGTTCGGTGTAGACCACGTAGGTAAACGTGTTCGGGCTGAACTCCGCGTCCATCGGCGTCTGAAGGACGACCCAGTTCTCCTCGTTGTGTGCGTAGACGACAGCGAAGCCACCCCAGGTCGAGGCCGTGATCTCCTCGAAGCCGTAGATGCTCGCGAAGGAGCCCGTGACATCGAGCGTGTCTGTGGGTCGGCTGCTGTTGTTTGCAGGTGTGGTGTTGTTCGTGGCCGTGCTGTTGTTGTCTTCGTCAGCGGGGCCACAGGCAACCAGCAGACAGAGCACAGCGCTGGTCGCGAAGAGACCTGAGCGGTTGTTTTTGATGAGAGCTCGGGACATGTGCTCCTCCTTCCAAGGAAGCGAACGACGGGCGTCGTTTCGAGGAGCAGCGCAGAGAAGACAGGCATTGTGCGTCGAGGGAAAAGCGCGGTTGGCGCGCTCTGTCACTCCGAGGCTCGATAAATCAAGCGCTCGAAACCTTCTCTCGAAGCCGTCGTATCCCGATGAGAAACTCTGGCACCATCTCCTCCACGACCGACCCGTGCGAAGTGAGATAGAAAGAGCTGTGAGCCAATATCCTGGCTCGCGGATCATCCTCGCTCGACACCTTCCCAGCTATTTTAGCCAGTGGCTTACCCCCTCTCTTCTCTCGCAAAACAAGGAGGAGTCAGGGGTATGTCGAGCTCGTCACCGCTTACAGTTGCGGGGGCAGCGCCGGCGTCACACCGGACTTCCTGCCTCACAGCTCCAAGGTCGAGGGTGGTGGTATCAGGTTTGTGCAGACAACACAAACGAGATCACCCTACCCTCGAGGGTTCACTCGCCAGCTTCCACGCAGTAGCTGCCAGCGAATGGAATGTCGTAGCACTCGGGGACCGAAGCGGGGCAATCCGCGTCGGTCTCGCACCCGGTCGTGCAGAGCTCGGCGCCGTCGTTGCGGCCGATGCAGACGCCCGTCTGGCACTGGATCTCACCGCCATCGCCACAAGCCTCACCGACAGGGATCTCGCCGCGAGGACCAGGAACACAGCAAGGAACCTCGATGCCATCACCGATGTCTTCGCAGCGCTCGCTGTCCATGCAGTCCGAGTTCTCGAAGCACTCGGAGAAGCCGCCGTCCGAACAGGCCGCGACGCGCTCGCCATCGTAAGGATCGACGGGCGTGTAGTTCGACGTGTTGTTTGCAGGCGTCGTGTTATTCGCAGGCGTCGTGTTGTTGGCCGCCGTATTGTTCGCAGGCGTCGTGTTGTTCGCGGCTGTGTTGTTCGCCGCAGTGTTGTTGGCTGCGGTGTTATTCGCGGCCGTGTTGTTCGCGGCTGTATTGTTTGCCGACGTGTTGCCAGCAGTGCTGTTGTTGGTCGCGGTGTTGTTGGTGTTGTTCGCCGTGTTGTTGGAGTCGTTGTTATCGCCACACCCGACACCAAAAACCATCAGCCCAGCAAACAGCGCTGCGGTGTAAGTACTCATCATTCGTTTCGTCATTGTCACAGAACTCTCCTTTGACTTTGTAGGTCCGGCTTGAACCGGCCGGGGATTAAACCACAAACCCCAATAGAGTCCAAGTCCTCCGTAAAAGCATAGAAAGTGACAATCTGTGAACAATCACATTTTCTCTACACACCCCGAGTACGTTCTTTTTCTACCCGATTTGAACTCGAACCGATGCGCACCTATGGTGCCACTTGGCGCCTCTAAAAAGAGGTCGCAAGTGACGGGAACATAAGACAAATCTCGAAACACGCATGTAGATGAATCGTTCCCAGATACGCCATCTCATGCAACCCCCATCTACGAGAGTCTCAGAATGGAGAGAACGCTATCTCACTTCACAAGACGATGCTTCAGCGTGGGTTTCGCGCTCACAGCAATGTTGTTATCCGCGTGCGGCGGTAACAACGAGCCGAACAACACGCAAAACAACACGAGCACAGACCTGTGCGCCGAAGTGACGTGCGAGCGAGGCGTGTGCGAGCCGACGAGCGGCGAGTGCAGCAACGCGAGTGATTGCGGCGGAGAGGACGCGAGCTGCTTGCAAGGTTACAGCTGCGTCAACGACCTGTGCCGAGCGGACATCCCTTGCGACGCGAACGGCACCTGCGAGCGAGGACAATGCGTCGACGGCGCCTGCCTCGACCCTGAGACATGCGCTGCG